>JAGUZN010000426.1 GCA_020060775.1 Armatimonadota bacterium
ATACAGGCTCACGTTGCCGCTGACCACCGGCACCTGGAAGGCGCGGCAGGCATCAGCGATCCCCTCCACGCCGCGCTTCAACTGCCAGAAGCGGTCGGACTTCTCCGGCTTGCCGAAGTTCAGGCAGTCGGTCACCGCGGCGGGGTCCGCCCCCACGCAGACCAGATTGCGCGCGGCCTCCGCTACAGCAATCTGCGCGCCAATATAGGGATCGAGGTAGCAGTAGCGGCTGTTGCAATCGGTGGTGATGCCGATGGCCTTATCGGTGCCCTTCACGCGGATCACCGCCGCGTCGCCGGCGCCGGGCGGCACCACGGTGTTCGTCTGCACCATGTGGTCGTACTGTTCGAAGATCCAGCGTTTGCTGGCGATATTCGGCGAAGAAAGCAGCGAGCACAACGCCGCCGTATAATCGGCAGGCAGCGAGAGGGCGCTGAGATCGGCATTGTTCACCGCATCCAGCCATTCCGGGGGGTCGGCGGGGAGATAGTACACCGGTGCGGCGGCCAGCGGCTCGCTCGGCACTTCGGCAACGAGTTCGCCATGGAAACGAATGCGCAGCACCTGCTCTTCGATCACTTCGCCGACGATGCTCGCATTGAGATTCCACTTCTCGAAGATGTCGATGACCTCTTGCTCGCGCCCGCGCTGCACCACGACGAGCATGCGCTCCTGCGATTCGGACATCATGATCTCCCACGGCTCCATGCCCTCTTCGCGCATAGGCACTTTGGCGAGATCGATATCCATGCCCACTTCGCCGGCGGCGGCCATCTCGGCGGTGGTGCAGGTGATGCCGGCCGCGCCCATGTCCTTCATGCCGACCACGGCATCGCCCTGCAGCAGTTCCAGGCAGGCTTCAATCAGGCATTTTTCGGTGAAGGGGTCGCCGATTTGCACAGTCGGTCGCTTCTCGTCATCTTCGCTGAACTCATGACTGGCGAGGATGGAGCAGCCGCCGATGCCATCGCGCCCGGTGCGGTTGCCGACCACCATGACGGGGTTGCCCGGTCCTTTGGCCTTGCTGGTGGCCATGCGCCCGCGCTCGGCGATGCCCACGCACATCACGTTCACCAGGCAGTTGTCGCGGTAGGAGGGATGGAAATAGATTTCACCACCCACGGTGGGCACGCCCACGCAGTTGCCGTAGAACTGGATGCCATCGACCACGCCATGCAGCAGCGATTTCGCTTTATCGGTGGCGAGGTCGCCGAAGCGCAGGGAGTCCATCAACGCGACCGGCCGCGCGCCCATGGTGAAGATATCGCGCAGGATGCCGCCCACTCCGGTGGCCGCGCCCTGTTTAGGTTCGACCTGCGAGGGGTGGTTATGGCTCTCCATCTTGAAGATCACATAGAGACCATCGGCAATCTCGATGCCGCCGGCATCTTCGCCTTCCGCGCGCGTCGGGTATTTACCCGTTTTCGGGAAGAGTTTCAGCAACGACCGGCTGCGCGGATACCCGCAGTGTTCCGACCACTCGACGGAGAACATGGCCAGTTCAGTGCCGGTAGGTTCACGGCCGAGAATATCCAGCACGTTGCGGTATTCCTGCTCGTTCATGCCCAGTTCGAGGGCTATTTCCAACTGCGAGGGTTTGACGGTTGTCATACTCTGCTCTCTTTCACGACAATCAGACATCACTCTTACGGCGTTACGGTAAACGATTCAAAAAACGTTGCGACATCGGTGGTGACCCGCGGCCCGGTAATCGGGCCTGCCCAGAGGTAATACACGCGATTGCCCACCAGGAACAGCCGCGCACGGACATCGCCATACCCCTGCTGGTGCAGGAGAAAATCCATGCCCGGGCCCGGCGAGCGCAGGGAGGACGACTTGATCAGGATCGCTCCGGTCTCCACAATCGCCTGATCGCGCATCTCATGCAGCAACGCCTCGGGGTTGCGCCGTTTCACCACGGACGTCGGAAAGTCTGAATAGTGTACGGCGTATGATGTGCCCCAGCGTCCGCGGTCGACAATTGCGGCATACGATGCTTGCGGAATACCCCCGGTGTCCACGCCTCCCTGTTCTAAGTATGGCTGGGCAGGCAGGCTCACCGTGTATCGCCCCGTCTGTGACGTGTAACTCTGCCAGCGCGGACGCGTAGCCCACGGCAACAGCACGTAGGCGGCGGCGAACAGTACGCCGCAAGTCACCGCGGCAACGGCCAGCAGGTGCCAAATTCCCCACCCCCGCGGTGATGCCGCCGTAGTTTCTTCGGTGAGCGTCGCATCGGGTGCATTGCGGCCACGTGCTCGCAGCATGAGGCCGCCGACCAGCAGTATCGCCCAAAAGAGGACGAAGACCGTGGGACCGAGATAGCGGCCGATCAACACAGGATCCATCAGGACTCCTCACACCATCCGGTGGTGAGCGGGGGGACTCGCTTTTGGGTCACCGGCGTCCCAGACTGATGGCATGCACCAGCATGCTCTCGACCAGGCCTTTGAATAATTTCTTACCATCTGTGCCGCCGAGCAGGCGCTCACAGCGGCGCTCGGGATGCGGCATCAACCCGAGGACATTGCCCTCTTCGTTACAAATGCCGGCAATGTTGTTGAGCGAACCGTTCGGATTCGCCTCCGGGGTCACCTGACCGTCGGGTGCACAATATCGGAAGACCACCTGGCCATTATCTTCGAGTTGTGCCACCGTGTCCGGATCGGCGTAGAAGCGGCCTTCGCCGTGGGCGATGGGGAACTCCACCACCTGCCCGCGCGAGTAGAAATGGGTGAAGGGGATGCCGGTGCGCTCGACGCGCAGGTGCTGCGGCTTGCAGACGAATTTCAAGTGATCGTTGCGATACAGCGCGCCGGGCAGCAGGCCGGATTCGGTGAGCACCTGAAAACCGTTGCAGATGCCGATGGCGAACTTGCCCTTGGCCGCATGTCGCACGATCTCGCCCATCACCGGCGAAAAACGGGCGACCGCGCCGCACCGCAGGTAGTCGCCATAGGAGAATCCGCCGGGGAGCACCACGCAATCGAGGTCATCGATATCGGTTTCTTCATGCCAGACGTAGCGGACTTCCTGCCCGGTGACGGTATGTATGGCGTGGTGGCAGTCGGCATCGCAATTGGACCCGGGAAAGACGATGACACCGAATTTCATGCTACGCACTCCGTTTCCGCCTCGACGACGTGCACTTCGAACTGTTCGATAATCGGGTTCGCCAACAATTCCTTGCACATCGCTTCTGCCGCGCTGCGGGCGCAGGAGGTGCACTTCGCCTCAACTTCCATGGTGACAAACTTGCCGATGCGCACGTTCTGCACGTCAGCGTGCCCCATTTTATGCAGGGCCTTTTCCATCGTCGTGCCCTGGGCATCCATCACCGTCGGTTTCAGGGTGATCTCGATCTTCACATGGTACAGCACCGTAGGCTCCTTTATTGTCAGCTCACACTTCTTCGCCGTGCCGGGTTCAATTATGTATTTCAATGCCGCCGAACGCACCGCTGCAGATCACGTGCAGCACCGGTTTGCCAGCGATATCTGCCGCGGGGCGCGTGCGATTCTCGCAGCTTCCGAGCACCATATCGCCGCTGGAGAAGACCGTCCAGTGGTCGGGCACGCGCAGTTCAATGCCGCCAAAGGTGACCGCCAGTTCCAGCGTTGCGCCTTCCGGGACGAGTTCCGCCTGGCGCAAATCGAAGGTGGCGCCGCCGAAGGCCACGTTCGCCGTGCCCCCGCGAAAATGCGGAGAGGTAAAGCGGCGCTGTGCACCGCTGAACATTACGTCCTCACGCATTGTATCCCGGTCGGGCGGCAGCGTTTCCCACTGCGGCTCGCGCGGCGCCAGCGGCGCGGGAGGTGCCTTGCGCCGTTTCGGCAATAACACGTACACCCCGAGCGCGATGAGCAGAATCCCGACGATCAGCGCCCAGAGATTGGCGGGCAGCAGCGCCAATTCCCATAGCAGCAGCATCACGCCGACCACCAGCCAGAACAGCGCCCCCCACGGTCGGCGGGGGAGCCGGACCAGCGCATTCAGCGCCAACGCGATGATGAGCACCGGCCACCACTCGCTCAGGATGGCGGCGAAGTCCCACTGGCCGAACAGATCGCCCAGAATACCGATACCCACGGCAATCAGCACGAGTGCGAACAGGTAACGTCCCGGCATGGTGCAACACCTCCCCGAAGATCATACTACGCTGTCAGCCGACATAACTTTCGCCGATCTGCGATCTTTGCCCCGCGTTGCTGCTAGACGACCGGCACAATCCTACGCATTGACCGGACACTCTGCGATGCCCAGGCGCTGGTAGAACACGTCGATATGCCGCAAGTGGCTGCGCCAATCGAAGGCGTGGTCGATATCCTCCGCTGTCAGATACCGGCTCAACTCCGGATCGGCTTTCAGTGCATCGCGGTAGTAGGTATCCAACTGTTCGGGCGGCATCTCATCCTGCTGGATCTTTTCCCAGGTATCCATAGCGTTGCGCTGCACGGCGGTGTAAGCGGTGTCTTTATCCATACCCTTCTTCACCGCCGCCAGCATCACCGCTTCGCTGTTGAAGAGGCCGCCGGTGGCATTCAGGTTTTTCAGCATGCGCTTCTCATAGACGTGCATGCCCTTCACCACGCCGGTGAATTTCTTCAGCATGTAATCCATGAGGATGCAGGCGTCGGGAATGATGACGCGCTCCACCGAGGAGTGGGCGATGTCGCGCTCGTGCCAGAGGGCCATGTTCTCGATGGCCGGGGTAAGGTAGGAGCGCATCAGGCGCGCCATTCCACTCACGCGCTCGCACACGATGGGATTGCGTTTATGCGGCATGGCGGAAGAACCACGCTGCCCGGCCTGGAAGGATTCTTCGACTTCCAGAATGTCGGTGCGCTGCAGGTTGCGGATCTCAGTGGAGAACTGTTCCAGGCTGCCGGCGAGCACCGCCAGGGCGGCGAGGTACTCGGCATGACGGTCGCGCTGCAGCACCTGGGTGGCCGCGGGCGACGGCGCGAGACCGAGGTTGGCGGCCACGTACTCTTCCACGCGCGGATCGACGTTGGCAAAGGTGCCCACCGCGCCGGAGATCTTACAGGCGGCAATCGTTTCGACGGCACGCTCGAACATGGCGTGTCGGCGGCGCAGCTCGCCCAGCCACACGCAGAGCTTCAGCCCGAAGGTGATCGGCTCGGCATGCACGCCGTGGCTGCGCCCCATCATGTAGGTGTACTTGTGTTCTTTTGCGCGCTCGATGATCGCCGCTTCCAACTCGTCGAGATCTTTCAGCAGCAGGTCTGACGCTTTTTTCATGAGCAGCGACAGCGCGGTATCTTCGATATCATAGGAGGTGACGCCGTAGTGCAGCCACTTCTTCTCGTCGCCAAGGTGCTCGTACACGGCGTGCAGGAAGGCGATGAGATCATGGCGCGTGCGTTTTTTCTCTTTGCCTTCCGCCTCTTTGCCCGGCGTTTCGCCCTCGAGTTCAATGGCGCGGGCGGCATCGACTTTGGCGTTCTTACGCAGGGCGACCGCCGCGTCGCGGGGGACTACGCCGAGTTCGGACCAAGCTTCGGCAATGAGCAACTCGACTTCCAGCCAGGTGTCATATCGGCTCTGGGGTTCCCAGAGGGCCTTCATTTCGGGATAGCTATAGCGCTCGATCATTGGGCGTTTCCTCTTTACTAACATTCAGACGCAACAACTGCCCATCAGACGCCTTGCGGCAGGTGATGGGCAGCAAGTGATGACGGAATCGGCGACGTGACGAAAAGTCCTGCCATCAGCGTGCGACAGTGTATTATTTCTCGTTCAACGGGCAATATCCTGCCAACTTGCTCCGGCGATTTCATCGCCGTGTTGCCGGGCGGATGAACGCTTTACACAGCACCCGATCATTAAGGGTGAATCCGGGCTCAAGCACCTCGTCGATCACCACGCCGGCCTCAGCATCGCCATCGCACTCGTGGCGCTGGGGGTCGAACCGCGTGACGTCGGGGAGCACCAGCATCATCTGCAGTCCGAGTTCATCGGCCAGTTGGCGGCGGCGCACCAGCTGCCAGCGGCGCACGGCATCATCCACGATGAACGCCCAGGCCTGGGCGTAGAGCGGCAGATGCACCACGGCGGATGGCAGCAGCGGGGCGTAGCAGCAACGCGCCAAGCGCGAGAGGCGCTGCAAATCGCGCACCAGCGCCGGCGTGATGCCCTCGGCGTTCATTTCGTCATCGAGGGCGAGCAGATCATGCACATCATCGAGCATCTGGTTCACGATGATGCGCAGTTCGGGAGCGCGCAACATCTCGCGGTCCTGCCCGGCGCGTTCCAGCCCCACCAGATGCTCTTCCA
The DNA here is from genome assembly GCA_020060775.1 of Armatimonadota bacterium. GTDB lineage: Bacteria > Armatimonadota > Hebobacteria > CAIYQO01 > CAIYQO01 > JAGUZN01. The sequence continues at coordinate 6,298 of JAGUZN010000426.1, forward strand.
CCTGCTTGCGCGCCTGTTCGGCATTGGGTACGATGGGTGCCTTGGGGCCACGCGCCACCGGCATGGTTTCCGGTGCGGGGTGCAACTGCGGGCGGGCGAGCACGGCGGGAATGGGTTTGGCCGGGGTCGGCGCCGGCTGCGTGCGCTCCAGCGGGAGGCCAGCATACTCGGCACGGCAGGCGAAGCAGCGCACCGTGCCGTACCGCGCAAGCAAGGTGAGGTTGAGCGTTTTCCGGTGGCACTGCGGGCAGGGCACGTCGAAGATCGGCTGATGGCAGTGCAGGCAGGTGCGATCGGCCATATACGACGAGACGGCCTGCTGGCAATACGGACAGATATGCACTCCGGTGTGTTCTGTAGCTGACATCGCGCAGAGTGTACCATACTCGCCCGCAGCGAGCAACACGGCCATCGCCAGCGCGAGGATTTTCCGGTACAATATCCCGCAACATGTATCGCATTACAGCACACACGCGCATCGTCGCCCTGGACCTGGAAACGACTGGCCTCTCCGCGGAACGCGACCGCATCGTGGAGTTTGCCGCGGTATGCTGGGAGAACGGCGCGGAGACCGGACACTTTCAGACGCTGGTGCATCCGGGCATGCCCATCCCTCCGGCGGCTATTGCGGTGCACGGTATTACCGATGGGATGGTGCGCGACAAACCCTCCGCCGGCGAGGTGCTTCCCGCCTTCCTCGACTTCTGCCGCCAGGCGGATTTTCTGGTCGCACATAACGCGCCGTTTGACATGCGCTTCCTGCGTGCGGAGTGCCAGCGCCAGGGACTGCCGGAACTCACCGTGACCTCGATCGATACCTGTTCGTTGTCGCGTCGCCTGCTGCCCGGCGCCCCCAACTACCGTCTGGATACCTTAACAACCGTGCATGGCCTGGGATTGCGCCAGGCGCATCGCGCACTGGAAGACGCTCGCGACTGCCTGGCGCTCTTCCTGCTGTGCCTGCAGCGGCAGTCATCGATGCCGCACACCACGGCGCCGGCGACGGATGGACGCGAGGAGTTCCACCTGGTGCGCACGGCGCTGGAATCCGGCGTGACGCTGATGATCGAGTATCAGGATGGCAGGGGCCGCGTCACCCGGCGCGAAATCCGCCCGCTGTGGACGGATGGCATCGCCGTGGAGGCGTTCTGCCTGCTGCGTAATGAGACGCGCCTGTTCTCGCTGGAGCGCATCCGTAAAATCAGCGTTGCCGGCATATAGATACGGGGCAACAGCTACCAC
>JAGUZN010000294.1 GCA_020060775.1 Armatimonadota bacterium
GCGTTCCGGCGGAGTGTTCGTCTCCATCTCATCCACGGTAAAAGGGCTGTACCAACACCGAAAACGCCCCTCGTCATGCAACACATTCGCATAGAGGTTGTCGATCCGCACCTCCCAGGGACGATCCTCGACAAAGAGAGGGTTCTCCACCGCCTTCACCACCTGCCCCGGTGTCAGGCGGGCAAGTTCCACTGTGGAGATCATGCGGGAATCGAGCAATAGATGTGTATGCAAAACTTCTCCGTTCATCGGGATTCACTTTTCTACGCATCCCGCAGAGATGCCACCATTCTCGCCGGCGCTCCGACCACTGTTACGACTCGCAGCGGGTAAAGGTCTCGGCGATGCCCTTCTTCAGGTAGTCGTAGACCTCGTCGATGGGCAGGCGGATCTGCGCCATGGTGTCACGGTCGCGGATGGTGACCGTCTTGTTCTCCAGCGTTTCGAAGTCCACGGTGATGCAGTAGGGCGTGCCCACCTCGTCGTGCCGGCGATAGGCTTTGCCGATGTTGCCGGTGTCCTCGTAGACCACGCGCATTTCGCCGGTGCACTGCAGGTCGCGCTTGATCGCCTTGCAGGCGTCGACGATCTCGGGCGCATTGCGCTTCAGCGGCACCACCGCCGCCTTGATGGGCGACATCGACGGCTTCAGGCGCAGCACGGTGCGCGTTTCGCCGTTGGGCAGCGTCTCTTCGTCGTACGCTTCGCAGAGCAGCGCCAGCACGCCGCGGTCCACCCCGGCGGAGGGCTCGATCACGTAGGGCACGATCGGCTTGTTCGTCTCGGGATCGGGGATGGTCAGCTTCGCCGTGCTGTGCTCGTTCTTCATCACGTGGGCGTGCAGCTCCAGCGTGTCCTGGTTCTTCGAGTGCGAGCCCAGGTCAAAGTCGGTGCGGTTGGCGATCCCCTCGATCTCTTCCCAGCCGATGGGGTATTTGTACATCACGTCCACGGTGGCTTTCGAGTAGTGCGCCAGTTCACCCGCCGGCACCTCGTAGATGCGCAGGTTGTCGCGGCTGAGGCCGAGGGTGGTCCACCAGTTGATGCGATCCTCCACCCAGCGGCGGTGCCACATCTCGTCGTCGCCTGGGCGCACGAAGTACTCGATCTCCATCTGCTCGAACTCGCGGACGCGGAAGATGAAGTTGCGCGGGGTGATCTCGTTGCGGAACGACTTGCCGATCTGCGCAATGCCGAAGGGCAGGCGGCGGCCGGTGGAATCGACCACATTCTTAAAATTCACAAAGATGCCCTGCGCGGTCTCAGGACGAAGGTACGCGTAGGAATCCTCGTCGGCCACCGGACCGACCATGGTGCGGAACATCATGTTGAAGGGGCGCGGCTCGGTGAGGTCGGCCGACCCGCACTTTTCGCAGCGGCCGTTCTTCACCTGGTCCGCCCGCCAGCGGCTCTTGCACGCGCGGCAGTCCACCATGGGATCCACGAAGGTGTCCTCATGGCCGGAGTATTTCCACGTCCAGTGATTCATGAGAATGGAGGCGTCGAGCCCCTCCATGTCGTCGCGCTCGTAGACGTTGGCGCGCCACCAGGCTTTCTTGAGATTGTTTTTCAGTTCAACGCCCAGCGGGCCGAAATCGTAGGTGCCCTGCAGGCCCCCGTAGATTTCGCTCCCGGGGAAAATAAACCCTCGCCGCTTGCACAGCGAGACGAGCTGGTCCATCGATGTTGCCGGCATATCGCGTATCCTGTCAGAAGAATGTCGGCACACAGTATAACGTGTTTTACGCGGTGAATCCAGCGATCTCTCGCGCGACGCCAATTTTAACTATGATCGTGCATAAGAGCGAGCAGGAAAACGCACACCCGTCTGGTAAGTAGTGATAGCGCAGGGCGGAAGAAACCACGGTAATCTTCTCCCTGCTGTCTTTGATCGTCTCGACAACTGAATCCCTCTTCCCCTATGGAGGTATCGACATGAAAGTTGGCGTGTTTGCCGTGCTCTTCAGTGACCTGCCCTTCGAGCAGGCGCTGGACTACATCAAGGCGGCCGGCTGCGATGCGGTGGAAATCGGCACCGGTGCGTATCCGGGCGGCGCACACTGCCCGCTGGACGAGCTGGCCACCGACAAGGCGAAGGCGCAGCAGTGGATGAAGCGGGTCACCGACCGCGGGCTGGAGATCTCCGCGCTCTCCTGCCACGGCAACCCGCTGCACCCGAACGCCGCCATCGCGAAAGATCACCACGAGACGTTCGTGAAGACCATCGAACTGGCGAGCATGCTGGGCATCGAGACGGTGGTGAACTTCTCCGGCTGCCCGGGCGATCACCCCGGCGCGAAGTATCCGAACTGGGTCACCTGCCCGTGGCCGCCCGATTTCGGCGAAATCTTGCACTACCAGTGGAACGACGTGGCCATCCCCTACTGGACGGCGCAGAACGCTCTGCTCAAATCCAAGGGCGTGCGCGTGGGGCTGGAGATGCACCCGGGCTTCATCGTCTACAACCCGGAGAGCGCCCTCTGCCTGCGCGAAAGCTGCGGCGAGTGCATCGGCGTCAATTACGACCCGAGCCACCTCTTCTGGCAGGGCATGGACCCCGTGCACAGCATTCGTTTGCTTGGCCAGGCGGGCGCGATCTTCCACTTCCACGCCAAGGACTGCAAAGTCGATGAACTGAACGGCAAGCTGCACGGCGTGCTCGACACCAAGAGCTACACCGACGAACTCCACCGCTCGTGGATCTTCCGCACCGTCGGCTACGGCCACGACGCGCAGGTCTGGAAAGCGATCATCAGCGCCCTGCGGCTGGTCGGCTACGACGGCGCGCTCTCCATCGAGCACGAAGACAGCCTGATGAGCAGCAACGAAGGGTTTAAGAAAGCCGTCGCCTTCCTGCAGGACTGCCTCATCAGCGAACCGTGCGGCCAGGCCTACTGGGCGTAGACGTTCTGCGAACCTGCAAATTGGGCAACATGGAATCGCCCCACGCATCGAGGAGACTACTATGAGTACACCGCAATTGAATATCGCGTTGATCGGCTACAAGTTCATGGGCAAAGCGCACAGCAATGCCTTTCGCCAGGTGGCGCGCATGATGAACCCCGCCGCCGAGCCGGTGATGAAGACACTCGTCGGGCGGAACGCAGAGGCCGTGCAGGCTGCCGCCGCGCAATTCGGCTGGCAGAAGACGGACACCGACTGGCGCAAAGTGGTGCGCCGCAAAGAGATCGACATCGTCGATATCTGCACCGCCAATGACACGCACATGGAGATCACCCTGGCCGCCCTGCGCGCGGGCAAGCACGTGATCTGCGAGAAGCCGCTGGCCATGAACCTCAAGCAGGCGGTGAAGATGGCGCAGGCCGCCGACGCCGCCGGCGTGAAGCACATGGTGATGCACAATTACCGCGCCTGCCCGGCAGTGGCGCTGGCCAAGCAGATGATCGAAGAAGGCCGCCTGGGCCGCATCTACCACTGGCGGGGGACCTACCTGCAGGACTGGATCATGGATCCCGACTTCCCGCTGGTGTGGCGGCTGGATAAGCACGCCGCCGGCTCCGGCGCACACGGCGACATCAACGCGCACATCATCGACATCGCCCTCTGGCTGGTGGGCGCCATCGACGAAGTGTGCGCCACCATGGAGACGTTTATCAAAGAACGCCCACTGCTGGGCGGCACGGATGCCGGGCTGGGCGCACAGGCCGCGGCGGGCAAAGGGGCGGTGACGGTAGACGATGCCGTGATTTCGCTCGCCCGCTTCCGCAACGGCGCGCTCGGCACCTTCGAGGCCACACGCTTTGCCGGCGGGCGTAAGAACGGTTGGGGCTTTGAAATCAACGGCGAGAAGGGCAGCATCGCCTTCAACTTCGAGCGCATGAACGAACTGCAGTACTTCAACCGGGAAGACCCGGCGCACCTGCAGGGCTTCCGCACCATCCTCGCCACCGATGCCAGCCATCCGTACATGGCTTCCTGGTGGCCGGCCGGGCACATCATCGGCTATGAGCACACCTTCACGCACATGGTGGGCAACTTCCTCAACGCCGTGGCGCACGACGAGCACCCGCACCCCGATTTCTGGGATGGCGCGCGCGTGCACGCCGTGCTCGACGCCATGAGCAAATCCGCCGCCGCCCGCCGCTGGGTGGGCGTGCCCGAGGTCGTCCCCCAGCCCGTGCTCGTCTGATGGCGGGGTTGGGGTTCGGGATTTGGGATTCGGGATGCGGGGGAGGGTGTGTACAGCATGCCCTCCCCCTGCTGCACCACCGGTAATGTGGGAAAGGAACGCGAGTTTCTCCTGGTGCCCAGGCGCTGGACCACCAGGTCGCCCGGGGGTATACTATCATCCATCATCTCCCCGCATACGGAGTGGCTATGGAACAGGCAACTGCGAACATGGGCTACAGGATTCTTCTCATGACGGGGTTGCTGCTCGCGCTGACCATGCCCGCATGTGCCAATGCGGGGACGCTGTTGATGTGGGCGGGGATGGCGCATTTCTTCGTTGGCAATGCCATCATCGGCCTGTGCGAAGCGTTCTTCATCGCTCGCCTGTATGGCATCCGCTATCATCTCATCAGCCCCCTGGCCATACTGGCCAATTACCTGTCCATGTTTGCCGGCCTAACGCTGTTTAATGTCAAGTACTCACAGGTGACGAACGCACTCCTAGGTGACACCCCCTTATATCGCCTGCCATGGCTGGTGGGGGTGATGGCTGTCATCGCCTTCGGCCTGTCCATCCTTATTGAATGGCCCTTTTATCGCTTGGCATTTAATCAGAACCGGTTACGCGACATCAAGGAATACGGCGAAGAGGACCCGCGGCACTATCGCTGGCAGCGAACCCTGCAAGCCGTCGTCTTTGCGCACATCGCCTCCTACCTGTTGCTTGCGGTCTACTATCTCTCTGTCTCGGGCACGGGCTTTATCCGCCATGCCAGGATCACGCATGGGTTGCGTTTCGCCGCCAACCCCACCGCTATCGTCTACTACCTGCATGATGACAAGCACTATCGCATCCGTCTTGATGGATCCCCACCGGTTGCGGTGTCAGCTGAAGAAGTCGACAACATCTTCACAAGATATTATGAACGCTTCGATGGTATAGAGAACTACAACAGTTTCTCACGATTCCTTACTGGCTTCGAGAGTTCCCTCGACCTGCGTGACCACGCCGGCGTAGGCTGGCATGTGCAGACCGATTTCTGGGGCACCTCAGGGGTAAGACTCGAGAACATGGATACCGGTGAATCATTCGACCTTGGTCTTGAATTGCCGTTCGTGAGGTGGCCTTCGCGACACCCCACCCTACTTCCCGGTGATCAAGTAGTCTACCAGTTCGGCCCGCAGATCGTCCTCCTGGATATCAGTACCCGACAACTGGCCTTCATCACGCGGGGCAGCAGACCAGTCGTCGTATGCGAGCAGTAAACTGATAGACCTTTGGCTCTCCATCGCGACAGGCGAAGAGTCGCCCCCCAGCCCGTGCTCGTCTGACCACGGGATTCGGGACACAGAATTCGGGGGAGGGTGTGCACCGCATGCTCTCCTCCGGTGAACGGCGGCGTGAGGCCCGTCCGTAGGGCGCGGTCGCCGTACCGCGCCGGAACTCCCGCCCTGGCATGCGTGCCCGACACCACAGCGCCGGCTTCGACCTTGCACCACGCCATTCCCTCCCCCTGTCGCAACGGGGGGAGGTAGGAGGGGGGTCTTCCTTTATCATGCATCCCGGCAGGGATGCCACGAGGGGAAAGCGGAAGGCCCCCCTACCCCTCATCAACTTCCACGCGGGGACGGGGTCGGCGCAGCGCGGCCTGCGCGCGCTGATGCGGCAGGATGACGAAGATGACCACCAGCGCCATCATGATGGTGCCCAGGAAGATCACCCCCGCGGAGACGTAGAAGCACTGGCGCAGCGAGAGGCCCAGCGTGTTCAGCAACCAGATGCTCACAAACGGCGCGAGCAACCCGCGCACCCCCACCAGAAAGGTGTGCATGGCCGCGTAGCGTGGGATGCCCTCGCGCTCGGTGAAGTGCAGCACGGCGTTGAGCCAGGTGAGATCGATGCCCGGCATGGCGATGCCCATGAGCACCGAGGCCAGCATGAGCACCTCCACCGAGTGCGCATTGGCGTACACCAGGGGCGCCACCGCGGTGACGGCAAAGGAGAGGATGACCGCGATGAACGGGCTGTGGCGGTCGAGCACCCGCCCCCAGATGTAATAAAAGAGCGCGCTCACCCCCGCACCGGTCATCGCCAGATACCCCACCCACTGGTTGGAAATGCTCAGCTCGTCCACCTGGAAGAGCGGAATGAGCGGACTTTGCAGCAGATTGCCGAAGCCGAAGAGGAGAAAGGCGAGCGAGTACAGCCCGAAGCGCTTGTCCGTCACCAGCGTGGTCATCCCCTCCCACACGGTGAAGCGCGTCTCCGATCCCGCTTTCACCTGCGCCTCGGGAATGTGGCCGAACATCCAGATCGCCAGCACGCCCAGCGCCGCAGCCACCGGAAAGAGCACGCGGTAGCTGATCGGCTGCTGCAGCACGCCGGTGAGCAGATAACCGCC
>JAGUZN010000224.1 GCA_020060775.1 Armatimonadota bacterium
GAGAACTGTCACATGGAAGACATGACGCGACGGTTGGGCGCCGGTCACACTCACGGCAACGGTCATGACGGTTGGCACTCCCCGGGTGGCCGTCGTTGGTGCCGTGATATTGACGGCATCCACATGGTAGGGCGATAGCGCGTAGAGTTGCGCTTCATACGTTATCGGCACGTCAATCGTATTGGTGTAGCCGAGGTATTGGCCGGCGCGCACATCGTAGAGATGCGCCGTGGTTGGGAAGTCGATGACCGCCTCGTAGGATGTGTGGTCGGATAAGAAGTACTCGCGCAACACGCCGATGTATTCGATGTCGCCACACTGGAAACGACTGATGCCGGTGGGCGGCATGATGGTGGCGCCGACGGGGGTGATTCTGACCGGCGGGGTGAGGCCGACTTCGTTTTGCAGCAACGTTCCCAGCGACTGCCACCGTCCATTCAACAGCTTCCAGCCAAACTGCGAGTTGCGGGGCGTGGTATACCCCTCCACTATATCGGCGGTGAGCAGGATGGTCTTGCCGGCGCCGTAGGGCGTGATGGTTCCAGGCACGCTGCTGGGGAAGAGGTCCGCGAGCATGCTGGTCTGTTGTGGGGTGCCATGGCCGTTCAACTCGCCGGGCACGATATCGGCAATGACCACGCCGCCGTTCTGTACGTACGTTCGAATGGCAGCGGCTTCGCTGGCGGACACTGCCCGGCTGTGCATCATGATGAAGACCTCCGGGTTGCGGGTGGCCAGTGTACCGCCCTCGATCTGTTCGGTGGCCAGGTAATCGTAGGCAAAGCCGTTGTCATCCAGCGTCAGCGTCATATCGGTCTGCGCGCTGACCCAGGCTTTCCCCCAGTCGCTGCCGGACGCGTAGAGGCTCTCCGCGATGCGCGAGGCATTGGAGTAATGGAGGCACACACCATCGTTCTGCCGTGTGCCGGAGAGGAGCAACTTGCCGATGCCTGACTTGATTTCGTGGAGCGATTGCGTCCGCGCCTCAAAGAACGGTAGGTTGGTGAGGTCCGGCGCGTAACCGCTATGATTACCCGGCTCGCCCATGGTCCAGAACCAGGCGGAATTGAGACCGTGGAAGAGACTCTCCCACGGGAAGCCGTGGCAGTACTCCACGGTGTTGGGACCGATGATCCATCTGAGGCCATAGGTGCCGTACCACATGCCGCTCAGGGTGCCGGATCGAAGGAAGGAGCGGAACATTTTCATGGATGCGGCGCCGTTATAGCGATACGACTGGATGAGATCCACGTGTTGCGTGAGTTCCCACCAGTTATAACCGTAGTTGGGTTGTCGTCCGTCCCCCGCACCATCGAAACCGGCGCGGGCTCCGGTGTCGCCGGCCGCATGCAAGCCGTCCTGCGAGGCTTCATAAAACTCAGCGAAAGTACGATCAGAGACACGGCGATGTTCGACCCAGGGCGCGTAGACGCCCGTCGTTTTCGCTTGCTCATAGGTGCTCGGCATGACGTCATCCCAGGTGAGGTACGCGGTGCCCCACTCGGTATTCAGCACGGTCAGGCTCGGGTACGTCTGCTGTAAATGCGTGCGGAACTTTGTCAAACAGGATGAGCACCAGCAGACATCAGGGTCAGTCGAGTACAGCGATTCGTCGCCATTCGTATAGCCGACTGGGCCGTACGGGCCGTAAATGTCGGCTTGTCCTGCCATCGTATCATCCAGCGCATCCAGCGTGTACGGGTGGCTCATGCAGCCATGCGAGTTGCCGGGGCTGGCAGACACGATATGTTGCGTTCCCCCGTACAGATGGCCGAAACCATTCGGGTAGGGGAGCACCTGCAAGTTGGCCGATGCGATGTTCCGTGCGGCAGTGGCATACTTGAAGGGGATATCGATCGCATCGGCGGCATCCTGTGAAGCGAGTTTATTCAACATTTGCTGGTTGAGCGGGGTGTTCTTCACGCTACACCAGACAATATCCATGAACTCGTCACGGCGCTGCAGTGCGCGCACGGGGAATTGAAGATTGGCGCTGCTCACCAACACGCCGTTGCGCAGCAGGCGTGCGTGCACGCGGTGCATGATCGACAGCGGTTGTAATGCCGGGAAGGCAAAGGTTGCCGTGGTGCCGTTGATCGCAGGCGTCGCCGCAGCCACCTGTCTTCCCCAGTTATCCCACAGAGTAATTTCCAATGCTTCATCCTGGGAGAGCGTCCTGGGCAGTGTGATTTGCCCACTTACAACATCGCCGACATTATATTGTAACTGGTTCAACGTGATAGCGCCGAAGGGGAAGTCGGCCGTTACTGTGAAGGCCGCACTACCCCAGGTGAGCGTCGTCGATCCGTCGGCCGTGCGTACCCAGAGATCGAGGAAGTAATCGCCCGCCGGCAGCACCGGCAAGGTGAACTGCGCTGCTGTGGCTGGCTGATCGGTCAGCACATAGCTGGTGTTTTGTTCGGACGCATGCCGCACGACAGCACTGACGATCGCGCCAGTGGGCGCATCGGTCACGGTCGCGGATGCGATGGGCGTGGTGCCCCATGTTACGGGACTGGGGACGCTGATTACGCCCAGTTGCGTCTTTGGCGCTTTGCGTCCGGCCCAGAGGACGGCGCGTGCGACCAGCGCCTGGTAATACTCGTACGGCACCCATTCCTGTGCCGGCAGCGTTTCAAGCGGATACCACCCGCGTTGAGGATCATCTTGCTGCCACTGGGGCGTCAGGCATGGCCAGGCGTACCCGGCGGTCGAGGGGACCGCTTCATTGTAGTTCAGTTTGACCACGCGTCCTGTGCCAAAATTCACGGCCTGCACCAGGGTCGAGGGTGCGATCGTGCTGAGTCGCGGTAATGCGCTAACCGGCAGATTACTCAGGATATAGTTGAATCCCGCGATATCCGCCTGTCCGCCGAACAGGACATTCAGTTCGTCATTGCTGCTGTGCGGATTCACGTAGACCAGCCCGGCGCCGTTATAGACCTTTTCCACCAGCGCCAGGCGTTGTTTCGCCGGCATCATCATCCAGTCGAGTTTGCCGAGCACAAATACCTCATAGCCATTGCTTAATTCCTTGGCCAACAGGTCGTAGGCCAGGGTGGAATGCGGCTTGAAGAAGGCGTCGGATGGATCAACCGGATCACTGGTGACTTGCGTGAAGTTCAACGACATCCACGCGGAGTAGTCCATTGACAAGCGTTGCGCCAATTCCGCCGTTTCCCGCTGACTGTAGGCCGGCGCGAGCACTAATGACCGCACATTGCCCCAGGCGTAGGGTTTACTCCAGGGTACATGCGGCGTCGCATAGGCATCGGTCAAGCGTCCGTAGGGCTCATTTTCATTCAAGCCCAGTGGATGTGAGGCGATGACCGGAGGTTCACCCGGCCAGAACGCGGTTTTCAGTACAAACGCCTGGTCATCAGCTCTTCGGGTATCGAAGGTTGTTTGAGCGACGGCGTTGGCCTGGTCATAGGCGGTGAAAGTCAGATCAATGGCCGGGGTGTCGCCAGGATAATTCAGCGTGGTGACCACCGAATATGTCGATACGAGCACTTGCCCTGTTGCCGTTGTAGGTGAGTACAGTAAACCGAGGGAACCGGTGTCTGCGACCTGATCGTAATAGTAGATCCATTCGTCAGTGGGGCCCAGGGGCAGTACCGGCCAGGGGGCAACCGAACCCGGGGGCACCGCGAGTGTCGCGTGCGCCGTCTGTACGGTGCGATGTGACGGCAAGCCATATGCCGGACCGTACCCACCCGGATAACAGGTCAGGCGTAGTTCTACCGTGTCCGTCGCGAGGTAAGGTGGGTATATCTGCGTACGGCAATGCACGGCGTGGCCATCATCCGGCACTAAAAATGTCAGGGTCAACGTACGCGAGTCGGCCAGTTCCCAGATGAGACGGAGGTAGCCGTTGTCTCCCTCGCGATACGTGATGCTATTCGCAGGCTTGGCTGCCATGATATCGGTGCCGTTCACTTTCACACGGATACAACTACCGGCATACCAGAAGTTGAAGGGACCGTTATCCAGCCCAATACCGTAATCGCCCGTCGGCAGGGAGGGGTAGGAGGGACCGGTATAATCCGGTGGTTGATTGAGATATCGTGAATATCGGATCCAGGGCGCACTCACGCGTGTGTGACATTTCCAGGTGTCCCGTTTTTTCGGGGGAACAGTTGGCGAACCCGGGGTGATCGTCACTGCGCGTTCGATACTGATCGGCACATCTGGCCAGGACGGGGTGGTGTTGGCATACGTGCGGTCGCCGGTTAATCCTGACAGGAACGTTTGCCGTGCAGTCGTATTGGCCTGGGTATAGGCGGTAAACGTTAAGTTCATGGTTTGTGTATCGCCAGGATAATTCAGCGTGGTGACCACGCCATAGCTTGACACGGTTACCTGTCCCCCGGAGAGTGTCGGAGTGTACAGCAAACCAAGCGAGCCGGTGTTCGTAATCTGGTCGTAGTAGTAAATCCAGTCATCAGCAGGATCCAGGGTGAGGACTGGCCAGGGAGCGACCGACCCAGGAGGCACCTCAACGAGGGCGTGTGCGGTCTCCACCGTGCGATGGGAGGGAAGACCATACGCAGGATTATACCCTCCGGGATAGCACATTAATGTAATTTGCACCGTATCCGTCGGCAGATAGGGTGGGGTGATCTGCGTGCGGCAGTGCACGGCATGGCCATCACTTGGCACCATGAAGTTGAGAATCATCGTGCGCGAGTCGGCCAGTTCCCAGACTAAACGGAGATAACCATTGGACCCTTCCCGGTAGGTTGTTTGTACAGCGGGCTTTGCGGCCATGATGTCGGTGCCGTTCACTTTCACGCGGATGCAACCGCCGGCGTACCAGTAATTGAACGGTCCGTTATCCAATCCAACGCCATGTTCACCCGTCGGCAGAGAGGGATAAGAAGGGCCGGTATAGTCCGGGGGTTGGTTCAGGTATCGCCTATATCGCACTTTCGGTGAAAAGGTTGCATTGGAAAAGGTCCAGTAGTCAGCTTTGTAGGGAGGGACTGTCGGTGAGCCTGCTGTTGGGTCCGTCAGTTGAAGTTCCGGCTTGACGGCCGGCGTCGCCGGCCAGGATGGCGCGGTTGCCAGGCCAGCACGATCACTGGCGAGTCGTGCAAAGAATGCACGTTTCGCCGCATCGATTTCCTCGTCGAAGGCGGAGAACGCCAAGTTGATATTGGTCGTGCTGACCGGATAGTTCAGGGTGGTTGTCACTCCATAGGTGGAGACGACGACCTGGCCACCTAGGCTCGTCGGCGTGTATTGCAATCCGAGCGAGCCGATGCTCTCATGCTTGTCACAGTAGTAGATCCAATCATCGGCCGTGTGCAAGGTGAGTATAGGCCAGGGTGAAACGGACCCGGGCGGCGTTTCCACCGCATTATGCGGGGTTATGACATGCCGATGTGAGGGCAGGTTCCAGGCCGGGCCGAATCCGCCCGGGTAGCAGGTGAGGAGTACCTGCAAAGAGGTGACAGCCATATCCGGAGTGGAGAGTCCGACTCGGCAGAACACGGCATGCCCATCATGTGGTGCCATAAATGTCAGGGTCATGGTGCTGGTATTTTCCAGACTCCAGGTGAAGCTCAGGTAGTTGGCAGCACCTTCCTGATACGTAATCGAGGCTGCGGGCTTTTGCGCCATGTAATCCGTACCGTTGATCTTGACGCGGATGCAACTGCCGGTGTACCAGTTGCCAAAGGCGCCGCCGTTCAAGCCGATGCCGTTATCCCCGTTTGGTAATGAGGGATAGGAAGGACCGTTGTAATCCGGCGGCTGGTTCAGGTAGCGCCTGTACCGAACAGACGGTGTGAGGGCGTTCGTTTCGAATGTCCAGTAGTCCGACTTCACCGGGGGCACGGTCGAAGAACCGGGCTGTGGGTCGGATAGATGCGGTACAATGTTGACCGCATCGACGTCACCCATTAACGCTTTAATGTCATCCAAAGCGGTTGCGCCAGCTACTCCGCATAAGGCGCAGGTGAACAACAACAGAACCACATACACGAACGATTTGAGCATAGGGCCTCCTCCTTTTCATATGGCATATCGCCGCTGAGTAGATATCACAGATATCAGTAACACCCGATTAGCGAGCGTGCATGCATTGCTGCGCCGACTCGGATTTGGAAGTGCCGATCTCTATCTGTCCGGTAAACTCTATAAAAAGTATTTTTGATTATATAACGATAGTTGCTATTACTACATGATGAAGTCGATGACTGCGCGCTCTGCAGGTGACTACCTCACACCGGTCGTGATGTACCGTGGCAGGTGATATGAGACTTCATTGCTGATGCAATTACTAGCCTTGCTCATACAGCGGTCAATAGTAAGGTTCGAGTGTAATACGTGACTAGTCACGAGAACGTTATAGACTAGAAAGGTGTGCTGACATACCTGTTTAACCGGATAAGTTTGCTAATTGTAATGCTCATAATTACTATCGTCAACTATCTAAGGAGACTATTTTCGACGCTGCACATCGCAGTAGGAGGGCAACATGAGCACAGGGGCTGCTTTGTCGGTTGTCATCTTTGTGGGTATCGGTGAACAAAATGACCGTGAACGCACGGTTTTTGGAATGTTCGGCGTGCCGGAACATGTGCCGAAAAAAGAGCGTATGGTGTTGCATGACAACGCTGCACTGTGTGGCTATACAATGCCGCGTTGGTCGATGCAGGCGGAGGCCGCTCACTGTGACAAACGGGGGTCCAGGCTATTGAGCGTCAGGATCTGAGGTCCATCGCTCGCCGCAGAGCGGGCATTGATCGATGCCTTCAACCCTATTGGCGCCGCAGCGCGGGCAACGGTTGGGGTCTTCGACGATAGTACCGCCGGTGACTTCAGTGATCGCCGAAGACGCTTCCTGCATCGGGGGCGGCGGAATGTAGGGTGGGGGCATGGCGCCGGTTGAGGGAGGCGGCACGGCGTACTGCCCGGGCTGAAACACGTGGTGATAGGCTACGGCCTAGGCAATGGGATACCACGTTAAGGTAGCAATAATGCCGACGCAGCACGCCAGGACGCCCAACCCGGAGACTAAATATATCACCAGGGCAAACAGCACAAAGAGCCAGAAGTTCTGGCGCATGGTTTGCCATGAGCGGCTGAGGGCATCGATGGCGCTGGTCTGCTGATCGATGAGGATAGGCAAGGCCAGAAAAACGATTCCCGGCACCAGGAGCAGCCCAACACCACAGGCGAGTATTCCGGCCAAGGCTAGCAGGGTGGTTAAGATGCCGAGTAACAGGGCCGACCAGAAATACCTGCCAGCAGTGAAGATGTCCCCGACGGTGATTTCTTCACCCTGCAATTGTTTGAGTGCAGTCTTGACTATGCCAAGGGTAAGAAAGACTTGCAGAGCCGATGACAGTATTGAAAAGGCGAACGAGGCAAGTGCGATCGACACGGGGGGGGCCGTGTCATTTTTCTCATAGGGAAATGTCAGAAACTCTCCAATGGCGCTCGAGACCCCTACGATCACTATGAGAACCAG
This sequence comes from Armatimonadota bacterium, assembly GCA_020060775.1. Taxonomy (GTDB): domain Bacteria; phylum Armatimonadota; class Hebobacteria; order CAIYQO01; family CAIYQO01; genus JAGUZN01. The sequence continues at coordinate 7,481 of JAGUZN010000224.1, forward strand.
CGCCTGCAGGACCCATACCTGCCAACGGTCGCGCCAGAGGTTGAAGGTACGCTCGAACCAGAGTCCGAAGGCGCCAAAGCCCAGGGGAACTGCCGTGAACTGACCTGGTATGGACATGGTCGTATCTCCTGTTTGGCACTACATTTGTTGCTATACATGCTGTCGTAGTTCTAGCTACTCGGCCTGTGGTCGGCTGTCTCCCCATGACTCACCGCACAGCGGGCATTGTTTTATTCCATCGACGATATTGGCCCCGCAGCGCGGGCAGCGGTTAGCGCCATTTGCGACGGTATCCTGCGCCGGCGCGGAAGGTTCGATCGGTGAACCTGGGATATACGGCGGCGGGATATACGGCGGGGGGACGTTCGCTGCTGCCTGGGCAGGGAACAATGTGTGACTGTAAAATGTGCGGTGGTAGGCCACCGCTTGGCCGATGGCCAGGAAGGGGATGGTGGCGATGAGACCGATGTAGCAGGCCATGGCTCCAACACCGGAGAGCAAGGTGATGACGAACGTAAACAGGATATACAGCCAGGGATTCGCCATCGTTGTCCGCCAAGAGAGGCTGATGGCCTCGGTGGTCCGTAATTGCCGGTCGATCATTAACGGGAGTGCAAGAAACAACAACCCCTGCAGCGCATATGCGCCGACGAAGCAAGCAAGCACACCCAGCCCGGCCAGGAATGTGACGAGAAAAAACCCAAATCCGTAACGCATGCCGGAGAACAGCCCGCTAACGCTGATCTCCTCGCCACGCATCTGTCGCAAGGCTGTCACCACCATTCCCGGCAGGAGAACGAAGGAGGAGATGCTGGCTACGACGATGGCGACGAAGTACAGTACTCCTACTAGTGCAACGGCTTCTCGAGACGGGTTGCCCCCGACAGTGGTCGCGATCAACACGATATAAAAGGTCACAGGTAATGTGAAGACCAGTACAGCGTAGAGCAGTCCCTGCAGCACCCAGACCTGCCAGCGGGCGCCCCAGAGGCGGAAGACATCGGAAAACCAATCGCCGAAAGGCCCCATGCCCAGCGGGACGGATGGGGTATCCTGGTACATCGGCACTCCTTTCACGGGGGTAGGTGCTGTGTTGTGTATTACGTCACAGCGCGCGTGATTCCTCCTCACCGCCATAGAAGAATTCACGCTCTCTTCACCAAACGGGACAGGGGCCGGGACGGATGTCCTGACCCCTGGGTATGTGGGCGTGATGCCAGATCGTGTTATTTATCGTCCAGCGCTACCACGCCAGGCAACGGCTTGCCCTCAAGGAATTCGAGGGACGCGCCGCCGCCGGTGGAGATGAAGTCCATCTTATCCGCGAAGCCGAGTTGCGTCACGGCGGTCACAACATCGCCGCCGCCCACAATGGTGAAGGCATCGGCGTTGGCCAGCGCCTCGGCAACGGCTTCCGTGCCGGTGGCAAAGACGGGCACTTCGGAGAGCCCGAGCGGACCGTTCCAGAAGACGAGCTTGGCGTTCTTGATGTAGGCATTAAAGATATCGATCGTTTTCGGTCCGATGTCCATGCCCTGCCAGCCGGCGGGAATCTGATCCCAGGCGACCACTTTCGTCTCGATCGGTTCACCGCTCTTTTTGGCCAGCGCGGAATCCACGTTTTCAGTGGTGACGACCGTATCGAGCGGCAGCACTAGGCGGGTGATGCTGGTGGCCGCTTTTTCCATGACTTCGGTCACCGCGTCGATGCGCTCGGGGTCCAATAAGGAGTTGCCGATCTCCACGCCCTTCGCCTTGTAGAAGGTGTAGGCCATGCCGCCGCCGACCAGTAACACATCAACCTTGCCGACCAGGTTGTTGATGAGCTTCAGTTTATCCTTCACTTTGGCCCCGCCGAGGATGGCGACGAAGGGGCGCTCGGGATTATCCAGCGCCTTGCTCAGTGTCTCAAGCTCTTTGGCCATCAGGAAACCGGCCACCGAAGGACGCAGGTAGCGCGCCACACTGGCTGTGGAAGCGTGGTCGCGGTGGGCCGTGCCGAAGGCATCATTGACATACAGATCACCCAACTTGGCAAGCTGCTCGGCGAACGGCAGGCGAACACTGTCATCCTTGGACTCTTCTTCGGGATAGAAGCGCACGTTTTCCAGCATCAACACATCGCCAGGCTGCATGGCATTCACGGCGGCTTCGACTTCGGGGCCGACGCAGTCATCCACCTTGGCGACCGACTTGCCGAGGTGTTCGCTCAACCGGTTGGCGACGATATCCATGCGCAGCCCTTCCACGACCTGACCATCAGGACGGCCAAGGTGCGACATCAGAATCACCTTCGCCCCGTGATCGATCAGGAACTGGATGGTGGGTAGTGCGGCGCGGATGCGCGTGTCGTCGGTGATCACCGCTTCGTTGCGCGTCGCGGGGAGTTTGGGCTTAATCGCCACATTGAAATCGACGCGAATGAGCGCGCGTTTGCCATGCAGATCGCCTAAGTCAGCGATATTTTTCTTAGCCATGGTGTCATCCTCCAGGGACCACATGACGACGAGCGGGCTAAGGGCCCGCTCGTCGAAGCGAAGGACGCGGCGGGGTGCATCAGTCAGACGCAAAACCCGCTGCGGTTGTTACATCTTGCCGGCAACCATGGCGGTCAACTGCGCGAGGCGGCAGCTGTAGCCCCACTCGTTGTCGTACCAGGCGAGCACTTTGCACAGGTTATCGCCAATCTTCATGGTGCTAAGGCCATCAACGATCGAGCTGTGGCTGTTGCCCTTGAAGTCGATGGAGACGAGTTCTTCCATAGTGAAGCCCAGGATGCCCTTCATGGGTCCATCGGCGGCGGCTTTCAGCGCGTTGTTGATCTCTTCCGCAGTGGCGTCTTTGGTCAGCGTGCAGGTGAGGTCCACGACCGAGACGGTCGGGGTGGGGACGCGCATGGCGAAGCCGTGGAACTTGCCTTTCAGTTCGGGCAGCACGAGGGCGACGGCCTTGGCGGCGCCGGTGGTGGTCGGGATCATCGATAGGGCGGCGGCGCGGGCACGGCGAAGGTCCTTGTGCGGCATATCGAGAATGCGCTGGTCATTGGTATAGGCATGGATGGTAGTCATGAGACCGGCCTCGATGCCGAAGTTGTCGTTGAGCACCTTGGCGACGGGGGCCAGGCAGTTGGTGGTGCAGGACGCGTTAGAGATGATGTGGTGCTTGGCGGTATCGTAGGTCTGCTCATTCACACCGATGACGAAGGTGGCGTCTTCGCCCTTGGCCGGGGCGCTGATGATCACTTTTTTGGCGCCGGCGTCGATGTGGGCCTTGGCTTTGTCGGCGTTGGTGAAGAGGCCGGTGGACTCGAGCACAATGTCAACGCCCAGGTCTTGCCAGGGCAACTGCGCAGGGTCTTTCTGCGCGGTGATGCCGATCTCTTTGCCGTTGATGACGATGGAACTCTCTTTGGCCTCCACGGTGCCATCGAACACGCCGTAGTTGCTGTCGTACTTGAACAGGTGCGCCAGCGTCTTGGCGTCGGTCAGGTCGTTGACGCTGACGACATCCACCGCATTCCCGTACTCTTCCAGCAAGCGCTTGAGCACCTGACGCCCGATGCGGCCAAAGCCATTGATGCCAACTTTCACTGCCATGGTAAGGTCCTCCTCACAGTATTCACATGCGCTATCGGCCCGGAGAGCTTGCGCTTCGACTCCCGACATCGGCGGCGTAGCGCGGCGATGGGATTAAAAAGACTGCCCGCTTCAGGAATGAGGGCAGCCTTTGACATGCCAAGGGTTACCAGTGTTTGTGGTAAATTTCACTAGTAACGGGCCGGACATATATTAGACGTTCCACTCGAGCGTGTCAAGCCTGTGGGTAACAGGATGATGGCTATTTCTGTCAAGCGGAACCGCATAATGTTCCCAGGGTGGGACAGTAATCACGCCGCCCCATCATCAACGTCCTGCCACTGGCGGCGCAGGTGGCGCGGACTGGCGCCATACCGCTTTTTGAAGAGACGGGAAAAGTGGTAGAGATCCTCGTACCCGACGAGGTGCGCCACCTCGGAGACGCGCACATTGCGGTCGCGCAGCAGATAGGAGGCGTGTTGCATTCGCAGGCGGATGAGGTACTCCACGGCGGTGACGCCAAAGTACCGTTTGAATTCACTGCAAAAATGGGAGACGGACAGGTTGGCGCGCGCCGCCAGCTCTTGCAGGGTGAGGGGCGACGCATATCGGTGCTCAATAAAGCGCTTGATCTCCAGCAGGTTCTGCGGGATGACCTGACCATCAGCCTGCGCTGCGCGGGCGATCTCGATGATCCAGTTATCGAGCAGGTTGGCGAGGATGCGCAACTGCGGTCGCGCCTGCTGGGTGAGTTCGTGGTCGAAAGCCAACAGGTAACGCTCGATCAGTTCGGCGTCGGGCAGCGGCAATACCTGATTATACGGCAGCCCGGCAGCCTTCAACAGTTCGCCGACGACAGTGCCATGACAGTGCATCCAGGAGTGCATCCACACGGCATCCGGATTGCCGTAGCAATGGTCGTGATCAGGATGCCAGATGATCAGGCGCTGGGGCGGGTGGCGTTGCACACCGTCTTCTGCGCCGATGAGCGCTTCGTCATAGAAGAACATGCATAAGTAGTCACCCAGAGTGGGACGGTCGACGATGCCGGGTCGCATCACCTCACGTATGCCCAGGCCGCGGACGGTTAATGCTTCGGTTTCCACCGGCGGCTTGGTGAATAAGTAGCGAATGGTTTGCATGGTGATCAGAATATCCGACAAGTTTTTCGCCATTTTACCCATTCAATTAGCAAACGACAAGGCGTAAGATGGAGCATCAGCATGTGATCATATCACAGGAGGATGCCATGTACGACCAGACCGGTTTTCAAAATGGGCTTTCGATGATCCCGTTACTTTCGTCGGCGCAGACACGCTCAATCAGTGCCGAGAATCCGACGGGAGCCAAAGGGGGTGGGGCGCAGGCCGCGCCTGCTGATAACAGCCCGGCACGCCTGCTCGGGAAGGGATGGAAGGTGCGGCCCTGCATCGAACTTGCACCCGGGGAAACTGTCGAACTTGCCAGTATCGATGGACCCGGCGTGATTCAGCATATCTGGATCACGACCGGCATCGAGGCCTTTCGCAATTGCCTGTTACGCATCTACTGGGATGGCGAAGCGTCACCGTCGGTTGAGGTGCCATTGGGCGATTTTTTCTGCCACGGGCATACAGTACGGCATAACGTTGTCTCGTTACCTATTGTGGTGAACCCCACCAGTGGCCTGAACAGCTACTGGCCGATGCCGTTCGGGTCACATGCGCGCATCACGGTAGAAAACCAGGCAAGTGAAGTGATCGGCGGCTTTTTCTATCAGATCACCTATGCGCTCACCGATATTCCACCGCAGGCCGGCCGTTTCCATGCCCAGTGGCGTCGTTCCGTCACGCCGATCGAATGCCCCGAGCATGTCATCGTCGACGGCATTCGCGGACAGGGCCATTACGTCGGCACGTTCCTGGCCTGGACGCAGCTCTCGAACGGCTGGTGGGGTGAAGGGGAGATCAAGTTCTATATGGATGGCGATACCGAGTACCCCACTATTTGCGGTACGGGCACGGAAGATTACTTCGGCGGAGCCTGGGGCTTCTACGATGAGCGGGGACGTGAGATTCCGTATACGACACCCTTTCTCGGCCTGGCCATGTCGCGCCATGAGGACAATGCCGTGCCCGCCCACGATCTATACCGCTGGCATATCATGGATCCCATTCGCTTCCAGGAAGACCTGCGGGTGACTATCCAGGCATTGGGCTGGTGGAAAGAAGGCCTGTTCCAGCCGTTGCGCGACGATATTGCCTCGGTGGCTTACTGGTATCAGGCGGAGCCGCATGCCGATTTCCCGGCGATGCTGCCCGTGCACTTGCGCTGGCCACGGTAAGGAGAAGGCGATCCGCTCCGCTGTGCGAGGTACGGCGGGGCGGATGATTACCGTCATTCATAAATGAATTCCTGTTGTGGCCGCCCATCGTCGTCAAACGTCCACAGCAGGCGGATGGTGTAGCGCGGCCCGAAGGCAACGACATCCGGCGGTAACTTGGGATTTTTCGGTATCACGGTGACGCGCACCGGATTGCCGATGCCCCGATCCTTCCAACCCTGAGGGAAGTACAACAGTGTTTGAGGCTTCAGGGTTGAGCCGGCTGCACGATGGCTACGGCTGATCTCCAACAACTCTTCTTTTGACACATCGGGCGACATGGCCAGTACATAGCGTCGCCAGCGGTGCTCAAATGCCGGCACATCGGTGATGCCGAACGCCTCAACGAACGCCTTGCCGGGATGAGCGCCCTGGCTGGCCAGCGTAATAAATTGAATGAATGGTCGGGCGTAGCGGCCATCGTCGGCGAAGAGACAGAAGTGCGCGAGCGCCCATGCCTGCACGTACAACGTTTCAGCCTGCTGGGCGCCGCTGTCATTTATGGTGAGCCATTGCCGGTGCGTCATAAGCAAGAGGTGGTCAAGCGGGAATGTGCGCTCCTCATGGAGGGCGCTCTGTATAGCTGCCACACTATGATATTGGCGCAGCGCCGGGGATGACGCGGTCGCGTCCAATCAGTGTGTGCTCGAAGATTTGCGCGAGACCTTCATTCGTCCAGATGGGCATGGAATTACCGTACGCCGCTTGGACAAACTGGTGCAACCCCTCATGCTGCAGGCTGGAGAAGAGCGGAGTGAGGCCATTGAGGCCTTCCATGCATGCAGCGGTCACCATCCAGTTGTCTTTCTCAAAAAAGACGGCGGGATTCCACTCTTGCATCGGGGCGCCGGTGGTCTTTTTCATGAACGAAGAATAATCGGCGTGTCGCGTGAACACGTACATCGCCAGCGGTTTGGTAGTAACCGCGCCAGGGAAGTACTGGCGGTAGGTATCGCAGATCAGATCCATGCGATCAGCCACAATGCGCGCTTTGTCCGCAGGCAAGTCGGTGACGAATGTGTAGTAGCGCGTGGTATAGGTAGCGAGCTCACCCGCGCGCAGGGGCAGTGGGAGCAGGCATCCGAGCAAAATGATCAACACACCAAGGCGGATCATGCGGACCTCCATTGTGCGCGCGTGACGGTGACGCGAGCACTGACCTGCCTATTGTAGCAGAGCGCGGTGACGAAATCCAGCAGGAGGTCGTTGCGTATTCACAGTATTACAAGGTGTTGCCACAGTTACCTGCGCAGTTTCGTGGGCTGGTTGCATAATCCCGGTGAATCGATGCCTCGAGCGGAAAAACTGCTGGGCGGTGCGAAAATCGTGTTGACAAGCGTCGCACTCCCTGCTAGAATTCCTCCTTGTGTGGCCGGACTGGGCACACGATGTTGTCATGAATGACACATTCTCTCGTGTGAATACGATCTGCACTCCGTATGCGGAGAGTCAGCAATGCAAAGGAGAAGGCACGCGTGCCGACTATTAATCAATTAGTTCGCAAGGGACGAAAGAGCAAGCAAGTGAAGGTGACCCCGACCGTGCGCTGGGCGCTGGGGTGGAACTTCAACTCGAACAAGCGCAAGTATGTGCCGATTCAAGGCCCGCTAAAGCGCGGCGTTTGCACGCGCGTGTGGACGGTGACCCCGAAAAAGCCGAATTCGGCGTTGCGCAAAGTGGCGCGCGTGCGCTTGAGCAACCGCATTGAAGTCACGGCCTATATCCCAGGCGAGGGTCATAACCTGCAGGAGCACTCTGTGGTGATGATCCGCGGCGGTCGCGTCAAGGACCTGCCGGGTATCCGCTATCATATCGTGCGCGGCGTGCTCGATACCGCCGGCGTGCAGAATCGCAAGCAAGGCCGCTCCAAGTACGGCGCCAAGCGCCCCAAGGGCGGCAAGTAAGCTTCACATGTATGCCCGGTCGGTGCATGGCCGGGACGTTTGGTGAATTAAGGACAAGCAGACAATGCCAAGAAAAGGTCCGGTGACCCGTCGGCAGGTTGCCCCTGACGCGGTCTATAACAGTGAGTTAATTAGCCGCTTCATCAACAAGTTGATGTTGGACGGCAAGAAGAGTAAAGCCGAGTCGATTTTTTACCATGCGATGTTGCTGGTAAACAAGCGCACAGGCCGCGATCCGCTGGAAGTGTTCGAACAGGCCATGCGGAATGTGATGCCAGGCGTTGAGGTGCGCCCGCGGCGCGTCGGCGGTGCCACCTACCAGGTGCCGATGGAAGTGCGCCCGATTCGCAAACTCGACCTCGGTGTGCGCTGGCTAATCAGCAACGCGCGCAAGCGCGGCGGCAAAACGATGCAGGAGAAGTTGGCGGGCGAGTTCATCGATGCTGCCAACAATACTGGCGCCTCGGTGAAGAAGCGCGACGACACGCATCGCATGGCCGAAGCTAACAAAGCTTTCGCCCACTACCGCTTCTAGCGGTTACGCTTGCGAGAGTGGGTCCTATCTCGGATGAGTGCGGGATGGGACCCATTCTTTGCGCGTGACTGAAGCAGGCTCTCGCGTATACGGAGATCGTATGCGCTGATAACGCCCCACGATGGGGCGTTCGTCGCCCCAGGGAGGGGGGTGTACAGGATATCATGGCACGAACATTCGCTCTCGAAAAAACACGCAATATCGGCATTGTCGCCCACATTGACGCCGGGAAGACGACCACCACCGAGCGCATGCTCTTCTATACTGGACGGTTGCATCGGATGGGGGAAGTCCATGATGGCGCCGCCACCATGGACTGGATGCCCCAGGAGCAAGAACGCGGCATCACCATCACCTCTGCTGCAACCTCCTGTCAGTGGCGCGACCACCTTATTAGTATTATCGACACACCCGGGCACGTGGACTTCACTATGGAAGTTGAACGTTCTATGCGCGTGCTGGATGGTGTAATCGGCCTCTTTTGTGCTGTGGGCGGCGTCCAACCGCAATCGGAGACGGTCTGGCGGCAGGCGAATCGTTATCGAGTGCCCCGCATCGCCTTCGTCAACAAGATGGATCGCACGGGCGCCAGTTTCTACCGTGTGCTGGACGCGATGCGTGAGCGCCTGGGCATTCGCCCCATTCCGCTGCAGATCCCGATCGGCGCCGAGCAGCAGTTTGCCGGCGTTATCGACCTGGTGCGCATGCGCGCACTGCTGTATCCGGACGAACTCGGGCAGCAGGTGATCGACGCCGAGATCCCGGACGAATACCTGGAACAGGCACAGGAATATCGCGAACATCTTATCGAAGCGGCAGCCGAAGGCAATGATGAGCTGACGCACAAGTACCTCGAAGGCGAGGAGCTGACCGAGGATGAGATCCGCGCGGGCATTCGCGCCGGCACGCTGGCCATCTCATTCGTCCCCGTGCTCTGCGGCGCTTCGTTCCGTAACAAAGGCGTACAGCCGCTGATGGACGCGGTCGTGGATTATCTGCCGTCGCCGACCGATGTCGGCGGCGTGCGCGGCGAACACCCCGACACGGGCGCGGAAGAGTTGCGTATGCCGGATGACAGTGCGCCGTTCAGTGCGCTGGCCTTCAAGATCATGTCCGATCCGTATGTCGGTCGGTTAACGTATGTACGTTGTTACTCGGGTACCCTCGCCAAGGGCACGGCAGTCCATAACGTTTCAAAACGACAGCGCGAGCGACTGGGACGCATTTTGCGTATGCATGCCAACCATCGTGAAGAGGTGGATGAGATTCGCGCCGGCGACATTGTGGCCGTGGTCGGTTTGAACAGCACGACCACCGGCGATACGCTTACCGAGGCCGGCAAGCTCGTACTGTTGGAATCCATCCACTTCCCCGAGCCGGTGATCTCCGTAGCCATCGAGCCCAAGACGAAAGCCGATGAGGAGAAATTGGTCGAAGGGCTGACGCGCCTGGCCGCTGAAGACCCTACCTTCCGCACGTACACCGACCAGGAGACCGGACAGACCATTATCTCCGGCATGGGTGAGTTGCACTTGGAAATCATTCTCGACCGCCTGAAGCGCGAGTTTCGGGTCGAGGCGAACATCGGACGTCCGCAAGTGGCGTATCGCGAGACGGTTAGTGCGTCGGTGAAAGCGGAAGGTCGTTATGTCCGTCAGACTGGCGGCCGCGGTAAGTACGGCCACGTGTGGATTGAACTCGAGCCCCAGGAGACCGGCGCCGGCTTCACCTTTGTCGACGCCGTCGTGGGCGGTGTGGTCCCGCGCGAATATATTCCTGCGGTGGAGAACGGTGTGCGCGAAGCGCTGGGGAATGGCGTGCTCGGCGGCTATCCGGTCATCGATGTCAAAGTCACTCTCTACGATGGTTCGTATCATGAAGTCGACTCTGACGAAATGTCCTTCAAGTTCGCCGGGTCCATGGCGTTTCGTGACGCCATGCGTAAGGCCAAGCCGCTGTTGCTCGAGCCGATCATGAAAGTGGAAGTCGTCTGTCCCGAGCAGAATCTCGGCGACATCATGGGCGATCTGAGCTCCCGGCGCGGCCATATCGAAGGGATAGAAGCACAGCCCGGCAGCCTGCAGGCGATCCGCTCGAAGGTGCCGCTGGCCGAAATGTTCGGGTATGCGACGACCATCCGCTCATTGAGCCAGGGGCGTGCCAATTACACGATGGAACCATCGCACTACGCCGAGGTGCCCAAATCGATTGCAGACGAGGTGCTCGGGCGTTAGGCGAGAAGATCACGAACGGCGACGGCGAGTGCACCTACCACCGACGCTGATACCATAAATACCAACCAGACGAACAGTTAGAGGGTACACGAGATGGGCAAAGCGAAGTTTGAGCGCACCAAGCCGCACGTGAACATCGGGACGATCGGGCACGTGGACCACGGCAAGACGACGTTGACGGCCGCCATCAC
>JAGUZN010000302.1 GCA_020060775.1 Armatimonadota bacterium
CGTTCGGCGGCGGAGAGCGTTTCGGGGGCCTGCTCCTCGGCGACCTCGATGATCTCGAGGGTCGCGTAGCGCCCGAGTCGCTTGGCATATTCGGCAATGCCCGCGGCGAGGTAGGGCTCGCGAACCTTGCCCACGGCGATGATGGTGATGCGCATGGTGCGAAAAGTTCCAAGTTCCAGGTTCCAAGTTCCAAGGGGTTTGGCATCGTGCCGTGTTGTTGCCCGGCGTCATGCCGGGCCGATTCTGTCGCTCCTCCGGGGCTCGGGGGTTGGTTTGGCCCCGTTCCCACAGCTCACGCTGTGGGCTATGAACGCCCACCCCCGTTGGGGGTGATGGTAGAGCGTATTCTCGTTCACCGGGATTATGCGGTGATGGTATAGCGCGTTCTCCTATAGACCGAGGGAATGTGACGGCCAGGGACCGCCGCCCTTCCGAGTATGCCATTACGTTATGTTGTTGAACCACCGGGCGCAACCATGGACGTTTTCATATGGGGCCGGCTGGACCGTTCGACGCGGCTCACGGCAGGCGCGGGCGAGGCGGTCCCTCGCCGTCAGCATTTTTATCGCCGACTTCGTGTCGGCGCGGCGGCGGCCAGAGACGGCCGCCCTCCCAGCACGTTATTCGGTTTCACTGTCTTCCGGGGGTCGGACTTTGTATTCGGCGGCGATTTCGCGCAGCAGGTATTTGCCCAGGGTGGCGTCCATGGCTTTGAGCACGGAGTAGGTGTGTTGCGCGCCGTCGGTGTCGCCCTGGTGCACGAGCAGCATGCCGCGCGAGTAGATGGCGGCAGCGAAGTCGGGGCGCAGCAGGATGGCGCGTTCGATGAGCGCCAGCGCTTTGTCCCGCTCGTTGTTGTTGACGTGTTCGCAGGCGAGGGAGAACAGGGCATCGGGGTCGAGGCTGACAGCCTCGGCATCGGGCACCTCCACGGGGGGCTGCGCCGCCTGTGCTTCTTCGGCCTCGAGCAGTTGTTTGTTGAACTGACGGGTGACCTCGGCGAGGGCGAGGGAGGCCTGGGTGAGGCCGGGCTGCAGATCGCGCGCCTTGCGCAGCCAGTAGGCGGCCTGGGGCAGTTGGACGAGTTGCCAGTGGACGACGCCGCGCTTGTAGGCGGCAAGTGCGTCGTCTGGGAGGAGGTGGGTCAGTTCATCGGCCATCGCCGATGCGGCGTTCCAGTCGCCTTTACCCATGGCCTCCTCCAGCATGGTGCGCAGTTGTTCGATGCGTGCTTCTCGCGGTGACACAGATGTTCATCCTTGTAATTCAAGTCGTACCATGCCTGACATGCGACTCATGCAGGCGGTCATTCGCTAATGGATGCTGTTCGCTATTGGGTGTCGGATGTGCCATGCAAGGCATCGATACCCAATTGTTGGGTGTGCAGAACAATGGATAGCCTGTGATGTTGACCAACCCATCACACAGCACCCACAGTATAGCGCAAAATGCCCAATCCGTCTGGACATCCGGCAAGTTGCTGGAGTATGATGGGGCCATATTTTTCACGATGCATGTGACCGTCGCGCCCCCGTGCGTTCGACCTTCACCTCGTCGCGTCGTGCATGAATGGGGGCCGTTGCCGTGAGAGCCGTCATCACTGTCGTAGGTCGAGACCGCGTGGGGATTATCGCCGCCGTGAGCGCCGCGCTGGCGGAGCGCAAAGTGAATATCCTGGACATCAGCCAGACGATTCTGCGCGAGTATTTCAATATGATCATGTTGGTTGAAGTATCGCCGGACGGCATGGCCATCCCGGCGTTGGCAGAGGAACTGGCGGCGGTGGGCGAGCGGCTGGGCGTGCAGGTGCGCGTGCAACATGAAGATATCTTCACCGCCATGCACCGTATCTGACCGTTTTCCTCTCAAAACCTAACTAAGGGAAGATAAGCAACTTCACCTGTTGCCCATCTTCCCTTCTTTGCGTAAATATAGTAAACTAGCGTAAGTTTTCCGTGTCACGGCGCCACCCCGAATATGGAATGATAGGGTATTATTCGCCGCATCTCGTGAAACCAGGAGACCCAACATCCATGAGCTTTCTGCGCCGGAAGCCCACGACCGATGAGTCCGTGGAGTCGCTTCTGCCCCAACTTGAAGCGTATAAGGAACGCAGCGAGTTTCTGCTGCTCACCGTGCGCACACTGTTGTTTCTGATCAAAGAGTTCACCTTTGACATCTCGGAGATCGATGCCGACAAGTTCAACAAGCGGATCGATGAGTTAACCAAGCTCTTCACTTCGGATACGCCGACCGGCAAGGTCGCGCGCGCCTTTGACGAGCAGAAGCGCGAGATCCAGCAGTTCTGCGATCGTGAGAAGCGGTACTTTGACGAGCGCGAAGCTGAGTTGAAGAATATCATCGATATGCTGCGCGACAGCTTGAGCAGCATGATCGGGGAGAGCCAGGCGTTCAACGCGCAAATCCACGAGCGCAACCTGAAGATGGAACGCGTCTCCCAGCTCAACGATATTCGCAAGATCAAAGAGACGCTGCAGGTGGAAGTGAGCCTATTGCGCAAGGCGATCCAGGACAAGCAGATGAAGGACACCAAGCGGATGGAGACGCTGACGCGCGAGGTGGACACGCTGAAGGTGGACCTGGAAAAAATCAAAGGGGCGTCGCTGCTGGACTGCATGACGGGCGCGCACAACCGCCTGGCGTTTGACACGTATTTATGCCGGTACATCGAGCGGAACCTGGTGGCGTATTCGCCATTCTCCATCCTGATGTGCGACCTGGACAACTTCAAGGCGGTGAACGACACCTACGGCCACCAGGTGGGCGACCGCGTGCTGATGTCGTTCGTGCAGGAGTGCAAGGCGGCCTTCCGCCGCGACGACTTCATCGCCCGGTATGGCGGCGAGGAGTTCGTGATCGTGCTGCCGGGCATGCGGCTCCCCGCGGCACTGAAGCGCGCGCGGCTGTTTTGCAAATCGCTGGCATCGAAGCGTTTTCTGATCGACCCGAAGAAGGACGATTCAAAAATGAGCTTCACCGTGAGCATCGGCGTGAGCGAAGTGCGCAAGAATGATATGGCGGAGTCGTTGATCGAGCGCGCTGATGCCGCGCTCTATCAGGCGAAGAACGCCGGAAAGAACCGCGCGGTCGGCGAGAATGAGGTCAAAAAAGGTTCTCGCGCCGTGCCGGCCGGCGTTTAGCCGTCGTATAGTGAGATGTCTATGAGCCCGTGGGCACCACACTCCAGTGCCGATGGGCTCGTTTTGGGAGAGGTTGGTAATGGAAATCCGTGAAGGCTTATTCGACCGCATGGTCATTCAACGCAATAGCCGGGATGTGAGCGAGGTGCGTTTTACCGGGCGTTGCCAGGGAAGCGGCACCGTGGTGGCGACGGTGATGACTCAGGAGGGCGCGCTGCCCGGCCTGCAGGAGGTGACGGTCGGCCGCGCCATTTGCGGCGCGGTGTTCGGCCATGTGAACGGCATTCCGGTCGGCGGGCCGTACACTATTCACCTGCAGGTACGCGATGATGCAGGCGAGATCCTTGATGCCCGTACTTTTACCGATATCCTGGTGGGCGATGTGTGGATCTTGGCCGGGCAATCGAATATGCAGGGCTGCGGTATGCTC
>JAGUZN010000115.1 GCA_020060775.1 Armatimonadota bacterium
CTTCGCCGCCTTCCTCACCCATCTCGCCAGGCTCGGGAGGCGGCAGCATGGCTTTGCGCGTGAGGCGAATCTTGCCGGTCGGGTCTTTCTCGATGACCTTCACCACCACTTCATCGCCGACATTGACCACATCTTCCACGCGCTCCACCCGTTCGTGGGCGAGTTGGGAAATGTGAATCATGCCGTCACGGCCGGGCGCCAGTTCGACGAAGGCGCCGAAGGAGGCAACCTTCACCACCTTACCCACATAGACTTCGCCTTCAACGATATCGCGGGTGATGTCGTCAACCGCCTTCAACGCGGCTTTGCCGGCTTCGCCATCGGGCGCGGCGATGAAGACGCGGCCATCCTGTTCGATGTCGATCTTCACACCAAAGTCGCTCTGGATCTTCTTGATCACCTTGCCGCCTGGGCCGATGACATCACCGATTTTGTCTGGATGAATCACCAGCGTCAGCACGCGCGGTGCATTGGCCGACAGATCGGAACGCGACGCGGGGATGACTTCCGTAATCTTCCCGATGATAAACTCGCGAGCATCCTTGGCCATCGCGAATGCTTCAGTAAGCAGTTCGCGCGACATGCCGCCCCGCTTCACGTCCATCTGGATGGCGGTAATGCCGTTCATCGTGCCGGTGACTTTGAAATCCATGTCGCCGGAGCCATCTTCCACACCCTGAATGTCGCAGAGCAACACCGAGCGGTTCTCATCGCTGACCATGCCGATGGCGATGCCCGCCACGGGTGCCGTGATGGGCACACCGGCATCCATCAACGCCAGTGTGCTGCCGCAGGTGCTGGCCATCGAGCTGGAGCCGTTGGACTCGAGCACTTCGGAGACCATGCGGATGGCGTACGGGAACTCTTCCACGCTGGGAATGACCGCCAGCAGCGCGCGCTCAGCTAATGCGCCATGGCCGATCTCACGACGACCAGGCCCGCGCATCGGGCGCACTTCGCCGACGCTATACGGCGGGAAGTTGTACTGATGCATATACCGCTTGCCCTCTTCAGGGGAAATGGTATCCAGCGTCTGACCCTCGCCGATGCCGCCCAGCGTGACAACGGTGAGTGCCTGCGTCTGCCCGCGGGTGAATAACCCGCTGCCATGCACGCGTGGGAGCACGCCGACTTCCACATTGATCTGGCGAATCTCGTTCGGCTGACGTCCATCCGGACGGCGGCCTTCATCGAGGATGAGGTTGCGCAGCGTTTTCTTGATCAACGCATCAATGTTCGCACGAATCTCCAACGATTCGGTGGGGGAGCGTTCCACCAACTCACTCTGGATCTCGCGTATCAGGTCGAACGTCGCGCTCTCACGCGCCTGCTTGCTCGGGTTGACGAGGGTGTCGCGAATGCGCGGCTCGTACGCCAGTACGGCATCCCGCACCTCGCCGTTCACCTCCGGCTCGACCACCACAGACTTCTCGGGATTGATCAGGGCGACCAGTTCGTCCTGCAACTCGATCATCTGCATGATACCCTGTTCACCGAACGCGATCGCTTCGATCATCACATCCTCGGGGATCTCTTTCGCCCCCGATTCCATCATGATCACGCCTTCACGCGTGCCGGCCACTACGAGATCGAGATCGCTCTCTTCGACCTGCTGGAAGGTTGGGTTGAGCACGAACTCGCCGTTCACACGGCCGACGCGCACAGCGCCCACCGGCCCCTGGAAGGGGATGCGGGAGATGCTCAGTGCGGCGGAAGCTCCGACCATGCCCAGGATGTCCGGTTGGTTCTCCTGGTCCGTCGAGAGCACGGTGATGATGACTTGCACTTCATTGCGGAAGTGCTTGGGGAACATCGGGCGGATCGGTCGGTCGGTCATGCGCGCGCTCAAGATGGCGCGTTCGCTGGGGCGACCCTCGCGCTTGATAAAACCACCGGGAATTTTCCCGGCAGAGTACATGCGTTCCTCAAATTCCACTGTCAGGGGAAAGAAGTCAATGCCCTCGCGAGGCTGATTGGCCATAGTGGCCGTCGCAAGGATCACGGTCTCCCCCAAGCGTACCAATACGGAACCGTCGGCTTGTTTCGCCATGCGGCCCGTTTCGATACTGAGCACCTTGCCGTTCAGGGTGCGTTCTACGGTATGCATTTGTCTCTCCTCATGAAACTGGGCGCGTCCTGCTTCTCTGTTTAGCGGCGCAGACCCAATCGAGCGATCAGTGAGCGATAGCGGTTGATGTCCGTCTTCACCAGATAGTTCAGCAACCGACGGCGCTGCCCGACCATCATGAGAAGTGCTCGGCGGCAGTGATGATCTTTCTTGTGTGTCTTCACATGCTCGGTCAAATGGCTGATGCGCGACGAGAGCAATGCCACTTGCACTTCCGGCGAACCTGTATCACCCTCCGAGCTCTGATACTCGGCGATGATCTTGTCCTTCTGTTCTTTCAGTAACGGCACGTTTTCTATCCCTCCGGTACGTTTTCCGCGGCATTATAACATAGAGCGCACACCGTGTAAAATCGTTCTCGCGACCGTATGTCCACTATTGACAGATGCTGGAGTCGATCCCGGTGACATACGCTGACCCTGCCCCCATCATATCGCGGGGAGATCACCGTTGTGCCCTCCTGCACAATGTGCTGGCGAACCACCAGTATTGTCGTGCCACTCTCCGCCGCAACGACGACTCAGGCGCATAATACGCACAGACTGCGCGCCATGACCGGCGTCGGAGGCGGGTAAGTTAACGCTGATTTCCTGGCCGTGTGACCTCGCTCGCACACCATTCTTTCATGATCTTTGGTGAAATGATGGGGATTAAAGCGCTTTTGTTGTACAATAGACCAAGGATTTGTGTTTGTTGGCGAATGGAGTCGATTGATGAAACAGCGAGTTGGCATCCCGCGTGCCATGGGCTACTTTTACCTCTATCCGTTTTTCCGCGCCCTGCTGATGGAACTGGGCGCGGAGCCCGTGCTGTCGCCCCCCACCACCCCGCGCGTGGTCGAACGCATGGATAGTTGCCCGACGGATGAACCCTGCCTGGCGGTCAAACTGCACTTCAGCCACGCAGAAGCCCTGGCGCAGCGAGATGATATCGATTTTCTCTTCTTGCCGGTCATCGCCCGTGTGGAACAGAGCTTGTGCTGTCCAAAGTTCCTGGGAATTTCCGATATGACGCGGCACGGCCTGCACCTTCCCGACGAACGGGTGCTGATGCCGGTCATCAATTACTCAGATGACGACCGCACCATGCTGCACTCCCTGCTGTCGCTGGCGGCACGCCTCGGCGTGCGGGATGC
>JAGUZN010000345.1 GCA_020060775.1 Armatimonadota bacterium
ATTGGTGATGGCCATCGTGTCCGCGCCGTCCCGGCGCGCCTGGTGCAGCACCGCTGTCACGTCCGCCGCCTCGCCCGACTGCGAAATGCCGATGATCAGGCCGCCTTCCACGTTGACTTTGGCCTCGTAAACGCTGGCAATCGACGGCGCGGCCAATCCCACGGGAATGCCGTTCATCGTTTCAAACAGGTACTTGCCGTAGAGCGCCGCGTGATCCGACGTGCCGCGCGCGGAGAGCAGGATGAACTTCGGCGGCGTCGTATGCCAGCGCTCCGCCATGGCCCAGACCGGTTGCAACGCATTGTCGATAAGCCGCGCCACCGCTTTGGGCTGCTCCTGAATCTCCTGCAGCATTTGCGACACGCCGCGTGTCTCCGTCATGGGGGTACTCCTTCCGATGCCGTGTCATGGGGGCATGCCCCGCTATTATAGCAGAACCCCGCCTCCGCGTGGATGGACCGGCCACCCGGCCGCACAGACATCCGCGCGCTCGCATGCTCCTCTACTCCCGCCCGCTAATTCCGCATCCCCTGCACGGGGGCGGGGATGCGGCCGCCGCGATGCACGAAGGGGGCGCTGTCGAGCGTGCTCACCGGAATGATGGGCGCGTGCCCCAATAATCCGCCGAATTCCACCATCTCCCCCACCCCTTTGCCGGGCACGGGAATAAGGCGCACGGCAGTCGTCTTCTGATTGATGACGCCGATGGCCGCTTCATCGGCAATGATGCCGGCAATCGTTTCCGCCGGAGTATCGCCGGGAATGGCAATCATATCGAGCCCGACCGAGCAGACGCTGGTCATCGCCTCCAGTTTCTCGATGGAGAGCACCCCCTCTTCCGCGGCGCTGATCATCGCGGCGTCTTCGCTCAACGGAATGAATGCGCCGCTCAAGCCGCCCACGTAGGACGAGGCCATCGTGCCGCCCTTTTTCACCGCATCGGTCAGCAGGGCCAGCGCAGCGGTGCTGCCGGCGGCGCCCACGCGCGCCAACCCCATCTCTTCGAGAATCTGTGCCACGCTGTCCCCCACTTCCGGGGTGGGAGCGAGGGAAAGGTCGACAATGCCGAAGGAGACGCCCAGCCGCCGCGAGGCTTCCTGCGCCACCAGTTGGCCGATGCGCGTGACCTTGAACGCCGTGCGCTTAATCGTTTCCGCCACTACGCCGAGATCAGCGCCTCGCACTTTCTCCAGCGCACTCTTCACCGCGCCGGGACCGCTCACCCCGACGTTGATGACGCAGTCCGGCTCGCCAATGCCGTGAAACGCACCGGCCATGAACGGATTGTCTTCGGTGGCATTGGCAAAGACCACGAGTTTGGCGCACCCGATGCCATCGCGGTCGGCGGTGCCGTGCGCCGTCGCGACAATGATTTCACCCATCTCCCGCACGGCGTCCATATTGATGCCGGCGCGCGTGGTGGCCACATTCACCGAGGCGCACACGCGCTGGGTCATCGCCAGCGCGCGCGGGATGGAACGAATCAACTTACGGTCGCCCGCCGTATACCCCTTGTGTACCAGCGCGGAGAAACCGCCGATGAAATTCACCCCCACGGTCTCCGCGGCACACTCCAGCGTCTCGGCGAAGGCCAGATACTCCGCATCGTCGCTGGCTTCCGCAACCAGGGCCATCGGCGTCACGGAAATGCGCTTGTTGATGATGGGAATCCCGTACTCCTGTTGGATCTCCTCGGCCACCTCCACCAGCCGGTCGGCGCAGCGGGTGATCTTGCCCAGGATGCGCCGGCGCGCGACGGCGCCATCATGATCGGCGCAGTCCCTGAGCGAGATCCCCATGGTGATCGTGCGGATATCAAGCTTTTCCGCCTCGATCATGTGCAGCGTTTCCATCACGTCAAGCGGGTTCACTAATGGCATGGCTCTTCCTTTCGTGTATTCGCAATGATTGCGCTCTTGCTGTCTATTCGCTATTATTGCTGCAGGCCCTACCACCGCAAGGGTGCGTACGCCTCCAGCGCACAGTGTTACTTATATAAAAAACCCGGCGCACGGCCGGTGGATAGGTAATCGAGCTTTCGGTAAAATACGGTATAATACATTCCTGAGGGTAGTGCATCTCACCGATTCACCTCGCATCATTCTGATTACCGCGGCTCCCACTGAACGCCGCTGCCTGGAGAAGGAGAACATCATGGCCCACCGCTGCACCTTTCGTCGCCACGGCATGACTCTACTGGAAGTACTCATCGTCATACTGGTGCTGGCCATCTTAGCGCTCATTATCATTCCGCGGTTGCGCACGGCACTCCGTGAGTCAAAAGAATCCAACATGCGCGCAAACCTTCAACTCATGCGCAAGGCGATTACCCAGTTTCAAGGCGATACCGGCTTATACCCTGTCAAGCTCGCCGACCTTGTCGCGACCAATCCGCCGGCACGTGGTCTGGATGAAAACGGTACGATGCAGTCTCTGCAGGCAGCGTCATACAAAGGCCCGTATCTCACAGCAAATGGCGGCATCACCGAAGCGCCCGGCATCCCGGCCAATCCCGCCGTCCCAGCAGGGCATGCTGAGAGAGTCGATGAGAACTGGACCTATTCCGCTGATTTGCCCGGCACGGTGCAGAGCGCAGTCACCGGTACGACCATCGACGGCGTCGCCTACACCGATCTGTAAACCGGATATGAGACCGATACCCGCCCGTGCAACACGGGCGGGTTTTTTATCCTCCGGGGCGTATGAGGCACCAGAGCTCAGCAGGATGGTGAATGAGATGATGCGGGCAGACGTCCTCCAACTCCGCGAGCGGGCGCAGGCACCACCCGACGGCCACC
>JAGUZN010000082.1 GCA_020060775.1 Armatimonadota bacterium
GGCGGCCGCCTACACCACACTGCCGGTCATAGGCGTGCCGATCTCCAGTTCCACCGCTGGGTTAGGGGGCATTGACGCCCTGCTGGCTATTGTCCAAATGCCCAAAGGTGTGCCTGTGGCCACCGTCGCGATCAATGGCGCGCGCAATGCCGGCCTGCTGGCCGCGCAAATTCTCGGGGCGTCCGATGCCGATGTGGCGGGGCGTCTGGCCGAGCAACGCGCCGCCATGGCAGAGGCTGTCCGCGCGAAAAACCGGGAAATGCAAAAATAGACCATGCGCATTACGCTCGCCGGGAACGCCCGGCGAGCGCGTTTTTTCTTCCGGCGTGTGAATATGGTGTTTGACAAAACAGCAGGGGCGCGGGAGAATGAATACAGGATACCGGAGACCGATGCGTCCCCCGTACATCGGAACCCCGGCCTTCACCACCCCGGTGAAGCACGCGGACCGGCCGCGAGTGCCGGCCGCCGCACGTAGGCAACGTAGTCGTTGCGTGCCGAGGCTCAGAAGTTGTCCGCGATGACAGCTTCAAAGAACGGAGGTAACCTTCTATGAATGTCTTGGGCTCTCGCATCCACGTTCGTCCGACCAGTCATGACGACCTCTCCTTCCTCCAGACCCTCTGGAATGACGCTCGAGTCATGCGTTGTAAAGGCTTCCCCGATGGTATGCATGTCAACGCAACCGCAATGGAACAGTGGTGGCAAATGACCCCCCAGGCCCAGCCCGCTCTACGCCATGCCGCTCTACCCGTTGCACCACACTGCATTATTCAACTCCGTGAGGGCGAGCAGATCGGCGACCTGACCTATTCCATCGATGCCAACCATCGCGCCCTCATCGATTTCAAACTTGCCTACCCCTTCTGGGGACATGGCTACGCCACCGAAGCGCTGCGCCTGGCGTTGCGCGAGCTCTTCACCACCACCGGCGTCCGCGCCGTGCTGATTGAACCGGCACAGGACAACCCCGCCGCCATGAAGGTCCTGCAACGCTGTGGTTTCCACCCGGTGCCCACCGAAAATCACCCGAATCGCTGGGAGTGCACGCGCGCCGATTTCGCCGTGCTCGACGTGACGCAGACGGTCGCCTGACCGCCGCCTATTGCGCTTCGCGGGCGAGCCTGCCTCGCCCGCGAAGATTGCCCCCCTCCTCTTGCGATTTTTAACGCTACACCGGATAATGTACTTGCTGGCAAGTTGTCGCGTATACCACACGATAAGGCCAGTGAGGTGCTGTGTCTGGCCTGCCGACCCCATCGACCATAACACCCTCGTCCGCCCGGCAGTCGTTACCGGTAGTTGCGCTGCGCCGGACAGTCCGCATCGGGCTGGCCATCGCCGTGTGCTTCCTCATCATCCTGCTCCTCCGGCGCAACCCCGCTGACCCGCTCACGTATGCTGCCTGCCTGCTGCTCGCCCTCTTGCTGTGGCTGGTCATCGGCCACTGGCTGCAACGATCACCGGCGCCATCCCTGACGGCCAATGATAACGCCCTGCAACACTTTCGCGAGGTCCACGAGCGCGTCGATCTGATTTCTCTCATGGTCGATGTGGCTGGTTCGATCACCTTCTGCAACGACTTCCTCCTGACCCTCACCGGCTGGTCGCGTAATGAAATCCTGGGGCGAAACTGGTTCGAACTGTTCACCCCTGCCGATGAAATGGAGAGGGTGCGCGCCCACCACGAGTTAATTATGACAACCGGCGTACCCCTCACGCAGGGAAAAACGACCGTACTCACGCGTGCAGGCGCACGACGCCTCGTGCACTGGCATGTAACCGCCCTGCGTGACCAGCATGGCGCCGTCATCGGCACTGCCTGCATCGGCGAAGACATCACGGATCGCATCAATGCGGAAGTGGCGCTGCGTGCAAGCGAGGAGACCTTACGCACGCTGCTCAACGCCCTGCCCGATTTCCTGTTTCGCGTCGACCGCCACGGCGTCTTCCTCGATACCAAAGAGGCCGATGCCGAGCGCCTGCTCATGCCCCCGCGTGATTTCATCGGGAAACATATCGAGGATGTGCTGCCGGCCGAAGTGGCGCAACTTGCTCAACAGCATATCGATCGTGCGTTGACCACCCGCGAACAGCAATGCTTTGAGTACGCCATCACAGTCCAGGGCGAAGAACACGCCTTCGAAGCGCGCATTGTCATGTTGAATGGCGATGAATTGCTGGTTGTCGTCCGGGATGTCACCGAGTACCGTAATGCCGTGCGCGCCCTGCGCGCGAGTGAAGCGAAATATCGCTCGCTGGTCGAGCACTTGCCGGCCATGACGTATGTGATTGAACCGGCCTATGGCATCCATGCCTCGTATGTCAGTCCGCAAATCGCCACACTCCTGGGCTTCACCACAGAAGAATGGCTGGCGGACCACAACAATTTCGCCAGACACGTACATCCCGATGACCGTCCACGCATCATCGACAACAATCCTTTCCTCCGGGACACCGAATCATACACCGGTGAATACCGCATGTACACCAAGGACGGTCGCCTGATCTGGGTGCATGATGAGGCGGTGATTGTGAGGGATGAGGATGAACAGCCACGCTTCATCCAGGGGTTTCTCATCGACATCACCGAACACAAACATGCCCAAGAACGCGAGAAGTTGTTGGCGCGCATGCAGGAATCCGAGCGCCTTAGATCAGAATTTCTCTCGCTGGTGTCCCATGAGTTGCGCACGCCCCTCACCCCCGTGCGCGGCACCATCGACCTGCTCGCCGAAGGACACCTCGGTCCGATCAATACGCAGCAAAGTCAGGCGCTGGAAGTCGCGCGCTGGCAGGTGATACGACTGCAGCAACTGATCAACGACCTGCTGGACCTGTCATCGTTGGAGACCGGGAAAATCCCGCTGAACTTCACCGCCATCAATCTTGGCGAACTCGTAGCCGAGAGGTGCGCCGTCTACGAAAAATATTGCAGTGACCGCAACATCTACCTGCGCACCGAGTGCCTGGTCGTATCCCCCGTGGTCCAGGGGGATCGGCAACGCCTGGGGCAAGTGCTGGATAACCTGTTGGAGAACGCTGCCAAGTTTACGCGCACCGGCGGTGTCACCGTGCGCCTGCTGGAGGAAGACGCGATGGTACGCATGGAGGTGATCGATACCGGCATCGGCCTGGCCCCGGAGGATTGCGAGCGGATCTTCGACCGCTTCGTGCAGATCGCCCCCCAGCGCACATTGATGCCCGGCGGCTCCGGCCTCGGCCTCGCCATCGTGCGCCAACTCACCGAAGTGCACGGCGGACAAGTGTGGGCGGAAAGCGCCGGACTGCACCAGGGCGCCACCGTGATCGTCCGTCTGCCCCGTGCGGCCGTGTCGTCTGAGGATACCGCACCGGCTTAACAGCAACTCGCCGCCAGCGCCTGCTCCACCGCCTGCACGTCCGCCAGCTTATCCACGTCAAAGCCTAACTCAGGGTACGGGGTAACGAGCGCGCGCACCGGCGCGGCGAGAATGCGCGAGCCCACTCCCTCCAGATACGGCAGGGTGAGCGAGCCGGTGAGCATGCGCCACACCGTGCCCATGCCGAGCAACTGCGCCAGCTGCACCGGATTTTTCCGCGCGCGGTACAGCTGCAGAATGAGATCCTGCTTGTTGGCGAGCAAGGAGGCGACGGTGAATATGGCGTTGCCGCCCGTCATCACCCCCTCGCGCAGCCGGACATAGGTGCGTTTCGCACCCGGGAAACGGGCCTCGCAGGCCTCGCGCGGGATGATCGGGTAGGTTAACCCGGCCCCGCTACGCAGGCTCGCCGCAATATAGTGCTCAACCGCCTCCGCCGTCAGCAGCGGGATGTCGCCGGTCACAAAAAGCAGATGCGTGGGCTGCACATCAGCGAGGAGCTCGCTGCCCAGTGCCATGTTCGCCACAATCGTATCTCTCGCCGCGCCATGCCGCCCGGGCATCCCATCGAGCGCCGGCAACGCTGACGCGGGGGCCACGACCGCCATGGCCGCGATCGA
>JAGUZN010000190.1 GCA_020060775.1 Armatimonadota bacterium
CATCACTTCCACCAGGTGGTAGGTTTCTCCGCCGCGCTTCACCCGCTCGACGAGCTCGGCGGCGGCGCGCAGGCTGTTCACGACCGCAATGCGCACCGGTGTGCCGTCGATCTCCACCACGCCCTCGCGCACCGCTTCGCCGGGGTGCGCGGTGTCCCACACCTCACGTTCGAGTTCCGTGCAGGTCAGTTGCTTATAGGCGGTGCGCAGCGCCGCCTCGGCCACGCCGCCGGTGGCGCCGAAGATCACCGCCGCGCCGGTGCTTTCGCCATAGGGCTGATCCCACGGCTCATCCGGCAGGTTGGCGAAGTCCAGCCCGAAGGCGCGGATCATGCGCGCCAGTTCCTGGGTGGTGATCACCGCATCCACATCGCGCACGCCGTCCGTCGCGAACTCGGGGCGCTGCGCCTCGAACTTCTTCGCCGCGCAGGGCATCACCGAGACGCATACCACGTCCCCCGGCGCTTTGCCCTCTTCACTGGCGAAATAACGTTTCACCACCGCGCCGAACATCTGCTGGGGCGAACGGCAACTGGACAGGTAAGGCAGCAGTTCTGGGTAGCTTTGCTCGGCCGTCTTTACCCATGCCGGACAACAGGAGGTGAAGATGGGCAGTTTCTCGCCGGCCTGCAGCCGCCCGATGAACTCGCTCGCCTCCTCCATGATGGTGAGGTCGGCGGCGAAGTTCGTATCGAACGCGCGCGCGAACCCCATGCGGCGCAGCGCGGCGGCGATCTTGCCCTCCACGTTCACGCCCGGGGCCATGCCGAACAACTCGCCCAATGCCACGCGCACCGCCGGAGCCACCTGCACGACCACCGTCTTCGCCGGATCGTGCAGCGCGCGCATCACCGTCTCCACCTCCGAGCGCACCATAATCGCGCCGGTGGGGCACACGGTGGCGCACTGCCCGCAGTAGACGCAGTCCACCTCGTGCAGCTTCTTGCCAAAGGCTGGACCGACTTCCACCTGCGATCCGCGATACGCGAAGTCGAGCACGTGCATGCCCTGGTGTTCAAAACAGATGCGCACGCAGTTGCCGCACAGGATGCACTTATTCGGATCGCGCACGATGGCCGGGTTGTCATCATCGATCGGGCGCTTGTCGTCATCGGTCGGGTTGATGAAGCGCACGCGGTCGACGCCGTAACGCTCGGCGTAGTCCTGCAGCTTGCAACTGCCGCTCTTGCCGCAGGTGAGGCAGTTGCGGTCGTGCGAGGCGAGCAACAGCTCGAGCGCCATTTTGCGCACGCGGCGCACGCGCTCGCTGTGCGTCTCCACCGCCAGCCCATCCTCGGGCGGGGTGGTGCAACTGGTGACCACGCCGCGCTTGCCGGCATCCACCACGCACATGCGGCACGCGCCGAACGGCGAGAGATGCGCCTGGTAGCACAGGGTGGGCAACGCGATGCCCGCCTTGCGCGCGACCTCCAATATATTGCGTTCGTCGGTATATTCCACGGGGCGGCCGTCAATGATCATCGTCGGCATCACGCCACCTCCTTAATCGCCTGGAACGGACAACTGGCCACGCACACGCCGCAGCGGACACAGGCCTG
This sequence comes from Armatimonadota bacterium, assembly GCA_020060775.1. Lineage (GTDB taxonomy): Bacteria > Armatimonadota > Hebobacteria > CAIYQO01 > CAIYQO01 > JAGUZN01. The sequence continues at coordinate 1,560 of JAGUZN010000190.1, forward strand.
CTCGTCGATGACGAACGGCTCCTTCACCTTGCCGCTGATGGCGTTGGCCGGGCAGGCGCGGGCGCACTTGGTGCATCCCTTGCAGGCGTCGGCCTCGATGATATAGCGCTTCATCGCCTGGCAGACTTTCGCCGGGCAGCGCCTGTCGATCACATGCGCGCGGTATTCGTCCATGAAGTATTTCAGTGTCGAGAGCACCGGGTTCGGCGCGGTTTTGCCCAGCCCGCACAGCGAACCGTCTTTCACCGCCCCTGCCAGCTCGGCCAGCGTGTCGAGATCCGCTTCCGTGCCGAGACCGGCGACGATCTTTTCGAGGATCTGCAGCATGCGCTTCGTGCCCTCCCGGCAGAGCGTACACTTGCCGCAGCTCTCATTCTGCGTGAAGTGCATGAAGAAGCGCGCCACCTCGACAATGCACGTGTCTTCGTTCATCACCACCAGTCCGCCGGAGCCGACCATCGCGCCCGCGGCGAGCAGGCTGTCGTAGTCCAACGGCAGGTCGAGGTGTTCCTCGGTGAGACAGCCGCCGGAGGGTCCGCCGATCTGCACGGCCTTGAACGCCTTGCCGCCGCGGATGCCGCCGCCGATGTCGAAAATCACCTGGCGCAGCGTGGCCCCCATCGGCACTTCGATGAGGCCGGTATTCACCACCTCGCCGGTGATGGCGAAGGTCTTGGTGCCCTTGCCCGTCTCGGTGCCCATGCCGGCAAACCAGGCCGCGCCCTTGCGCAGGATGAGCGGCACGTTGCCGAAGGTCTCCACGTTGTTGATTAGCGTCGGCTTCTCGAAGAGCCCGCTGTTCGCCGGGAAGGGCGGCTTGCTGCGCGGCATGCCGCGCTGACCTTCCACCGAGGCGATCAGCGCCGTCTCCTCGCCGCAGACGAACGCTCCCGCGCCTTCCTTCACGCGCACGGTGAAGTTGAAGCCGGAGCCCAGGATATCGTCGCCGAGCAACCCGTGCAGGGCGGCCTGCTTGATGGCCGTCTTCACGCGCGCCACCGCCAGCGGATACTCGGCGCGCACGTAGATGACGCCTTCATCCGCGCCCACCGCGTAGGCGGCAATGGCCATGCCTTCGAGCACGGCGTGCGGATCGCCCTCCATCAGCGAGCGGTCCATGAACGCGCCCGGGTCGCCCTCGTCGCCGTTGCAGATGACGTACTTCTTCTCGCCCGGCGCGTTGCGCACGAACTCCCATTTCTTTCCGGTGGGGAAGCCGCCGCCGCCGCGACCGCGCAG
>JAGUZN010000315.1 GCA_020060775.1 Armatimonadota bacterium
CGTGATGCGCTTTGCCGCCGGCGACCATGCGGGGGCTCGTGCCGCCTGGTTGCGTTCGCTGGAACACCGTCCATCAGCCTGGGCGTTGCGCAACCTGGGCGCGCTCGCCCGATTGGAGGATCGTCTGTCGGAGGCGGTGTCATGGTATCGACGGGCGATAGCGCTGTTGCCCGAACTCCAGCCTCTCGTCTGCGAATATTGCCAGGCCATGCTGGAGGCCGGCGAGGCTGAAGCCGCATTGCAGTACATCGCCGGGATGCCCGCCGCGTTGCGCGATCAGGGCCGTATTATCGCATTCGCTATCCATGCGCACATCGAGACGGGCGAGTTTGCGCGGGCTGAAACGATGCTGCGCGAGGAAACCATCATTACCGACTTACGCGAGGGCGAACGCTCGCTGACGGATCTCTGGTTTCGCCTGCATCTGCTACGCATCGCCGAAAGAGAAGGGGTTATGCCGGATGAGGCACTTCGCGAGCGGGTGGAACGCGAATATCCGCCCCCGGCGCATCTCGACTTCCGTATGGCCGTCCAAGCTGCTGCCGAGCGCCCTTGCGCATCGTCCACTCCTTCGGCGACGGCCGATTAATAACGCCGCCGCGGCGATGAGCACGAAGCGCGTTCGATGATGGAGGTAGGCACGGTGACCGTAACGGGCGAGAACTCCTCGTCCTCCCGCTTATCGGCAATGCGCTTCAGGAGTAAATCGATGGCAGCTTTCCCAATATCCTCCGGATGCTGCTCGATGGAGGTGATCGCCGGGAACACGAGATCGCAGGCATGGAAGGTGCCGCATCCCAGCACACTCAGCTCATGGGGGACGCGGATGCCCTGTTGATGTGCGACGGCGATAATGCGTGCGGCGGTGTGCCCCTGGAAGCCGATGACCGCCGTTGGCGGATTGGGGAGGCGCATCAGTTCACGCACGATCTGTTGGGTCTCCGCCTCCGCGGGGATGGCGTCGCTGGTGTGGCGCACGTATTCATGGGAGAGTCCGCAGTGCTTCATGGCGCGGAGTACGGCGCGCGAGCGTGAAAATCGGTTGCCTTCACCGCTCGGACCAATATAGGCAATGCGGCGGTGTCCGAGTTGCATCAGATAACCGACCGCCTGTTGCGCAAGTTCATCCTCATCCGTGTGTACCCGGTCCAACGGCATTTCAGCGGGGGAGTTGTCCAGCGCCACCGGGATGATTCCGTAGCTGCGCATTGCAAAGATGGATGACGAGGTGATCGATACTTCACCCCCGCCGGCGACCAGAATGCCTTCCACCCGTTGTTCCACCAGCGCGCTCAACGCCTCACGACAGGTCGATTCTTGCGAGTAGCTCTCGAAGACCACCACGTGATACGACTCGAGAAAGGTGCGCCGCAGTACCCCGCGCAGCAAGCGCGAGAAAAAGTCCACCGTCAGGTCGGGAAGGATGCAGCCGATGGTGGCGCTGCTGCCGGTGACCAATCCGCGCACCAGACGGTTCGAGCGGTAGTGGTGCAGTTCAGCCAGTTCAACAATCCGTTGTTTGGTTTCCGGCAGAACGTGTGGGTCATCGCGCAGAGCGCGTGACACGGTGGCAATGGAGACGCCGGCCAGACGAGCCAGGTGGCGGATCGATGTCATGGAGACCCCTCGTGTAACAGGTTACAGGCATCATACCGCAACGTGCGCATCGGGTAAAGGGGAACTTCCCGGCGCCTTGCGATTTGTCGTTCGTACATGTAACGATTTACATGCCATCCTCTGCCGGGCGCCTTGCCAATTTCTGTCAACGGTTCCATAATGAGGCACCGTCACCGCGGTTCATCAATCGACCATACCTGACGCTGCCCCCCCATTGCCCCGGAAAGGATGTGTTGCATGAAGGTCTACCTCCGTATTGTACCTCTGGTATTCACGCTGATCAGCTACGGCATGACGCTGCCCGCCATCGCGGCAGAGCGCCCGCTGGTAATCAATGTGCTGGACTACGGCGCCAAGGGCGATGGGAAGGCGGATGATACGGCGGCCATCCGTGCGGCATGTACAGCGGCGGTGCAACAGGGAGTCCGTGAACGGTCGGGCGGTATTACGATGCTTGCCATGCCGACAGTGGTCTTTCCCACCGGCACCTACCTGGTGTCAGAGACGATCCCGCTCGAAGTGACCGCATCATTGCGTGGCGACCGTCGCGCCTTCCTGAAGGCAACGCGCGACGACCTGGTAATGTTTACGTCCGTGGGCTGGCGCACGCGCTTCGAGGGACTCACCTTCATCGGCGGCAAGACCCACCTCAGCTTTGATGGGCAAATCGACCAGGGACAGATCATTATCACCGACTGCTCTTTCACCGACAGCACCGGCCCAGCGTTGTACATCCACACGCGCAGCATCAACGCCATTATCGAAAAGAGCCACTTCAGCAATAACGACCAGGTGCTGATTACCATCAACGATATGACGATGATGCGCGATTGCTGGATCACCACCGCGCCGACCATGGCGAATAAAGCGGCGATTGAAGCGCGCGGCGATATGATGGTTATTGAAGGGCTGTGCGGCGTGCCGCTGGTCGGCGCACCGGGGCAGCGTTGGATCGATAATTACACCGGCCTGTTCCTCGCGCTCACGCAATGCCGCATCGGCGGCGAAGGTGGGGGATTCACCTGCATCTACAACTTTTCCAAGCCGCGCAGCTCCGGTGGCAGTTCCATCCTCATCGACAATTCGCTGCTTTGTGCCATGGCCAGCCCGAAGACGAAGTACGCTGCTGTCTACTGCGAGGAGATCCCGAATAAAATCGAGATACGCTCGAGCATCCTGCTGGGCGCATCTCCGGTGTCGCTTGCGCCGCACCTTGATGTGAAGAACTACTTCACAGGGCTGGAGCCCACCATGCTCAGCTACACCTTCCGTGACAACGTGGGCGTGTACGCCGATCAGATCCCCGATTTCATGCGCAACCCGTCGAAATACATCAAGCCGGTGAAACTGGCCACGCTGTCTCCCAAAGAAACAAAGCGTCTGTTGAAGCAGGCGGTGACGGATTTTCAGACGAAAGACCTGCCCGACGAGACGGTGGGGGAGGCGAATGGACACCGGCAACAGACCGCGCCGGGCACGTACATTGACATCACTCCCCGCACGCACCGTTTCAATCTCGATGACTTTATGGATGGCCTGCGGGTGAAGAACCGGGATTACCTGGCGCTCACCGAGGTCGGCAGTGACGTGCTCATCATGAAAAAGATCGCGGGCATGCACCCGCACGTGCTCATCGAGAATGTAGCCATCGACCTGGACAAGACGCCGTGGCTCTCGTTGAAGCTCAAAGGGGATGATCCCATGCACCCCGACGGCTATGCCCTCAAGGTGATCGACCGGGAAACGGGAGGATTGGTGAAACTCGTCGAGCAGCCATGGCCGCCGTTCCATGACTATATGGCCTATGATCTACGCCAGCATTTCAAGGGGGCGACCGGCGTCCGGCATTTCGACATGCGCCTGTATTACCTTGGTCTGCGCATGGTCTCCGACCTGGAGGTCCACACCGCCAAACCCGGCGAGTACATCGTGCTGGACTTCCTGCGCGCTGAAGCGGATTAAGGTGAACCGTGTCTAACTGAAGTATGCGAGAGGAGCTGAGTCATGCGATTGTGGCGTTACCTTTTCCTGGCGAGCGTGCTGTGTGTGTTCGGGGCGGTGTTGCCTGCCGTGGCGCAGGAGGCCCCGCGCATGTCGATGAACGTGAAGGCGTTCGGCGTGGTGGGCGACGGCGTCACCAATGATACGGTGGCCCTGCAGGCCCTGGCCAACAGCATTAAGGACAAGTATTCTATCGTGTACCAGCGCGGGTTGTACGCCTCCAGTTTCCCTGAAGTCGTCTTCCCCGCCGGGACGTACCGCATCTCTCGCATGATCATCTGGCCGAACTGGGTGGTGTTACGCGGCGAGGGCCAGGCCGTCATCGAACAGACCGACCCCAAGGCCGATGTCTTCTACATTCACTGGGGCTATCGTGTGCTGGTGGACAACCTGACCTTCGAGGGCGGGCGGCGTTCGATCAAATTGTGGACGCAGAATGCCGACTGCGCTACGCTGAACATCCGCAATTGCACCTTCCGCAACTCGGGTGATTACGCTATCGAATGCATCGTGCGCGGCACCGGCCAGAATAATTTGCTGGGGCGCTACCAGGTGAACGCCGACGGTACATATCACGAGGTGGATGATCCGGCGGCGTCCTACTACTTCAATTCCACCTTGCTGCATATCGACCGGTGCAAATTCGAGCGCTGCATGAAAGTGCTGCACTCGAACGCCGACGGGGGCATACTGGAGAATTCCGAGATCGAAACGCATCCCGATATGCGGGGGGCGGCGATCGTCTGCGCGGCGCTGACGAAGCTGGAGAACGTGCGCGGGCTGGCGCATGTGCGCCCGGGGAATGAGCAGCGCTGGATCGACCTGATGTTTGGGGAGTTGCACTGCCGCAATCTCGACTTCCGTGCCGATGGCCCGCAGGGCATGAGCCTGGTGCATAATTTCCCCAAACACCACAGCGGTTACCAGTCGATCCATGCAGCCGTGATCGTGGAAGAATGTGCGGTACAGGCGGCGGGCAGTGCGGAGAACGCGCTCGTCTACTGCCGGGAAGTGCCCAATATGATTGCCGTGCGCCAGTGTCGGGAAGCTTCAGGCAAGCCGGTGCGCCTGCTCGGCTTTGCCCGGGAGCCGGATGCGGCCTACTTCAAAGGCGGCGCGAGCCCGGTCGGCCTCGCCTTCACGTTCGCGGGGAATGACCGCACGCTGGAAGAGCAGATACCGGCGGCGATGCAACCTTATCTGCGCCAACCCGTCTCAAAGGAAGTCGAGGCGATGCTGCACAAACACGGGGCCGTTCCCCGGCGCCCCGAGACATTCATGGCACGCGAGGCGATCCCGGTGAAGGGGACGCTGTATGCCGAGAAGTTCGGCGTCGTGGGCGATGGCAAAGTGGATGATACCGCGGCGCTGCAAAAGGCCTTCGATGCGGCGGCGCAGCGACCGGGCGTCGAGTTGCTTATCCCCGGCGGCATGTACCGAGTCAGTCGCTCGCTGCGCGTACCGGGGCAGATCAGCATTCGCGGGTTGGGCAAAGCCGTATTCAAGACCGTCGAGCAGGGCGCGCCGGATGTGCTGGTGGTGCAGGATGCGCGCGCCGTGGCGATCGAGCACTGCCATTTCGAAGGCGGCATGCGCGCCGTGCGTTTCCTGTTGCCTGATAACCATCCCGCGCGCCTGCTCATCCGTAATTGCGTGTTCAATATGACCGAGGCCACCGCCGTTGAATGCGTCAGCGACAAGGTAAGTATTGATGTCAAGCCGGTTGTGCGCTTGCGCATCACCGATTCGCTGTTCTTCCGGTGCAAGCAGGCGCTCGTCTCCAACGTGGAGGCGATGATGGACAGCGTGTGGATTACTTCGTACTATGCCGAAGGGAAACAGCCGCCGCTGTCCACGCCGGTGATCAGCAATAAGGGCCGGCTTTACTTCACGAACATCCTGGGTGTGCCGCTGGGCAACACCAGCCGCTGGATCGATAACTATCATGTGCTCTGCGCCGACTTCGTGCGCTTTGGCGGGGAAGAGGGCGGACGCTGTCCGGTGCAGGTCTTCCGGCAGGGGCATCCCAACATCATCCTGGTGCAAAACGGGTGGCTGTACGGGCTCTATGCCGGGAGCCGCGACAAGACCGGGCTGGTGCACTGTGTGAACGTGCCCGACCTGCTCGTGCTGCGCCACAACATCGGCATCGACGACACCAACCTGCCGAATTCGGTGGGGCTGGAAGCCATCGAGCCGCGCGGCATTCTGGAGAAGCGCCTGGTCTTCAGTGGCAATACGGTGCCGGAAAATGTGTTCTACGAAAACGGGTGGGCGCCGGCGCCTGTCGACCGGCCGGGCGAAGCGAAACATGACGGCACTGATCCCACGCTGTATTTCTACCGATTCGAGCCGGATGTGCCGTTGGCCGATTGGGGCCCGCACGGGCGCACGCTGGAGAAGTTCTGGGGTGGTGCGCAGGCGAACGCGCCGGGCCTCACCGAACTGCTGCCGTACTTCAAAGCTTCGAATCGGAGTGCACTCGCCCTGAATGGCAAAGACCAGTTCACGCGGCTGCTTAACGGCGTGACGCCAAAGGGTAGCTTCACGCTGGAGTTGCTGTTTCGGCTGGATGCGCCGCTGAAAGACAACACGGCGCTGGCCGGCATCTTTCACTGGAATGCCGCCAATAAGTCCTATGCCCTGTACATGAATCCGAATACCAAGCGCCTCATTTTCATGGTCAGTCGCGATGGGAAAACCGACCTGCGCGAGGCCGGGAGTCATACGGCCATCGAGCCGGGGAAGGTGTACTATGCTGCCGGCGTGTTTGTTGCCTCGACCGGCGAACTGGAACTGTACGTGCAGAACCACAGCGACAACACCCCGCTGGTGCTTTCGGGTCATAACAGCTTTGGCGAGCCGGCGCGCGCTTTCCCATCGACACACCCCTTCGACATTGGCGCCTCCGCCAGCGGATACAACCTGTTCCACGGGGTGATTGACGAGGTGCGGCTGTGCAACCGCGCCCTCGCGCCGGCCGATTTTTTCATCACGCCCTACACACCCGCGAGATGAGTGCGCCGGCTGTGGCGGATTCTTCACGACCAGCAGGAATTTTACAGCAGGAAAGGGTAACTCTTGAAGATACGTTTTTTCGGGTAAGCTCATGACGGGTTGGTATTTCATCGTGCGTATTGTAGGTATCGGGTTACTCATCCTCTTGCTGACAACTGCATCATTCGCCAATTCGGAGCTGGCGTCGGTACTGGAGCGCGCGCCGGTGATGAACCCGAACCTCTCGGCCTTTCCCGAGAGTTCGCTCGTCGACCGTTCTGCCGGGCGCAAACCTCCGGCCGGGGCGCTCGGTTTTCTCAGCGTGAAACACGGCAAGTTCTTCTTTGCCGACGGCACGCGCGCGCGGTTCTTCGGCATCAACCTGGCCAAGGATGCGGTCTTCACCGATAAGGCGACGATCGACCGGCTGGCGGGGCTGTTTGCCCGCGCGGGCATCAACCTCGTGCGCATCCATCACATCGATGACACGCAAGGCATTCTCGATCCCGACCCCAAGCGCTACTTCCGCCCGGAGCGCCTCGACCTTGTCGATTACTGGGTGGCGAAGCTGAAGGAGCGGGGCATCTACGTCTGCCTGGACCTCAACGATTACCGCACCTTTCGTACCGCCGACGGCGTGGTGAATGGTGAGAAGCTCGGGCGGGGCGCCAAGCCGTACGCCGTCTTCGATCAACGCCTGATCGAACTGCAGGAGGAATATGCCCGTCGCTTCCTCGTCGATCATGTGAATCCGTATACCAAGCTCTCCTACGCCGATGATCCGGCAATTGCCATGCTGGAGATTTATGACGAGAACGGCCTGTTCATTCGGCGCGGCGATTGGCCCAATTTGCATGAACCGTATAAAAGCGCGTTCCAGCAGCAGTGGAACGCCTGGCTGCGCTACAAGTATGGCAGCACGGCGAAGTTGCGCGCGGCGTGGACCGATCGCCAGGGGTACTGCGCGCTGACGTCAGAGGAAAGTTTGGAAGCGGCCAGCGCGCAATTACCGCGTATGGACCTGGGATACGACCTGCCGCAGCCGGTGACCAACCCGCTGCTCGCCCCCCAGCGGGTGAGCGATGGTGCGCTCTTTGCCGCCGATATCCAGCGCGACTATCTTACGGCTATGATGCGCTCGCTGCGCGAGATGGGCGTGAAGGCCCCGATCACCGCGGTGGGCGCGCAGGATCTGTTGCCCGACCTGGCGACGACGGCGGAGACGACCGACTATATCGGCATCAACTACTACTTCGATCATCCGGTGTGGGAGCCTGGGAAAGACTGGACCATGCCTTCTTTCTTCTCCCTGCGTAGTCCGCTGCAGGAGAGCGGGTCGTCGTTCACCTTCCCCGCGGTGGTGAGCTTGGCGCGCATGCATAACAAACCGCTGGTGGTGCGAGAGTGGGGTTATTGCTACCCGAACCCGCACCGCGGGGTGGGGATGGTGGAGGCCGCGGCCTATGGGGCATTGCTCGATCTCGATGCGCTCATCCTCTTCACCTATGACGCGCGGCCCAGCGTGCGTGCCATCGGCTACTTCGATGTGCATGTCGATCCGCTGCGCTGGGGGCTGGTCGCCCAAGCGTCGCGCCTGTTTCTTTCCGGCGAGGTGCAACCATCCAAATGCGAATTGGGCATCGGTTATTCGCTGGTAGACATTTTCACCTGGCATAACTACGCTTTACCTCTCTACCATCTCGGCTACGTCACGCGGGTGGCGAACTACACCCGGCCAGATACTCGCCATCCATTCGATCTGCTGGTGTCCTCCGGGAGATCATGCGGCAGCGCCTGGCAGGGGGAGCGGCTGTTGCTCTTTGCCAATCGCGCGCATACCGATCTGCTCTACCAGGGAGCGGCGGAGGGCCAGGATGTGCTCGCCGGCTACCAACTCGCCACCGGACGCGGCGGGGCCTTCGACTTTACCTTTCGGGGGATCGGCTACGATGCCGGTGGGGTGAAGACCTACCAGGCATGGCCGGCCTATACTACTGCGGACCTCGAAGCGCGCGGGCTGCAACCCATTGCCACCTCGGATTCACTCGCCATGGGATTCATTGATCGCGCGAAAAAGGTGATCGGTTTCCGCAATCTGCATCCCGACCTCGCCCAACGCGTGGCGCTCGATGCCCTCAAACTCTGGGCGAAAGCGCCGGTCTCGCATAACGACCTCGATGCAAATTGCTGGCGCGCTGATACCGGGCAGATCGTTCGCGACTTCGGTAAAGACCAGTTGCGCATTGTTACGCCAACCGTGCAGGTGATCGCCGGCAAACTTGAGTCGGAACAACCGATGGGCACCGGGGAGGTAAAAGTGGCGACCACCACGCCGATTGGCGTGCTGGTCGCGGAAAGCCTCGATGGTAAGCCGTTGACCCGCAGCGGCGCGCTGCTGGTGAAAATGACGACGCGCGCACGCAACGACCGGACGAAAATCTTTCCCGATCCCGGCGGCCCCAAGCCACACAAACTGGTGGCCCTTGGCACCGCGCCCATTAGCACCGAAGGGAAGCCGGCGGAACAACCTACGCGCGTGGAGATTGATGGCAAGATGCTGATCGAACTCAACCTGCAGAACGGTAGTTGGGAATATCTCGTTGAGGGGAATCGAGCGTTACTTTACCTTGACACCGGTGATACCGCGGTGACTTTCCCCCGCACGCCCGCGCTCGTGCGCTGGCACAGCGGCGCTGAGGTGGTGGAGTTCACGCCGGAGAGCGCATCCTTCACCATTCCCGCCGGCGTGCACTTCACGGAAGTGCGCTGGTAGGGGACACCGATTGGTGGCGTGCGCGCCATTGCCCCGGCGTCAGACCCGTCGCCTTGCGGAAGCAGCGCATGAAATATTTTTCGCCGCCATACCCGACTGCGCGTGCAATCGTCGCCAGCTTCTGCTCACGCTCTTGCAATAACGCGCAAGCGCGCTGCACCCGCATCTGCTGCAGCCGGGCGCACGGCGTCACCCCCCGGGCATCCCGAAAGGCGCGGAAGAGCGTGTTGCGGCTCACGCGCAGCGCTCGCGCCAGCTGGGAAACGTTGATGCCGGTATGCAGCAGCGAGGTCATCAGCAACTCCGCCTCATCGACGAGGTGGCGCGCGGGAGGACCGGGATGCTGCATCGATGCCGTGCCCTGACAGGCATCGGCGACCTGGAAGAGCAGCGCCAGCGCCGAGAACACCGCAGACGGGTCGGGGTGCGCATAGTGGGTGTATAACGCCTGGTAGGCGGCGACGACCCGCTCGGGATGCGTCGGCCGGATAACCAGACGCTCAGGGGAAAACCCCATCGCTTCCGCCATGGCCTGCGCCCCTGCCCCTGTCAGGTGGATCCAGTAGAACTGCCAGGGACGGTCAGCATGCTCGTAGTAATCGAACGCCACTCCCGGCCACAGGCAAAACATCTCGCCCGCCTGCACATCCCACGTACCAATAGATGTCTCCACGGTGCCGCAACCCGCCACCACGATGTGCGGGCAGACGTAATTCGGTTGAAAGGTATAGCGAAATTCGCCATACCCCGTGAGATGCCCGACGTCGGCTGCCCACACTGAGGTCATCGGCGGCAGTGCGGCCAACGGCCAGGGACGTACATCGAGTCGTTCTTTCATCGTGATACAAATATACACCTGAACGGAAACATCATTCAACCGCATCTGCAAAGAGATACGCAGAAATCGTGGTATGCTGGAAGTGTCGCTGCGACAAATAGTTACGTCAGTATGGGGAGGGGATATGGAGCGACTGCGACAGGAGATGCGCGAGGTGTACGCGGCATTGCGCGTCGACGGGAGGGCGTCGCTGCCCGCGCGTATTCTGCAGTCGCGGCAGATGGTGCTGGCGACGCTGGATCGCTTCGCGCAAGAACACCCCGACTGTCACCCCGCCCTGCTGAAGGCCCGGCAACACGAAGTGATGGCCGAACATTTCGAGCCGATCATCTTTCGCCATAGCCCGTTCTTTTACGAGATGGGCCTGCGCCATGCGGCGAACTGGGGCACCCCCGTGCTCTCCGAGGAGCATGTCGGCGCCTGGCTGTTCGAGCGCCAGGCCGTCATCAATACTGCGCGGCCGGAGCAACAGTGGATCACCGCCTGCCAGGGGTATAATCCGGAAAGCCCCGTGCATCTATGGAATATCCATGGCGGCTTTGATATCGACCACCACTGCCTCGGTTACACCACGCTGTTGCGCACCGGCATCAATGGGCTACTCGCACACATCGAGGAGCGCTTGCGTCAACCGTGCACCGCGCATCAACAGGCTAACCTGGAGGCGATGGCACGCAGTTGCCGTGCGGTATGCCGCGTGGCTGAACGCTTCGGCGAGCGGGCGCGCGCGATGCTGCCGGATGAGCAGGATGCGCAGGCCGCACGTTTCCTCGCTCTGATCGCCGATGCCGCCGGACGCATTCCCGCCGAGCCTCCGCGCACCTTCTACGAAGGCCTCGCGATGCTGTGGTTTCTGCGGGAAGTGACGGCGAGCCTGGAGGCGGTCGGCGTCTCGGTGCTCGGTCATCTCGATCGCCTGCTCATCGATCTGTACCGCGCTGATCTGGCGGACGGACGCCTGACGGAAGCGGAAGCGCGCGACCTGCTGGCGCGCTGGATGCTGCCCACCGATGTGAAATTTTTTATAGAGGAAAATAGTTGGCCGGAGACCAGCACCTGTCTCGAACTCGGCGGGTGCGATGCGGAGGGCCGTGTGGTGTGGAATGAGTTGACGCGCTTGATTATCGAAGTGCATCGCGATCAGCGCCTGCTCAATCCGAAACTGAACTGCCGGTATGACCGCCGATCGCCGCAAGAGTATCTCGACCTCATCAGTGAGACGCTGTTGGCCGGGCACAACCATTTCGCGTTATTGAACGATGAGGTGCTCATCCCGGCGCTCATGCGCGACGGGAAGTCGCTACCTGACGCGCGCCTATACGTCAACGGGGGATGCCAGGAAACGATCGCCGAAGGGGTGGAACACAGCGCGGGC
>JAGUZN010000374.1 GCA_020060775.1 Armatimonadota bacterium
AGGCGTAGCGTAGCCGTTAACAGCCACCCAGGTGTTGCTGGTCTTGTCATCGCCATAGATATGAACGCGTTCAAATCCGGTCAACTGATCGAACTCATCCTTCCACCAGGTGATGTCCGGCTTCTCGGTGGCGACGTGGCCGTCGACATAGGTCTGCACCAGCCGGTTGCTGTGCCGGTGGTCGAGGTCATCCAGGCCGTACACCACGTTGTCGTACGTGACGGAGGGGGTGGTCGTCGCCGCATGCTGGCCGTCGGCCGTCAGCGGCGTCGAGTCTGGCTTGGCGATTTCGCCGAGCGACAGGCTTGACAGTGTACCGTAATACACGTAGGCGTTGGCGACCTTTTTGCCCTTGGTGGGGCACATCAGGATGTTGCGGTCCACGTTGATCTCCGGCCACACATTCGACTCGTCGGGCAGCACCTCGTCGTGATCCTGCGCGTACATGAGAATCGCCACGGCGATCTGCCGCTGGTTGTTCAGGCAGCTCGACTGACGGGCCTTCTCCCGCGCTTTGGCAAAGACGGGGAAGAGGATGGCGGCCAGAATAGCGATAATGGCAATCACGACGAGTAACTCGATGAGGGTGAACCCTCGGGGCACAATCTTCGTACGCATAACGTACACCTCCTTTGATAATTCCGCCGCCATGCCATGGGCATGACGTGACTGGCTGTGGTTCACGGATTCCCTTCCACGTTACATCAAGCAATGGTGCGGGCGATGACTTCGCATAATGAACCACTTTGGTCTATTTAATAACCGGTAAGCTCTTGCGTCAATAGCGCACCAACGTTAGAATTGCGTTATATCTAACGTTGGTGTACAGCCAGCGGGAGGGGTGATAGCGCAAAGGCGAAAGGTGGGTTATGACCTCACTACGTCATCTGGCCGAACTGGCCGGCGTCTCAGAGATATCGGTTCCCGCGCTGCGCGATGAGCCCTGCGACCAGTAACACCAACACAGATACTTTCATGTGTACACTCCTTTACCGTGTAAGGAGTGTACTGCATAGAGAATCGAGGTGACAAACGCTGCAATAATGAGGCATGCACAATCCGGCGAGCTGCAGTGAGTAAGGCATATCGTGTCGCATAGCCTGCTCTTTTTCGTGAGCAGAGTTACTCCACGCATGGAATATCCATATTCCAGTGGAGCGAACATCGATCAGTGGGTATCTCCATCAAGTGTACGGCGTCCTCCCCGACTTTGGAGAAGACGCCGCATACTGTGCCGGTAACTATGTGATTTAGTATTTATACCAGATAGGTGCCCAGGTGCCGGGCTTTCCATCTCCCGTACAGAGCCAGCCATAGGGGGCTTGTCTGGCATCAGCATAGGGATTGGTATAGGATGTCCAAGCTCCGTAATCAGGTGGTGTGGCATTGGGTACCCACTCGTACCAGGCGGCAATATTCCGATTGCGCACGAACTGCCCGCGCCGCCATTGCCCACGCATCGGTTGCGCATAGCCCCAGATCTCGCCGCTCTGGAACGGTCGCATTTCCTCTGGAAGATCTTGTCCCCAGGGAAAGATATCATTGCACACCGACACTTCATATCGAAGCATATGGGGAGCGCTATTGGCATTATCAAAGTAGGTGTTAAAGTTGATGTTTGCGCTCCATCTGACTGGACTGGCGTCGGTGAATCCTCGGCATGATTTGATAGTCAATAGATTGGGTACCTCCTCCAGATACACGGCGCACTTCCGCTTAGGATTCCCAGCGGCATATACGTCACAGTCGTCAAGTATGACACTGCTTGGTATCACCGGGTATTGGTACTGATAGGGTGCGAAGTTCACCACGGCCGTCATGCCGGCGTCCTCTCCACCAAAACGTACCGACCGACAGGTGACGACCGAGTAGTTATCGATCCAGCGCTGATCATTGTTCGCGGTGACGCGGGGCACACCGAGGATTCTCTCCAGCAAGAGCGTATTTCGATTCTCGATTACCGCTTTGTTGAGCATCGTCGGCGATGTCATAATCCAACAATCCGACATCCTGCCTTGATCGCAGTAGTTGATCAGCACCTGGTCGCAGCCATAGAAATCGCAGTCTCGAATGGTTAATTTGGTCGATGGGGTTCCTGGCCGTGTATGGATAGCCACCCCACCAGCGGAATAAAAATCGCAGTTTGTAATGCGAATATCGCCGGTGTCCGTGTTCGGGTTGCCGATGTAGAGTTGATGCCGCCCCCCATAGAAGGTGAAGCCGCTGATGGACGTGCGCCAGACCTGGGTGCCGATGACGATATCCGTCGTCAGATCGAGCACGCTGGGGTCGTTATCCGCGGTCATCTGGATGATCGCGTTGCCCTCACCCACCAGATTGATGTTGCCAATGCTCAGCGAGTCGGTGACCCGATACTTCCCATGCGGGAAATACACGACCGGGGCGGTAAAATGGTACCCCGCATTCACACTGGGCTCCGAGATCGCCATCGCCTCGGCATTGTAGATAGCGTCTTGGATGGCAAGGGTGTCGTCTGTCACGCCGTCGCCCCTGGCGAGGAAGTCTTTAACATTGACCGTATACATGTGCGCCCAGGCGATGCCGGTCATCAGCACAATGGTTATCAGTACCACTAGTCTGCACAGTGAAAAACGCATGGTCTGCATGGGATACCCTCCTTTCACAGATGGGTTCGCTGGGAGGGAGTATTCTCATCCCTCCCAGTAATAGCGCCTAACTACTTAATGATATACTTCGCACGCAGATAGCTCTCGA
Organism: Armatimonadota bacterium; assembly: GCA_020060775.1. GTDB lineage: Bacteria > Armatimonadota > Hebobacteria > CAIYQO01 > CAIYQO01 > JAGUZN01. Next base: position 2,737 of record JAGUZN010000374.1, read on the forward strand.
CAAAAGAACGGTCGGTGTCTGAGAGCGCGGGGATGAACACCAGCACTTCCAGGATATCCTGACCGAATGTGCGGGCGGGCGTCGCAAAACCAGTATGGTAGTCACCCGCTATGCGCATATGCGCTGTACCCATCGGCCCAGTATTCGTGTCTGTGCTCGAACTAGCGGTGACCGTGCCGGAACTTCCATTGTATACATGGACGCTGGCCTTGCGATCGACCGAATCGAACGTTCCACCGTAGACCTGGAATTCATGGGCTAACCAGGCGGTGTCGGGCACTCCCCAGCTTGAGTATGTTGAGAAGAAGGTTGGCCCGCCTTTACACTGGTGATATGGCAGGTTCGCATAGTTCCCCTGCACGACATTTACAGCAAGGAATCCACTTACGTACGCACTCTCTCCCGGAGCATTGGCATTCACGGGTGAGGCTTGGACGCTGCCTGGGGCTACGGCAGAGACAAAAGTCAGACTCTCGGCAGTGCTCGGCTTGAAGGAAGTGTTGGCAAGATGTATGTTGCCTTCAAAAAACCTCACGGCCGGCTTGCCGTTGGCCATCGCCGCTTTATACACCGGCAAACCGGGACCTGATTCTTGGCTCATCACGGTATTGCCATGTCCGCTCTTGTCAGGCCAACTCATCACTGGATGACCGTCTGCATAGCCGGCCAGTACATCGGCTTTTAACCAAAGTTTTAAACCGACTTTGACGAAAAGCACATCCCCCGGGTCTTTCAACGTGGCGACATGGCCGTCGGCGAATGAGGCCACAAAGCGGTTGCTGTGCCGCCTATCAAGATCTTCCGGCGTGTAAGCGATATTGTCATAGGTGACCATCGGCGTGGTGGTGGAGGCGTGTTGGCCGTCGGCCGTAAGCAGCTCCTCTGACGGATCGCCGATCTCGCCCAGCGTGACGCCGGAGACACCGTAACTGTAGACGTAAGCGTTGGCGACCTTTTTGCCCTTGGTCGGGCACATCAGGATGTTGCGGTCGACGTTGATTTCCGGCCACACGTTACTGTGGTCAGGTAACACCTCATCGTGATCCTGCGCATACATGAGGATCGCCACGGCAATCTGTCGCTGATTATTCAGGCAACTCGATTGCCGGGCCTTTTCTCGCGCCTTGGCAAACACGGGGAAGAGAATCGCCGCCAGGATAGCTATAATCGCAATGACGACGAGCAACTCAATGAGGGTAAACCCTCGGGGCGCAAACTTGGTACGCATGGCGTACACCTCCATAGATGATTTTTTCGCCATGCCAGTGGCATGACGTGACGGGTGTGGCTCACTGACTGCATCACTCTCTAGGTCATGTAATAACCCGAGACCATAACGACTTTGTAGGGTGAACCACTTTAGTGTATTTAATATCTGGTAAGCCCTTGCGTCAAGCGCATGCCAACGTTATAATTACGTTATCTCTAACGTTGGTGCATAGCCTGCGGGAGAAGTGATAGCGCAAAGGCGAAAGGTGGATTATGACTTCACTGCGTCATCTGGCCGAACTGGCCGGCGTTTCGGAGATGTCAGTGTCCCGCGCGTTGCGCGATGTGCCAGGTGTGAGCGCGGAAACGCGTGCGCGCATCAAGGCACTGGCGGAGGAATACCACTTTCGCCCCGACCTGCGGGCGCGCGGCCAGCTCAGCGGCAATAGCCGCATCCTCGGCTGCATCCTGCCCAGCATTACCTACGGCTTTTACGCGCGCATGCTGAACGGCGTGTTGCGGCAGGCGGTGCAGGACGATTACCGGGTCATTACTTTTCAAACGTATTCGGATCCCCAAGAAACGCTCGCGGCAATTTATCACCTGATCGACCAGCGGGTGGATGCCCTCCTGTTGAACTCCGTGCATCCCGAGCCGCTCTCGCGCAAGGTGATGGCGGCCATGCGCAGCCACCACATGGCACTGGTGAGCCTGGATGCCACCCCCACCGCGCTGCCGGTCGACGAAGTGCGTCTGGACGAGGAGCATCTGGCCGAGAGTGCCGTGGAATATCTATACGAGTTAGGGCACCGGCGCATCGGTTTTCTCGGTGTTGACCGTATGCTGGGACGTAAACTCCGCCTTGCTGCCCTTCAGCGATCCTTCCAGCACCGTGGGCTGACGACGGACTATTTTACTGAGCCGACCGCAACCTCGCTCGAAGCATTCCATGTGCCATCAGCGGGATTCAAGGCATTGCTGGGGCGCTGCGCATCCGCGTTTCTGGGCATTATGCAGTCTCCCGTACCCCCAACAGCCTTGATCGTGAGCAGTGAGCCGATCATTGTGCATATCCACCAGACGGCCCTGCGACACGGCATCACGATCCCCCAGCAACTCAGCTTGCTGGGGTATGTGGATTTCGACCTGGCCTGCATCCTCACTCCGGCAGTGACCACCGTCGGATTACAGCCGGAAGAGATCGGCCGCCAGGCGGTGATCCAGGCCATTACCCGGCGCGAAGCGCGGGCGAAAGGCGAGGAACTGCCGCCGGTGCTGATCAAAGTGCCCGGCACGATCGCCGTGCGTGAGTCGTGCGGGCCTGCTCCGAAGTAAGTCAGGGCAGGTCCGCACTCTGATGCGCCGTTTTCCGTTCATCCATCATCGAGACTGCACGGTGATGGTCGTCTGACACCTGGCGCCAGAGGTCAGGTCGGTGGCGGTCAGGTGCAGCTCGCCAATTGTGCAGTTGAGCGGCAGATGCAACACCAACTCCCCGGTCCCCTCCGGCAGCATGAGCGTGCGCGGCAATGGCGGCAGGACGCCCGGACGCGAGCCCTGTAATTCGAGCGTGACCAACCGGTCGCCAACCTGGCCGCCCTGCGCCTGCAAGGTGAATCGGATCGTCACCCTTTCCCCGCAGGTAGCTTTGCCGGCCGACGGGATGGCGGTAAAGCGGGTGATTGGCGTTGGGCTCAACGCATACAATCGCACATCGCCATACTGCACCTGCCCGCTGATGCGCGTGAGCGTGCCCAGATGTTGTCCGGTCAGCACATCGTACACCTGCCGCGGGCCGGGCAGGTCGATGGCGAAGGCGCTGTCGCGATGATTGCCGTCGCCGGTGAGATACAGGTAGCTCAGCTCGCCCCGCGTGCGCACGCCGAGCGAGGCAATGCGGTTGTTGTGGTCGTAGGAAATGTAATTGTCCACCAGCGCATAGGTGGGCTGTACCCCGCAGGCCTCCAGCATCCCGCGCAGCACCATGCAGGCATCGAAGGTCGGCGGCACGGGGAAGTTGAGGAAGTAGGCGCGTCCCTTGCGATACGCCAGCCCCAGCGTGGCGGGCACGCCGCTCACCACGTCCGCGCCGGCGAATTCGACGGTATCTTTGCCGATGATCGGCGAGCGGTTTGGTGTGGAGCGCGTGAGGCCAAATAGTTCGCGGAAGGCTGGCGGCGTCTGCGCGTACAGGCGGCCATCGGCATCCCGCCGCGCCGTGCCCGCCTCGGCGATCACCACCCCGCCGTTGCGCTCGAACTCGGCCAGCAGGGCGAGTTCGCGCTCGCCCAGGCACACAACATGCGACAGCAGCACCACGCGCGTACGCTGCAGCCGTTCGCGCGTGAGATCCATCTCATCGCCGATCTCGTATTGATACCCCAGCGCCTGCAGCAGCGGCACGAAGGCGCACGGCAGTTGCTCGGTCCAGGGACCGAGACCTTTCAAGGTCTTTGGATCCAACGCCGGATTGCCGTCCAGTTGGCGCTGCAGATGCGCCAGTGTGGTGGTGTAGATGGCTGTGCGGGGGTAGTAGATGAAGATCCCTTCGCGCAACGGGTCGGTGTTCACCGCCAGATCGCCGGGGCCGGACAGCAGCAGGCGGTTGATCTCGGCAATCGCCTCCCCCTTCGCGTTCGGGATGAGGTCGCCCTCCAGATAGCCGTAACGGCCATGGGGCGGCGCTTCGTCGACGCTTGGCGCGAACCAGCCGAGGTGGTTGACGCCAAGTCGCGTGGCCGTCCATGCCTCGCGACGCATTTGCGGCAAGTTCGGATTCGACGGCCAAGTGTATCCGATATAACTCTGCAGGATGTCGCACCACTGCGCGCCATATTCCAGGTAGCCCATGGGCGCGCGCGCGGTGAAGAAGGTGTACAGGCTCAAGCCGCCCAGCGCCCGCCCCAGCGCCGCCACGTCGGTGCCCGCCAGCGTGTCGACCGCGCGAGGATTGATGCTGCAGTGCGCGCCGGGGTCTTCCGCCTGGATCTGCGCCGCGTTGCCGGCGAACGTGTCCGTCATTTTGCGGTCGAGGTCGCGCCGCGAGGCAAACCAGGGCGCCCAGCTATCAGAGGTATACACCTCATGCCATAACGGGCGCTGCACCGCCGACCACTCAGTGTAGGCGGTGCCCCAATCGGCGTTCAGTGCGTCGAGTGAAGTGTACGTTGTTTGCAGGCTGTTGTGGAAGCGCGCCATATCCACCGGAGCCGTCCAGCGCGCTTCGACCGCCGGGGTGAACTGCAACTCCGGCTCATCCTGCATCTCATAAAGCACCGGGCTGAAGTTGCGCAGCATGCGCGTAAACTCCCGAATCTTCTCCGGGGGGCAACCCATCCACGCCGTCCAGAGCGCAAACGAGCGGAAGCCGGATTCAACCGTGTACCAGGAGCGCTCGGGCTGGCCGTAACTGGAGGGAAGGGTGTCATGCCCCATCGCTTTGAGCACGTTGCCAATGACATGCGTCTGGGGCAGGGCGTCTACCCCATGGTAGGCGACGATATGGAACTGATCCCAGGCCGGATCTTGCCGGATGAAGAGCTGGTCGTGCACCTCCACCGTTTCCCCCGCTGCGCGCACGAGCACCTGCAGATTGCCCAGCCGCGAGGTGATGCCGGTGTCGTGCAGCGGCAGCTGCAGCGTCACCGCGGTGGGCGCGCCCGCCGTGAGCGTGAGTGGGGTCGTGCGGTTATGCAGCAGACGGCCATCCAGGTCGTAGAGCTTCACCTGGGCTGTGCCGGTCTTCGACGCCGCGGTGACGGTGATCGGGATGGCCACCTCACGGTCACGGGTATACAGCGTGTCATCCAGCGTGTGCTCGACGCGCAGCGCGCCGGCCACCGCGTAAGGGGTGGTGGCCCAGTCAATCACCCTGCCTAGCGCTTCGGTCAGCGCGAGATCCAGCACGTGCCGGCCAAGGAATCCGGCGTCCGGCAGCGTGATGGCGAGTTTTCGCTCGGCACCGGCAGGCACGGTGATCGGTTTGACAACCTGTCGCTTCGCCGAATTGAACGGCGCGCAGGCGGTGGCTTGCACATTGACCACGTGCTCGCGTGCGCTGGTATTCCGCACGGTAATGGTCGCCGTCTGCCCATTGATGGCCACCTGCGTGATCGCCGGCTCGGGTTCACACTGCGCCGCCCACAGCAGGGCGCGCCCCAGCCAGCTATAGAACTGATCCGCCGCCGCGTAGCCGCGCATCCACACTGCAGGTTTGCCGGCATCATCCAGGCGCGGCAGGAAGGGGGCGTTGGACCCATAGCCGGCATAGCACCAGTTATAGGCGACCACCCGCCCTTTCCCCCGCACGGCAACGCCAGCCAGCGCGCGATTCGGCAACTCGCCCTGCAGCACGACCGTGCCGCCCGGCGTCGCCTGAGCATCGGCGGTGCAGCGCCAGGACATGGCGGCGAAGTCGCAGCCGCGGCTCAAGGGGTGGTCGCCAACCGACATCACTTGCCGGCTTTCCGGCTTGTAGCCGGTGCGGTCGAACGCCAGTGGCAGCAGGGGATCGAGGACGGGCGACGGTACGTCCGGCTTGAAATCCGGCATAGCATAGATGAGCCCCACGCCCTGCTGCTGGATCAGTTCAGCGATATACGCTTCGCAGTCATCGGGCAGCGCCCCCAGGCGCACACCGGCGACGGCGATCACCTGGTAGCGCCGCGTGCCCAGGTAATGGCGGAGCAGGTGATTGAGTTCTGGAGCAGAGGTATTTTCCTGCGCGGTATAAGCGGGCCAGACCGGAACGATATCGCACGCCGCATCGATGCTGCGCGCGAGAGTGATGGCCTCGTACTGGTGCCGTGACGAGCAGATGACCAGCATGCGCAACGG
>JAGUZN010000004.1 GCA_020060775.1 Armatimonadota bacterium
CGATGTCATTGTGCTCGCGCGCGGCGGGGGTTCGTTCGAAGAACTGGCCTGCTTCAACGATGAAGCCGTGGCCCGCGCCATCGCTAACTCGCTCGTCCCGGTGGTGAGTGCGGTGGGACATGAAACGGACTACACGATCGCAGACTTTGTGGCGGACTTGCGCGCCCCCACGCCCAGCGCCGCTGCCGAACTGGTGGTGCCGGATATGCAGGGGATCGTCGAATACCTGCAGGGATTGGAAGCGCGGGCTTACGCGCGCACGCGGCAGATCATCGCCCGTGGGCAGCGCGAGTTGCAGCACCTGTCTGCCCATCCGGCCATGCGGAATCCGCGCATCATTTTACAGGAAAAAGCCCAGGCCCTCGATCTGGCGGGGGAGCGCATCCTGGAGCGCATGCGCCGGCGACTGAAGGACGGTCACGCACGCCTGGAGGCCGTGGAAGGACGGATCACCGCGCTGGACCCGCGCGGTGTGCTGTTGCGCGGCTATGCGTTCGTCACGCGTCCGGATGATGGGGCGCTCATCCCCTCCGCAGCCCTCGCCGCCGGTGAGCCGGCATTGACCATTAACTTCGCCGACGGCGCCGTGCCGGTGGTCTCTGCCGATCCCGACTAGCACGGGGGTGCGCCGGCTTCGCCATGCGCTCCGGCATCCGCACGGCGCTGCCCGGCTCCGGCGGCACCAGGTACTTGGGACCGATGCCGATCAGGTCGTCGCGACCGGCGGCGCGCAATGCCTCGCGCGCCTTCTGGTGGAACTCCGGTTTCTTGTACAGCAGCAGCGCACGCTGTTCCGCCTTCTCGCGGTCCGTGCGCGCCACATGCACCGGCTTCTCAGTGAGCGGATCGATCCCCGTGTAGTACATCGCCGCCGCCAGCGTCAGCGGGGTGGGGTAGTAGTCCTGCACCTGCTCCGGCGTGATCTGCTCGCGATGCAAATACTCCGCCAATTGCACCATATCCGTCAACGTGCATCCCGGATGCCCGCTGATGAAGTACTCCACCACCTGATGCGGCTTGCCTGCGCGTTTTGCACACGTCTGAAATCGGTCAACGAACTCGCGGTACAGCTCCACCTCCGGCTTGCGCATCGCCTTCAACACCGGCGGCGCCACATGCTCCGGCGCCAATTTCAAGCGCCCGCTCACGTGGTGACGCGCCAGTTCGTTGATGTAGCCGTGCGCGGTGTCGAGCAGCGCCAGGTCGAAGCGGATGCCGCTGGACACGAAGACATGCTTCACGCCCTCCACCTTGCGCGCGGCGCGCAGCAACTGCACCACCGGCCCGTGGCTGGCATTGAGCTGCTTGCACGGTTTCGGATAGAGACAGCTCTTCCCCTTGCAGCGATAGCGCCCGCGCGAGCAGCCGGTGCCATACATGTTCGCCGTTGGCCCACCGAGATCGCTCACCGTGCCATGGAAATCGGTATCACGCGTCAGGCGGCGGATTTCATTCAAAATGCTCTGCTCGCTGCGCGAAGTAATCGCCGTCCCCTGGTGTGCGCCGATGGCGCAAAAGCTGCATCCGCTGTAGCAGCCTCGATGCGTGGTGATGGAATCCTTGATCATCGCATACGCCGGGATGCGCGCCTTGCCGTAGGCCGGGTGCGGGTGGTGGGTGAACGGCAATTCGTAGAGCAGGTTCAACTCGCGCGGTTCCAGCGGGCGCGCCGGCGGATGCACCACCAGCCAGCGCTCGTCATGGCGCTGTGCCAGCGCCGACGATGTGGTAGGATCGGTGTGCTCGTGAATAGCGCGCGCCATGCGCGCAAAGGCGAACTTGCCCTCCTGGGTTGGCGCGGCGATTTCCTCGAACGCGGGCAGTTCCACGAAATCGAGCCCCTCCAGCGTAGGGCGCACTTCCGCGGTCCCGGGAATGTCGCGCAGATCACGCCCCTCGCGCAAGCGTTGGGCCACCTCCGCCATCGCCCGCTCGGCCATGCCGAACACGATGAGGTCAGCCTTGGCATCCAGCAACAGCGACCGCCGTACCTTATCCGTCCAGTAGTCGTAGTAGGCGAAACGCCGCAGTGAGGCTTCCACCCCGCCCAGAATCACCGGCACGCCCTTATACGCCTGACGCACCAGCGAGGTGTAGACGATGCTGGCGTTCACCGGGCGCTTGCCCGCCACGCCGTTGGGGGCGTACGGGTCGTCGCGCCGCACCTTACGCATCACCGTGTAGTGCAGCAACTGGCTGTCCAGGTTGCCCGCCGTGACGCCCCAGCACAAGGTCGGCCGTCCGAGCACGCGCACCGACTCGACATCATGCACATCCGGCTGCGCGATCACCCCCACGCGGTACCCGAGCCACTCCAGAAAGCGGCCAATGAGCGCCGCGCCGAAGGAGGGGTGATCCACGTAGGCATCTCCGGTGACAATGATGATGTCGCAGGCATCCCAGCCGCGCGCCTTCATCTCGGCGCGCGACATCGGCAGCGGCTGCGGCGACGGCTCCGTGCCGCCGGGCACGCGCCACGGCGCGAAGGGAAACAGGGGTGAGTTGTCGTTGTGATGCGTATTCATAAAGCATCACAGTGTACCACCCACGCGCGTGTGCGGCAATTGCCCTCAAGGGGATGGTCGGAAAGAATGAGGCAACGCTCTATTCCCCCACATCCCCCAAGGCGCGCGCGATGACGTCGGCAACGATGCGCGCCGTGTCGACACGCGCGTAATGCTTCGACTCGGCGGCGATGATCCGCCAGGGGGCATGCGAGGTATCGGTGTGGTCAAACATCTCCTCCGCCGCTTCCCGGTAATCATCCCAGCGTTCGCGGTTGCGCCAGTCTTCCTCGGACATTTTCCACTGCTTGTACGGATCTTGCTCACGTTCGTCAAAGCGACGTTGTTGCTCCTCCTTGCTGATGTGCATCCAGAATTTCACCAGCACCGTGCCGTCGTCCGTGAGCATGCGCTCAAAATCATTGATCTCACGATAGGCGCGCCGCCACTCCTCGGGCGTGGCAAATTTCTCCACGCGCTCGACCAGCACGCGGCCATACCAACTGCGGTCGAAGATGGCGATCTGGCCGCAAGCCGGCAGCCGCGTCCAGAAACGCCACAGGTAGTGATGGCATTTTTCCAGTTCGGTGGGCGCGCCGATGGGATACACCTGGAAGCCGCGCGGGTCCAGCTTTTCCGTCATGCGGCGAATGCTGCCCCCTTTCCCGCTGGCATCCCATCCTTCATACATGATGACGACGGGGATGCCTGCCTGGCGGATGCGCTGCTGCAGGCGCACGAGGCGAAGTTGCACCTTCTTCAGTTGCTTCGCGCTGTCTTCTTTCGACAGGTTGAGTGACAGGTCAATGGACTCCAGCATGGCGGCCTCCCGGTAGACTAGCGGCGTTGTCGCTAGTCTACACCCGGGCACCATTCGACGCAACGGGGTGTCGCAAGGCTTGACATCCCCGGGAAAATTCGTGACACTGGTGCCGCTATGACACTGGACCTGACGAGGGTGCGCCAGCGGCTCGGCGAGGGCTACATGCTGGAGCATCATGATGAAGTTGAATCCACCAATACCCGGGCGATGCAGCTCGCACGCGAAGGTGCGCCGGCGGGCACGGTCGTCTGGGCCGACTACCAGACGCATGGTCGCGGCCGGCGGGGCGCGCTGTGGATTGCCCCGCCGGGGAGCAGCGTGCTCTGCTCCGTGCTCTTCCGTCCCGCAGCCCAACTGCCCCCGCAGCACCTGGCCATTCTCACCGGTGTCGGCGCGGCGAAAGGGTTGGGCGGGCTGGATCTGCCCGTGAAAATCAAGTGGCCGAACGACCTGATGCTGCACGATCGCAAAGTGGGCGGCATCCTGGTGGAAACGGTGGAAGATGCCGTGGTGGTCGGCGTCGGGGTGAACTGCGGCGTAGAGGCATTCCCCGAGGAATTGCAGGCGCGTGCCGGGTCGCTACATGCGCTCGCCGGTCGACTGTTCTCGCGCGAGGATGTGCTGGTCGCGCTGGTGCGCGGGGTGGCTGAGGCATTGGCGCGCGTGGAAGCGGGCGGCATTATCAAAGTGCTCTATGATTGGAACACCATGAATTGGTTCTCCCGGCGCAAGGTACGCGTGAGCGGACCGCTCGGCGTGGTGGAGGGCGACGGCCTGTTCCTCGACGGGCGCAAGCTGGTCTTCCACGTCTTCAAAAACGCCGGGGTGGTGTCCATGCCGCTGTCCAGCACGGTGGAGGTGCGTTAATGCGCATCAGCGCCGGCAAATATCGTGGGCGCAATCTGCGCACCCCCCGGGGCGAGGCTACCCGGCCGACCTCGGGCATGGTGCGCGAAAGCCTCTTCAACATCCTGGCGCACGCGGTGCCCGAAGCGCGGGTGCTCGATCTCTTCGAGATCGGAAGAGCGTCGTGTAGGGAAAGAGTGTA
>JAGUZN010000311.1 GCA_020060775.1 Armatimonadota bacterium
ATGATTCCTTCCACGGCATGGTATCAGCATGCCCACACGCCGAGATGTAAAGCATCATCCCGGACAATGTGTAAAGGATCATCCCGGTTCATACACGCTCTAATAAGGAATAACCCCCACTATTTGACTCGCTGCGCTCGCTCACAACCTGCGGCCTTACCCTCCCCCGTTGCTGTATGGACTGGGAAGACACTGCCCAAACGCGAAACGCCAAACGCGGACTCAGCCAGCAAGAGGTCAGAGGGCAAGGCGCCACGTGACGACCGGTACACGGAATATCGCGGGGCGCCTGCTGCAGGCGCCCCGCGACGTTCCGCGCAACGATCACGTTCGCTCACTCAGGTAGTAGGCGCACCTGCGGTTCGTAGGACTTCTCCGTGGCCACGGCTTTAATCTCCTTCACCTCGCGTTGCAGCAACGCCACGGGCACCGGGCGCGGTTGTCCCTGCACCTGCGCGACAATCTGCTGCGCGCGGGCGATGCGGTCGGCGGTCGTGGGGTGCGTGCGCATCCAGGAAGGCGCGGTTTGCGGACCACTGATCTGCTGCAGGCGCTGGAAGAAGGTCACCAGGCCGCCAGCAGGATAACCCGCGTTATACGCCAGGCGAATGCCGATCGAGTCGGACTCGTACTCCGCTTCCCGCGAACGAGGGAGTTGCACGGCGTACTGCACGGCGACATTCACCGCCGTCTGCAGCGCCGCGCTGCTGCGCCCGAACACCAGATCGGAGAGCAGATCGTAGGTCATGGCCCGGCGGATCGCCGCAACGGAATGGCGCTGATTGACATGGGCGACCTCGTGGGCGAGCACGCCCGCCAGTTCCGCATCGCTCACGCCGGCTTCCAGCAACCCACGCGTCACATAGATCGGACCACCCGGAAGCGACACGGCATTCACATCGCTCACGTTCAGGATGCGGAAGCTCCAGGGAAGGCCAGGACGTTCGGAGCGCGCGGCGATGGCCTGGCCAATGCGGTTCACCCGTTGCGCCTGTGCCGTGCCGGTAATCACGCCGTACTGCTGTTCGATATCCGCGGCGGCCTGTTGCCCGATTTGGATTTCCGTCTGTTCATCGATGCCAAGCGGGCTGGCACCGCAACCGTCGATCCCGAGCAACAGAGGGACGCCGGCCATGATGGCCAGCAACATGCACCATTTCCAGAGTCGGGACATGGGGTCACCTCCTATCGCAGTGTCTCCAATCGGCATTCCCATCGCAGGGAGTGAGCATCCGCCGGTTTTGGCATACCGAGGTCACACCCGCGTCGTCCACCTGCGCCATCGGCCCCTCCCGTGCGCCGCCGCGCAATAGCAGAAGATTGCTGCGGAAATGTCCGGGGCTCGTGTGAAGACAGCTGGCGATGGGCATAAACAGCATACAAGAAATACAGTTCTCAGAAGCTGCTTTCAAATTCTCTGTTCGCGGATCGCGCCGTAGATGTTCGCGGCGGTCCCTGCTGGGATGACGAGGTACTATCCAGGGTCGATAGGGCGAGGAGGCCCGGCAGGGACCGCCGCGAAAAGATCAAGCGAGACCGGACAGAGAATTTGAAAGCAGCTTCTTACACTATGTGCATACAGTTGTCATGACATGGGAGATACGGATGAGCGGCGCCGCGCGCACGACAGCAACACCTGAACAGCACTACCGGGCATATCGCGTGGTCGGGCTGGATTGCCCGGAATGCGCGGCGGCGCTGGAGCGCGAACTGAACGCTGTCGAAGGGGTGCACGCCGCACGGTTGAACGTGGGCGCCGGCAGCCTGGATCTCGCCCTCGACAGCGCAGAACGCGCGGATACGGTGCGCGCCCGCGCTGAAGAGCTGGGCTATCGTCTTGCCGACCTCGTCAGCCAAAACGAGACGCCCCCACCCTCGCGCTGGGGCGAACACCAGCGCTGGATGATCGCCGGATTGGCGGCGATAATCTGGGTGGTCGGTGGATTGCTCACACTCGCCGGGATGCCGTTCGCGCCGCAGATCGCCTTTGCCATCAGTATGGCGGTCGCCGGCCTCCCCGTCTTCCGGCGTGCCTGGCATGCCCTCCGCAGGCGCACCCTCGACCTCTACGTGCTGATGACCATCGCCGTGACCGGGGCGATCATCATCGGCGAATGGGGCGAAGCCGCCGCCGTGCTGGTGCTCTTTGCGGTCGGCAATCTGCTGGAGGGAATCACCACCGGGCGCGCGCGCCGCGCCATCTCGTCGCTCATGGCTTCGGCCCCGCGCCGGGCAACCGTGCTGCGTCCCGAGGGTGAAATCGTGCTGGGTGTCGAAGAGGTGCAGGTCGGAGAGCACGTGCTGGTGCGTCCCGGCGAACTGATACCGCTGGACGGTACAGTGCTCGATGGCGCGTCGAGTGTGAATGAATCGACCATCACCGGCGAGGGCCTGCCCCGCGTGAAGGGGATCGGCGATGCTGTTTATGCCGGCACATTGAACGAGCACGGCGCGTTGCAGGTGCGGGTGAATACGCCGTATCAGGATTCAGCCTTTGCGCGCATTGCCCAGCTCATCGCGGAGGCGCAACACCGCAAGCCGCGCCTGCAGCAACAGATCGACCGCTTCGCCCAGTACTACACCCCGGCCATGGTGCTCGTCGCTATCGTCGTCGCCATCGTCGGGTATGCGCTGCAGGTGCAGGAGCCGGTGCTGCGGGCGCTCGCCCTGCTCATCATCGGCTGTCCCTGCGCGCTGGTGCTCGCCACGCCGATGGCCATGCTGGCCGCCGTGGCCCGCGCCGCACGCGATGGGGTGCTGGTGAAATACGGCGCCGTGCTGGAAACGGGCAGCCGCATCCGCGCCATCGGCTTCGATAAGACCGGCACGCTCACGTATGGTCGCCTGCGCGTCGATGGCATCATCGGCGATGCAACGGCGGTGCTGTCGCTGGCCGCCGGACTGGAACAGTACAGCGAGCATCCCATCGGCGCGGCCATCCGCAAAGCGGCACAGCGCTCACATGTAACATCGACGACCATCGAAGAATTCCAGGCG
>JAGUZN010000321.1 GCA_020060775.1 Armatimonadota bacterium
GCCACCGCGGCGTCGGTTATGCCGGTGGGCAGGATGCGCAGGCTGTTCATCCAGATGAAGTTCTTGTCTTTGCCCCGCAAATCGCGCCCACGGGCGATGGCGGCGGCGCTGAGCGGCGTCCCGGCGATCCGAGTATTCCCCGGCAGCAGTGCCGAGAATTCTTTGCCCTCATATGCTCCGTTCCCTCCCATATTATTGTTCGGCACGGTTTCGGTCTGAAAGACCGGACCCTCGTGCGTGGCGGCTTCAGCCGCCGTGCCGCGCAGGCAGGCGCCCCACAGGAACACGAGACCCAAAAGCACACCCAGCAGCGCGGGCGTGCGACGACGCGTGTACATAAACATTCCTCCACTCTGGTGTGATCTGGTGGCTCGGCGGTCGCGACGGACCGCCGAGCCGCGGGGCAACCTGTGGCATCCCTGCCGGTTTTTTGGGGCAACGGCGTTACGGCCATCGTCGCTGAACAGTAACGTTACGGACAATCTTATAATGCGTGTGTGTTTCTCTGTTGTCAATACAAGGTGGTGCGATACGGCCGTGACGGCGCCGTATCCATTGTAGTCCAATAAAGTGGGCTGGCTTCGAGGGCATCGGCCTCCAGCGACTGCTGCAGTAGCACCCACGCACGCACCGTGCAAAGACATCTGTCAGTATTCAGTTGATGTCATAACGGTTGGCCAGATAACGCATGGCCATGGACAGACCAAGCCCGCCCACTTCGCTCTTATAGATCAGTACTTCGGCGACTTGCTCGTTGCAGTCAAAGTATCTGCCGGTATCCAAATATGCCCGGCCGATAGTGATCTCATCGAAGAAATAGCCTGGCGCGTTGGGGACGTTACCCACTGATCCGCCGGAAGCTAGCATAGTGTCCCCATGTATCGTGCCTCGTTTGACAAACGCTGATGTCCTGGTGCCGCCAAATGCCAGTACTTGCCAGGAGCCAGCGCTGAAGGGGATGTTACTCGTGTTCAGAAACGGTGTTTGCATCCAATTCATGTTGACGGTTACCCCAGTATTGTAGGAAGTGGTTGCCCCAGTTTGGTACACCGAGAAGAAGGCTGGATACCCCGAGGAGAGGGATATGGGCTTGACTGCCATGATGAGCGCCCACCCTTCTAGGGTACCCAGCTTGGTGGTGGTGTTCTGTACATAGGCCGTATTGGCGTTCGCGGACAGATTGTCTGATCCCAGACTGATCGCGGGCAGGCCATTCGGCCCACTGGCGATGTAGGTCGCCCCCGTCGTCCCACCGCCGATGAAGGCATGACTTCCACCGCTGGAATCGGGCCACGAGGCGACAACGTCGCCATTGCCCACGCCAGTGACGGCATCGGCTTTCAGCCAGGCCCACAGGCTATCACGCAATAGCAGGGTTTTGAACGTCATATCCATCACGGCGACATGCCCGTCGACAAAGGTGGCGACATACTTGTTGTTGTGGCGGGTATCGATGTCGTCAAGACTGTACGCGACATTGTCGTATGTGACGGGCGTTGTCGTGGTGGTGGCGGCATGCTGACCATCAGCGGTGAGTAGTGCGCTGGCCGGCTCGGTGATTTCTCCGATGGCCTTGCTGGAATAGTCGTCGTTGTACACGTAAGCATTCGCGACCTTTTTGCCCTTGGTGGGGCACATGAGGATGTTGCGGTCGATGTTGAGCTCCGTCCAGACGTTCGAGGCGTCAGGCAACTCCTCGTCGTGATCCTGGGCATACATCAGGATGCTTACGGCGATCTGCCGCTGGTTGTTCAGGCACGACGTCTGTCGCGCCTTCTCCCGGGCTTTGGCAAACACCGGGAAGAGAATCGCCGCCAGGATAGCTATGATGGCAATGACGACGAGGAGCTCAATGAGGGTGAACCCTCGTTGGGAAGATGGGGTGTGCATCACATGCCCTCTTTTCACGGTAATGATCGCTGATCTCCTCGCGGCTTGCTGGCACTCGCGACAATCAGCGTCACTCTCATTGTAGGCCGGTGTTCTCTTGCGTCAAGGGGATCATCGGGGTAGAATAGAGGGAACTAGTTCCCCAAGGTGACAATATGACCACCATCCGCCAACTCGCCCAACTCGCCGGGGTGAGCGCCACCACCGTGTTCAAGGTGTTGCATCATACCGGCAATATCGCACCGCAGACGCGCCAACGCATTCTCGACCTGGCCGATCTCTACCACTATCGTCATCTCGATGGAACGGCGGGGGCACGGCCTCGGCTCATCGGGTGCATCGTGCCCGACATTGGGTATACGCCTATAATTACGGCGATTTCATCCCATGCGTTTGCAGAGTCGTATTCGCTGGTGTTATTGGAGACACGCGCGTTGCATACCCACATCATCAAAGCGCTGCAAACGCTGGGATCCCTTGGGGTGAAGGGCATTGTGATGCATAGCGGTTCGTACGATCCCATCCCCCGGTCGGCCATTCTGGAACTCTGGAGCCGCGGCATCCCGGTTATCGCCCGCAGCGTCACCCCGGTGGAGATGCCGATCGATCGCGTCAGCCTCGATGAAGATGCGATCGGAGAGCTGGCGGTGAACTACCTCTTCGAACTCGGACATCGAGACATCGGCTTCATTTTTAATCTATCGAAAGGCTTCCGGCGTGGACGACCCCACGCCATCCTGCAGGCGCTGCATCGACGCGGCCTGGAACTCCGCGCCACCCTTGACCTCGATGCGCTGCGCAGCGATCTCCTGGAGTTCCGCTGGGAGGAGATCGTCCCTCCTCTACAAGAAGCCCTCGCCCAGATGCTCCAGAGCGCACACCGTCCGACCGCGCTGATAGCCAACGATGAAATCGCCGTTATGATTATCAATGTGGCACGTCGGCTCGGGCTCCGCGTTCCCCAGGATCTCAGTGTCCTTGGCATGGGCAATACGGAAATCTGCCCCTGTGTCGATCCTGCGCTCACCTCCATCGATCAGCAGCACCAGACCGAGGCAGCATGCCTGGTCGACCTGCTGTTCCGACGCCTGGATGATGCCTCCCCCCTCGCCGACCGCACCCCGGAAACCATTTGGATTCAGCCCACGTTGATCATCCGTGAGTCCTGCGCGCCACCGCATCATGCCATACTGTTCCAAAAGCCATCTAAATCCACTTATGGAACACAACACCTACCCAGCACGCCCATAGATCTGCAGCGGAAGCCATTTCCCAGCGACCTGACGGATGCCGAGTGGGAGAACCTGCAACCGTTATTGCCAGCAACCTCATCGAACGGTCGTCCACGTCAGGCAAATATGCGTGAAGTACTGAATGCTCTCCGCTATCGCGTGCGCACCCAGTGCGTCTGGCGCGCTCTCCCGGAAGATTTCGGCGAAACTTGGCGAACGATCTATAATTACAATCAACGCTTCCAACGAGACGGCACCTGGAAGAAACTACAGCCCTTATTGTGTTCAGACTCTTCCGCGCTACCTCGCGCAGAGTAGACAGGATCACCGCTGCCACGACTGCTGATGCCCCGTGACAACCCACGGAGGAACTGCCAGCGTTCTTCGATGGACTGTGTAGCGGATAGGAGTATGCTCAGTAATGCCCCCCGAATACCGTGTCAGTGGGGGGCAGACGTGAACTGCACATAAGCTGACAGCGAGCTATGCCGCCACACGCCACTCCCCACCAGTCCGGCGCGGGCATGCTCCAGGCGTTATACGGCGCGCGTCACCGTCTCGCGCGTCTGGGAACCAAGTTCAATCTCCGCATCAGCAGACCACGCGGCCAGGCCTACTGCGCGTAAGCACACGCCGAACCAGGTATACGACACAGCGAGAGCGCCGTGCGGTGCTGTCGCTGCCAGCCCAATATGTCACGGATGCAATTACGTACTCACCGCCGTCTTCACCGCAATCCGCTGCCCTGTTCTCGCCGACTCCTGCGCAGCGAGGGCTATTGCCAGGGAGGCGATGCCGGCGTCCACGCCCATTTCCGGCACTTTGCCCTTCAGCACGGTATTCATGAAATAATCCATCTCGGTATCCCAGACCCCCGCTTTGGGGGTCTGCAGCTTGCGCGTCGAATAGCGAGCGACCGCTTGTTGATCCGGGCTCACTCTTCCCACGGTGACTTCCGCCGGCGTACCATATTTATGGAGAATAGTCCCGTTATCAGCATAGATCTCCAGCCCATTGAAGCCGGGACCGCTGGTCCATCCAACCTCAATATATCCCATGGCCCGGTCGCCGAACTCGAGGGTGATCACCGCGTTATCATCCACAGCGATGGGTTTTCGCAACGTCGCCATCTGCGCGGTTACCGCGGTGACTGGTCCCAACAGCCAGTTGCACAAGTCAAAGGCATGGATGCCCATATCCAGCAGCGCGCCGCCGCCCGCCAACTCCGGCTTGTAGAACCAATCCGATTTCGCCCATCCGGGGAATGGGCCGCCATGCGCAAAGCGCACACGTATCATGAACGGCTCGCCAATCCTCCCTTTGCTGATGATGTCCTTGATTTTGCGGTTCGTGGAATTGAAGCGGTGGGAGAAACCGATCATCACCTGCTTTCCGGCCAGTTGCGCTTCACGACGAATAGCCTCCGCATCCGCCAGCGACAGTGTCATCGGCTTCTCCAGCAGCAGATGCGCACCTGCGCGTAATGCGGCAAGGGCATGTTCGGCATGATAGGCATTGGGGGTGCACACCGAAACGAGGTCCGGTGATTCATGCGAAAACATGTCGCGATAATCCGTGTAGGTGGCCGCGATATCAAATTTCTCTTTGGCCTCTTCAAGCTGTGCGGGTTCGATATCCACCGCGACGATCCGTTCCACATCCTCTCGCTTTGCATAGCCCGGCAGATGTAGGGCATGGGCAATCGCCCCAGCACCAATGACGGCCACGGTATAATGCTTTTTCATATGTCACTCCTCATTCACAGCGTGCGCAGGAAATCGATAGCTTTCTGCATGTCAGCGACGGGATCTGCCCCCACCTCACGTTCGATCGTAAAGGCGCCGGTGTATCCAGCTTCGCGCAGGCGGGTGATATACCGCTCCCATGGCACATCACCCTCCCCCAGCGGCACTTCCTGCCAGCGCCCACGGCTCCACGCCTCGGGATCGCGGACCCCGTCCTTAGCGTGCGTATGCACGATGAATGGCAGCAGCGCCTCCAGCGCCTCATCCAGATCGAAGCCGGCCATCGTCAAGTTGGCGGGATCGAAGTTGACCCGGATGGCACTGGTATCCAGTGCATCAAGCAGTGCGCGCAGCACGGGCCCGCTTTCCGGTCCCGTCTCGGTGGCGAGTACCACGCCCTTCTGCTCGGCGTACGCGCCTATCCGGTTCAAGGCCCCGCGCAGTGTCTGCCATTCGGCATTTCGCTCGGCCGGCACCACGCCAATGTGCGTGGTGATGATGCTGGCGCCTAGATCCACGGCAAGGTCAATCTGCGCGAAGGTTTTCGGAATCAATGATTCGTTCACTACGGGATCGACGAAACCGTGGCCGAAATCGCCGCACGTCGCGGAGAGCTGCAAACCCAGCCCTTCGTAGTAGCGCCGGAATGCCGCTCGATCGGCGGCCGTCATCTGCTCAGGGGTGAATTCACCGCCAGCCATCTCGTTAGTTGAGGTGTACATCTGAAACGATGGCACGCCCAATTCAACGGCTGTGCGCAGGCCATCACGCAATGGCAGTTTCAGGTTATCGGCAAAGATGCCGATCTGCAGGGTGCCGCACTGTGCGTCAGTGGGTGCGGGCATTGCATCCTCCTTCGGGAATGGGGAAATCGTTACTGATAACTCCTGGCGGTTTCCACCATCGCGTCGATGTTCGCAAACGGTGTGTCGCGCGGGATATCATCCCCGCTGCCCAGGATAAAGCCCCGGCATTTGCCAACCGCAGCATCCAATACCTGCCGTGTTTCCGCGCGCACCTCGTCCGGCGTGCCATTCAGCAGGGTGAGCGTATTCACACCGCCTTTCAACGAAATACGGTGTCCAATGCGCCGCACGGCATCATCCACCCGTACGCCTCCTAATGGATCCAGTGGTTCGAGGGCATCCACGCCGGTATCCGCAATCATTTCAAGTAGCGGAGCAGCATTGCCGCAAATATGCAGGTAGACCTGCGCACCCAGGGCATGAAAGGCCGCGGCCGTTCGCGTATAACGCGGCAGACAAAATCGCTCGAACTGTTTGGGCGAGATGATGCTGGCGGATGACCAGGCATCGCCGATATAGATGGCATCCACCCCCGCGTCGATCATCGCCTTCCCCACCTCGATGGAGATATCGGTCGCGTGATCCATCAGCGCATCCACGAATTCTGGATCGTCCACCAGATCGTACATTGCCTGCTCAGAACCGCGCCATCCAGCAAGACTGTTCATCGTTTGGTTCGCTGCACAGCCGGCAATGTAGAGGTCATCGCCCATATCCGTACGGAGTTTACGCATCGCTTCGGTCTGTCCTGATGCGATAAAACGTTCGGCGGGCACGAGTTCGACTCTATCGAGATCGGCTTTATTGATAAGCAACGGCGTCTGATCCAGCGCGACCGGGTCGTCATCCTCTTCGAATCGCGCCATGGGCTGACCCTGGTCATTGACGAGGTATCTGATGCCGTCCACCTCCATCGTTTGCGGAGCGATGAAATCGTATCCCGCTCCGAGACCGGACTCCAGGCCATCGAACCCAAAGCGCCGCTTCATGGCGCGAATCCCCTCGAAGGCGAGCGATGCACTGAGGACACATTCGCCGACCCTCCTGCCCAGGGCACGCATGCCCAGGTTGCGGGTGGTCACGGGAAATATCGGCACGCGATCCACCGGTTGACCGCTCATGGCGGCGCGCACCAATTCGCGTGAGGTCATGCTCATGGGGATACCTCGCGTAATTCCGGCACGGCCACCCACGTATTCGGGGAAGTCAGCGCTGCTGCACCCGCTTCAAGCAGCGCTGCTATCTCCAGGGTTTGCGTAATGGGAATAGGAGAGACGCCGGTGCAGAAAAACGTCAGCAGGGCCTCGATGAACCGCGGAAAGAAGCCCTCCATGGCATCGATGAGTACGCCTTGATCTTCCGCATATTGCGCATACAGGCGGAACGGCAAATGCGGCGACAGGGTCATCAGGCCACGGCGCGCATCATCGTAGCGCATCATCATCACCGTCGAGCTGTTGGTGCCGCACTGCATCACCGACCGTGCCCCGGTGCCCAGCACCATTACCAGCATCTCCAGTTGGTGGATGGCATAAATATGATACTGACCGCCGCCCTGCGTGGCCACCATGTTCGCCGACCGGCCGGCCAGCGTGTCGCGCAAGACGGCTTCGAGTTCGGATCCGAAGCGTAGCGCCGAAGAGGACATCATCGGCGTATCGTGCTCCACCGCCTTTGCGAAGAGCCGATGTGCCGCGGCCAGCGAAGGGGCGGTCGGCTTATCGATGTACACCGGTTTTCCGCTGCGCAACGGAAGATCGGCCAGATCTTCGTGCCGTTCCGCATTATCCGGCGACAGCACCACCAGACAATCGCACTCCTCGACGACCTGTTCGATGCTCGTTGCCTGGGCGATTCCCCGTTCCGCGCACCAATCTTCGATACGCTGCTTCCCCGGCACGGTGATTTCCTGCCAGGCCAGCACTACCTCGAACTGATCGCCGAATCGGCTGTCTTTGATCATCTGTGGGTATGCATTCGCATGCCATTCGTCGATGAAGTAATCGATGAACCCGATCTTCTTCATGCCTCATTCCTCGCAGCACAGGACGCGCGCTCGATTAGGGTGGGTGGTACCAGTACATGAAACGCCGACCCGGCGTGGCCCACCAGTAGCTCCAACACCTGGGCGGCGCGATGCCCCATCTCCTCCAGCGGTTGACGAATCACCGTTACCGGCGTGGCCAGATGCGCCAGCAGGGGAGAATCATCAATGGCGACCAGCGAGACATCGTCCGGAACGCGCAACGCGCGCGTCGCCAACGCCTCCAGCAGCGGATGCGTCAGCGCAACGCCGCCGCTGAAGATGGCCGTGGGGGGCTCAGGGAGCGACCACCAACACGTAAAGGCCTCTTCAACGAGGGCGGCCACGCCTTCGGGATGCGTGCGGCAGACGACTAATCGCGGGTCAGGGTCCAGGCCCAGGGCAGCCACCCCTTGCCGAAATCCGAGTTCACGGTCAATCGTATCAAATGCCGCGGTAAACGTGCCCAAAAATCCCACGCGTCGATGTCCAAGTTGCGCCAGCGTATGCAAGCCGATCTGCATGGCCTGCATGTTATCCATGGCGACACTATGCAAGCGCGAGGACTCGACGTTAGCGCCCAGGCATAGCACTTGCAGCCCCGCCGACGCCAGCCGTTCAAGGGCGGGCACATCATCTTTGCGTGGATTGATGCTAATCACGATTGGCGAACCGAATGATTGCAGCCGGTCGGTAGCGGCATCAGGGTCGGTGAGGTGGAGAAAGACCCAGTCGCGTTCGCCAAGATCAGCAGCAAAGGTGCCCATCATGGGCCCGAGGTAATCGCCGGCCAGCCAGTCACTGGGACTGACACCGAGCACGGTAATCGGGGCACGCTGGTATGCGCCACGCAATGTCGCCTCGCGGACAAAGGTGCCTTGTTTGGGCACGCGTTCCAGCAGGCCTTCGGCAATCAGCATGTGTAACGCGCGGTCAGTCGCCCAGCGCGAGGCCCCCAGTTGCCGCGCCAGGTCCGGCAAGGCCGGCAACTGTTCGCCAGCCTGCCAACGCCCACTGCGCAGCCCACGGAGAAGTTCCTGGTGGATAAGATGGTATTTGGTCAACATGATTCTGTCGATTCCGGTATTCCTGTTTAAATAGCGATATCAACATTATACAATAAACGCTACGGAAGTCAAGCAGTGTTAGCGAGAATTTGCCGGGTACGGTAGCGATCGAAAATGTCTCCTGCCCGCGCATCGTGCCTTCCCCATGTGCGCCGAATTTTTACCTCGATTGACGCCCACCACCGCTATCTGGGATAGACACGGGATGTCGAAACACGTGCGTTGGCGTTAGCGTCCTCATCAGTGCGGTGGGAACAAGGGGGAAAACGCGATGTACTCCGGGGCTGTCGGTCCACGGGGTGCTGCGGGACTGGCGGTCGAGATGATGTCCATCCCAGCACGTCCGATGTCCGCTGTCGCACTCCGGAAAGGCGTCGAGTGTAAAGCTGGACTGCACATCGACGTTCTGCGGTATCATTTCGCCGATAGGCCAGATCCAGCGAGTACTCCGCGGTTGACATGTTAGCTTGATCATACAAGCCTACCGGGCCCTTTCGAGAATGTTGACGACATCCTTGGCCGGTTCCGCAGGCAGGACGATCAGTGTCTCAAGCTCGCCGTTACGGTAGACACCCTCCACGGTCGTCTGATCTGGTGCGTGGAGCTTGAATTCCACGTCCCAGTCCTTTGGCCAGGCGGGGAACAGGTAAATCCTGTCGTCATCGGCCTGCAGCAAGGCGCATTGCAGCCCCATCGAGGCCGCGCCGCCGTGGTCCATGTCCGGTATCCAATCGTTCATCCCCCATTAGAACGCCGGAAAGCGGAATGGTTGTGGCCCGAGTGCGCCAGAATAGGCCGGCTTGGAGTCACTCAGTCCCAGCAGCGCGGCCTGAATCGGGTCCTGCCGCCAGCACCCCGCGCTTGTATTCTTGCGGCGCTAGAAGGTTTCCCGCCCAATCTCCAAGTCGGGTTTGCCAACGCCGAAGAGGCGATACGGAAACACCGCATACAACTCTGGATTCTCGACGGTTCGTATTTCTCCATAGGTCTCCGCCGGCAGCAGGAAGGTCTTGCCGTTCTCTTCACGTCTGGGCAACGGCGGAAGCTCCCCCAGCAGCCGTGACCAGGCAGCACGTTGCTCAGGGGTGGTTAGGTCTTCGGGTAACATGAGCAGCTGCGGCAGCACGAACATCAGCCCAGCGATTTCCGGCAGCGGATTGGTGGCTGTGTGATACGTCTCCAACGCCATCGCCGGCGCGAAATGCAGCTTGCCGGCGGCGTCGCGAGGATAGTGTTTAGCGTAGAAGGTGACGATTCCGTCGGCCAGCGGCAGCAGCGTGTTCGTGGCAAAGGCCCGGTCGCCCGTGTACGCATACGTATCCAACATCATCGCCGTCAACTCCAGCCCGCCCGACCAGTAGTAGCGGATGAACTCATTGACCTTCTCGAACGGGTCGGCGCCGGTGACGCGAACGCCATCGCCCAGACCGTACGTTCCCCAGAAGGTGCTTGTCTCCGGGAAGAACGCGCCGGAATGGTTGCAGAGGAGCCGAGTTCGTTCCAAGGCTAATGGCAGGGCGCGCCGGTACATCTCGAGAAAGGGCTGTATCAGATCGTAATCGTCGGCCGCCAGCATCGGCCAGTAGATCAGCCTCGTGTTCTGGAACCAGTACTCACCGCGTTGGAGATCGCGGGATGATTTTCATTGTCGGTCGCCACTGCCATCAAGCAAGTGACCCTGTGGGGACGTTGTTCCAGGAGTAGCTATAGGGCGCGGTGGTATCCGTGTATAGTAGATTGCCATCTTCATAGAAATCCACCTGGGTGATCGAGCCGTTGGTATCGCTGGCCGTAGCCAGGATGTCCTGACTGCGCGCGTCAGGCAGGATGCCGTCACAGGGTAGCTTGACCGACAAGATCCCTCGTCCAAACCAGTAGCAGTATAGGGGATACCCTGGGAGAAGCATGACACCGCGCATGCGCTCATGACGTAAGGAGTTGTCGGTTATGTGATCATCTTTTTCTGAACAGGTCGGTGCACGTTCTTCGCGCAATGCGCGATTGGCTGCCTATCGCGAAATCTCGTTCAGAGTGATATCCTGCAGGGTGGGACAAGTAAAGGTGTAGGGGAAGGCGGTGTCGGATTTCAGCGAAACGGAGTATTCCTTAATCTCGTAAGTTGCTTCAGTGCCAGCGCCGCTTTTATCCGGGGTAGCGGGCGTAAACCAGCGCTGCAGGTAGATTTTTGGGTAGTACTCGTTGACGTTGGCGCCGACTTCGACAGGGAATTTGATGGTGACACCCTGGCTAAGGTCATACCAATCGTTCCAATGGAACGTCATGCCCTTGTTCTGTACATCATTCGGTTTGGAGCCAGTGACGTTGTCAGGGCTGGTGAGGGCGTTCGGCAAAGTGATGTAGAAATGCCAGCGACCGGGGAATTGTACGCGGATAGTGCTTTCGCCCCAGGTCTTACCCATCTTTTCCCATTTGCGCGTGATAATGACGGCTTCCGGCAGTGGCGCGGCGTCCTGCACCTGGGTAAGCCAGAACCACTGGTCGCCCACCGGATTGCCGTTCGCATCCGGTGAGACGACGTCGATGGTGTAGGACTTCTTGCCGTCGTCACCCAGCACTTCCTGCATCGTGTTCGGCTGATCCTTGGTTTTACTCAGTTCGATTTTCGGCGTCACGCTGAAGGTGCCTTTGAATGGGGTCTCCTTGGTTACGCCGGACATGCGCAGCAGCAGCGCGAGATTCAGGACGAGGGGAATCTTTGCCCCACCTTCCAGGTTGACGCGATCGGTAGTCCAGTGCGGATAGATATGCGGATGGATCCACATCTTCTTGGCGCTGGTGACGTTCATGCCGAGAAACTGGCGGGCGCGAATTTTAATGTCGCTCCACTCCGGACACTTGTCGAGGACAGCCATCGCATAGGCGCGCGCCAGTTGTTCTTCACCCAGGCGTTTCAAGCGCTCTGCGGTATCCAGCCCGCCCCAGCCAACGTTCCACCACCCCCAATTATACTTAGGCTCATCGATGACGGTACGGTAGGAGGCAATCGCGTTCTCTTTGTCCTTCAGTTCTTCGTAGCACCACCCTTCACGATAAGCGGCGGCCCCTGAAAGGTCAGTGATGCCGACGGATTTACGGTAATCCTGGTAATAGGTAATCGCCTCGCGATACCGCTGTGCCTCGCGCAGCCATTCGGCGGCGTGCCAGCGTGCCTGATCCGCGATGCCAGCATCGGGGTAACGGGTGATGAGATCCTTGAGTTCGGTGATGGCCGCCGCGCGCCCGAGTTCGCGTTCAAAGAGCAGCGCGTGGTACCACATCGCCTGTGCGGCGCGGTTTTTATCCGTCTGCGCGTATTTCCCTTCCCAGCGCACGCAAACCGCGATCGCTTTCTCGTAGGTTTCTTTACGACGCTCCGGCTTCGGACGGTAGGCGCGGTACACTTCATAGGCGCGCCACCAGGCGTCCAGCACATTGGCATCATCAGGATTCATGGTGGCATAGGTGACCAGCAGCACGGCAGAATCGTCGAACTCGCGGCGATCCCACGCAGTGATCGCCATGCGCCATTGCATATCCGGCGTGAGCTTCACCTCACCGCCATCGTCGTCATCCTGTGCCTTCACCGGGCAGGCGATGGGCAGGAGACCGACGAGCAGCAGCATGACCCATTGCATACCGTGCCTGTGACCGTGCATCATTCCAGCCTCCTCGCACTATTCAACCAGTTTGATTTCGTCCGGTTCTTCCGGGGTATCGTCCGTCGCTGGTGTGCCGCCTTCGGCGGGGGGCGTGGGTTTCACTTTGACGGATTCTCCGGAGGGCGACACCGGGGTCTGTTCTTTGGGCGCAGCATCGAGCAAGCCCAGGTGCTCCAGCGCCTGCTGGGAGATCGTCGCGTTCGCCCCCTTGCGCTGGGTGATCCCGCCAACCAATCCTTTGTTGATCGCGTACACCATCACATTAGCGCCCATCTGATACTGGGCCGTGATATACTCATTCTCTCCTGGCGGCGTCGCGGCATAAATATGACCGAAATTGCCCATGGTATAGAACACCACTAACCGCCCGCCACGCGTGATGCCGTAATTTTTCTTGCCGATGATATTCTCCCCGACCCCCGGTTGCGCCAATCGAAACAGTAGCCGGTTGATCAGGTGGGCATTGGACAGCGGCGTCAGCCGATGGCCGGGCAGCACGCGGTCAAGCTCGCGCGTCACGCGTGCTTTGATATAGCTGTCCGGGCGACTGTCGAGAAACAGGAATCCGCCCTGCTCGATGTAGGCGCGCAGCACAAGAACGTCGCTTCCGCTGAATACCAGGGAATCGTCGCAATAGAGGTAAATGAAGGAGGGGTAGCTACCCTTGTTCATGTACTGCTCGCGGATCTCGCCGGCGGTCATCGCGCGATTCTCCGTTTCGCATGGGAAAAACTGGTTCAGGAATTGCAACAGGCGCTTGATGCCGTCGGCATGCGCGTTCCAGGCGCCGCCGCCGTGCTTCAGGCGAATGAAGTAGACACGCCCGCCTATTTTACCATCGCCGAAACCTTTGGGCACCTCGCCCGTATCTCCCTCCGGGTCGCCGATCTTTTCCTGGCTGACGCCCAGGTTGCGGATATCGTTTACATCCAGGCTGTCGCCCGGCCCGAGGATGTCGCCCATCGCCTCCGGCTCGGCGATCACATCACCGCCGGCAGCCACCGGCGTGGCGATGGCTCGCGTATTGCCAAAGGCGCGCGCGGTCTGCGGGCGTTTGGTCGTGGAGCCTTTGGGCATTTTCGCCAGCGGCTTGCCGTCATCACGACCGGCAGGCAAGGCCAGCGGCTTCTCTTCCACCGGCTTCGGCGTTTCGCGCAGGAAGGAGGTGGTGACGGCAACGCGGATTTCACGCGCTCTGGCGGGCAACAGTTTGCCGGCGGCCCACAACCCGCCTAACCCGACGATGTGGCCGAGGGCGACGAACAGCAGCACACGGAACAGTAGGCGGTTGCCGCGATACAGCGACAACAGCATCCATGCCAGCGCGCATAGCATGACAGTGCTGAACAGGACATATTTCGTCATCGTCACGACTGTCGCGGGGTGCATACCCGACAATGTACCTTTCACTGAACCGGCGCCACCGGTTGTAACGCCATGGTGATGGGTAGGCCCGTGCGGCACAATTCATCGATCACCGGCATCATCGCCCCATAGGCGACCTGCCGTTCGCCTCGCAGCACGATGATGGCTTTATGCTTGCGATTGATCGCCAGGACTTTACCATTCAACGCATTGAGGGCAGTCGGCTCACCGAGCACCAGAATTTTTCCCCCGCGAAGCACACTGACCTGAATGTGCACGGGGGGATCGGAAGCTAATTGCTGTGCGCTGCTGCCTTTGGGCAGGTCCAAGCGCAGGGCGGAGTCGCGCGAAAACGCCGTGGTGACCATGAAAATAATGAGCAGTACCAGCACCACGTCCACCAGCGGGATAATATTTATTTGCGCGAGGAAGCCGTCGCTGGCCTCGTCATCGGATGCACCGAGCATCGTAGATCCTTCCGGCGGCGCTACCGCACTTGTCCTCCAGGTTTCAGCGCCAGGGTAAGTTTCACTCCGCTGGCACTGATCTTATCCAGTACGGGAAGCATATCGCCATATATGACCGCCGTATCGCCGCGCAGTACCAGCGTGGTGTTCTTGTTGGTGTTCACATAATCCTGAATGCGCGCCTGCAGGTGCTCCAATGGGGTGGGGCGGCCATTGACATAGATCGCACCCTGTCGATCTACGCTGACGGTGATCTCAACAGGCGGTTGATGCATCTGCTCAGCGCGGCTACCTTGTGGTAAGTCCAACTTCAGGTTGTCGCGCGCAAACACCGTAGTGACCATGAAGATGATGAGCAACACCAGCACCACGTCCACCAGTGGAATGATGTTGATTTGGGCGACAAAGCCATCGTCGTCTGCGTTTGCGGGATCGAACATCACGTTCCTATCTGACCGCCGGTTCGTCCATCTGAGCATGCTGCACGAGGAAGTAAATCTTCTCCGAAGCGGCGACCTCGATGGACAACATGAGTTGATTGGTGGCATTGATATAGTAGTTAAAGGCAAGCACCGCCGGGATGGCGGCAAACAGACCCATGGCGGTGGCCACCAGCGCATCTGCGATGCCGCTGGCTACCAGTTCCTGCCCCATGTTGCCGGTGGTGGAAATCGCGTCGAAGGTGAGGATGATGCCCACCACCGTACCGAACAGACCGATGAACGGCGCCACCGAGGAGATATTCGCCAATACTGCAAGGTTGGTGCGCAGCATGGAGCGCACTTGCTTCAATTCCCGGTTGACCGCCTCATTCACCATCGTTTCCATGACACTCAGGCGTGTTTCCCCCACCGCCTGCAGCGCATCCCACTGCGCCATACCCGCCTGCAACACGGAGAACAGCGGATTCTGCTCCCGTGCGACTCCGACGATGACCGACCGCGCGTCGCTCAAAGCCTGCGACACCCCCCAGGCCTCGATCTGCCGCACCCCGGCCTCCGTGGCTGCCCGGGCGCGATTCAACACAATCCAGCGCTCGATAATGACGGCGATGGACAGCACCGAACAGGCGATGAGTAGTAGAAACACCACTTTTGAAATGGGACTGGCCTGCCAGAGAATCTTCCACAGATCCATCCCACCGCCGTTTCCGGCGGACACCATCAACATGATCATAGGTCGCTATCCTTTATCGTTACTCTTCTGCGATCCGCGGATATCGTTCTTGTATCGTGTCACATAACCGCAGGGCGGCCGCGCGCATATCCGCATCTGCCGGGGCGTTCACCAGCAGGCGTTTTAGTACTTTATAGCCCGAGCGGGAGTTATCATTCTTGACCAGGGCATAGGCCGCCCAATACAGGGCATCGTCGAACAATTCGTGTTCGGGGTAGGCGTCAGCGAAGGTCAAGTACACCTTCACCGCCTTTTCAAAGGCCACCTGCGCGGTGGTTTTCTCATACCACCATTTGCCCGGCTTCACCGGGTCTTTCTCGTGAACCAGTCCGTAGCGATAATATGCGGTCGCCAGACGGTAGCGAATGAGGTCGATGCGCGGGTGATCTGGGAAACGCTCCACGACGCGCTCATAAATCTCCGCCGCCGTGGTGTACTCTTTGGTTGTGTAATAGTATTCGGCGATTTGCAGGAAGGCATCCGCCACCATCGGATTTTTCGGAAACCCGTAGATTAACCGCATGGCCGTTTCGGTGGCCTCATTGATGTTGTTGCGATCGAGGTATATCAGCGTGAGCTGGAACAGCGCCTGCGGCACCAGGTCGCTCTCGGCATAATCATCGATAATGCGCGTCAGCAGCTTCTGCGCCTCGTCGTATTTCTGCTCCTCGCGGAGGATCTTTGCGGTCAGGTACAGCGATTCCACCACGTATTCGCTGGTGGGGAAGCGCTCGATAACGCGTTGCAACAGGCGGCTGGATTCCTGCAATTGGTCATTCGTACGCGGTCCGGTGCGTTTCTGCGCAGTCGCCAACTCCGCCGCCCCCACCGCGTAGAGGCTTTCGCCCAAGCGCACCAGGGTTTCCACTTCAAACTTCGGGTCGTCGTAGATTTTGGTCAGCATACTGCAGACTGCCGGCGCCGTCGGACGGGTGGCCATTTCCTGAGTGCGAGTGGCTACGGCGCCCGCGATCGTCTGCGCGTCACGGTACGTGATGGTCAGTGTACTGTCGAATAATACTTCGAGCATGTCATTTTGTACCGGCTGCGTGCCGTAGACGGTTTTCACGATGGCGGAGAAGATGCCGCTGTGCGTATCCGTCTCCAGCAGCGTCACCTCCAGCGTGTCACCGACCGGCGAAGTAAGCGTGGCTTTCAGCGCATCGCGTTTGACCGTGATGTCGCCGTTGGCGTCTTCCACTTCCAGGATGAAGGGCATGCCCGGTTTCAGCTTTTCCAGCATGGCGTTGCCCTGCAGGTTCCAACAGGAGATGCGGGCGTCCGCTGCCACACTCAGCTCCTGTTTCTTGATGGCCTCGACTTGGCCGGCGGAGGTGAGCGGCTCAATATAGGAGCACTGCACTTTATCCTGACCCTGCAAATTGAAGGCGAACATGGCAAACTTATTGATGTTGGAGCGCACACTCTCGCTGCCCCAGCCGGCGCTCGATTCCTTGATATCCTCCACGGCACCCGTCTGACTGACATAGGCGCGGCTCGGACTGTTTTTGTCGCCCAAGCGCACAAAGAACTCGCCGACGAACTGCGGGGTGAGTGTCTGCATGTCCATGATCTTGCGGCAGGGCACCTCCGCCCATGCGCCGTTGGAGGACTTCAACAGTACCTTCGTCCAATCCCAGGTGATATTGTCGCCATCGGTCACGCAGACTTCGTACACGTGCCCCGGCGTCAGCACTTTCGTGTCTTCCCAGGTGATCTTCGGCGGTTGCAGCGGATCGAACACCGGAGCGGTAGAGACGCCGGGTGCGGTGACTGCGGAGGATTGTTGCGCTGCCGGATATTCGACGATCTTGCGGCGGAAACGGAAGGAGGCGTCTTCCGTGACATTCATGCGAAACATGCTGGTGATCGTCCGGCCTTTTCCATCCGGGGTTTCGGTATCCCGGTACTCCACCGTTGCCCGCTCGCCGGGTTGCATAGTGAGGGTCGGCTCACGGCCATTGGCTTTATACGCGGAGACATAGAGCGGATTGACCGCTGGAGCGGCAGGTTTCGCTGGAGCGGCAGGTTTCGCCGGCGTTGTCCTCTTGTTGGCATTGCCGGCAGGCTTGTCCGGTGTCGTGACCGGTGCGGGTTTGGGCGGTGCGGGTACGGCGGCTTTCGCAATCAGCATGCCGGAGAATATGCCGGTGTGCAATCCGGTTTCCTGTAACGTCACCGTCGCCGTGGTGCCACTGTCCGCGTGCACCACAACGGTCACCGTATCCTGCACGTCACTGGTATCGAGGTCGCGATCCTCCACCTGGATGGCGACCGGTGAATTATTCGCCACGCGAAAGACCCAACCGAAATAGGTCTTGCCCGGTCGCTGTGGATCGTTAAAAATCATCCCGCAATGGAGCTCTCCCCACACCGTGCGGATGGCAATTGCCGATTGGCGCACCGGGTCGCGGGTGCCAACCGCGGGGGTGGGATCGACATAGCGTCCGATGACCGATTCGTTCAGCGTGACCTCGAGCGCCCCTTCCTGCGGCTGGCCGGCGGGCGTCGTCTTCACCATACCTTCGAAAATGCCAGTATGTGCGCCGCTCTCCGTCAGCGTCAGGGTCAACTTATTCCCCTGCTGCGTGACAATTTCCACCGTGATGATATCAGCGTGCGGCGTGATGTCAGCATCAGGCTCCATCAGTTCGACAAAGATCGATTGTCCCGGTTTGATATTGCGAATGAAATCCTGATTGAATTTCCAACCGCGGGTCTGCACGAGATTTGTTTCCGGGTCGCGGAAGAAGGCCGATGCCGAGGTCGGCAGCGTGCCGACCACCTCCCATTGATCGTCCAGGATGTTTTGCCGTTGATACTCGGAGGCTTCCCGGTAGATCTCCAGCGCGGATTGTGCCAGCAGGGTTAATTTGGCATCAGTCGCCAGGTTCACCGCAAAAGTGCGCGGGATCTCACGTCCCTCATCCGACAGGCGATCGAGGTAAGTGACGCGAATCGTACCAGTCCCTTTCACCTGAATGATGCCGTCGCCCGCCTTGGGCTCGCCGAGCGCCGTCTGCACGCTGCCGAAATAGACGCCACGGGAGAAGGCCGGCTTCAGTACGGCCTCTTCTTTGTCGCCGCCATCTGTGACGATGATGACGGGCAGCCCCAGATCGGTGGTGCGGATGGTCAGGTCGGCATCCGCCACCTTGATATCAAGGTATTTGCCGATTTCCACCGTTTGCCGCGGCGGGCGGCCGCCGGTGCCGATGCTCTTCAGGGCGCGCATGGCATCGCCGAAGTTGCCGGCGTGGTATTGTTCCAACGCGATGATAAGGTAGGCTTGGTCGATCACTTTCAGGTTGGGATATTTCGCAATCACATCACTGAGCAACTGCTTTGCGCCAGCGATATCGCCCTGTTCGTAAAGGACTTCCGCTTGCTTCACGCGGGCGGTGACGCTGATAGTGACATCGGCATCGCTGGTGAGGGCCTGCAATTGTTCGTACGCGGCATTGTAATCCCGTTGCGCGGCCAGCAATTCCGCGCGCAGCAGAATGGCGGGAACTCGCAGGGGATGATCGAGCTTGGCCGTGATGGGCGACACGCGCTTCAAACCTTCGCTGACATCGCCGACGTCCGCGAAGGCCAGCGCATAAGCGAAATCCACTTCCATCACGTTCTGTCCGAGGAGCCGTTCCAGCAGGGGGTACAACCGGCGCTGATACCCTTGCGACATACGCAGGGTCAATTCGATGTTCGGGGTGTGATCGATCAACCCGCTCAGGTTGGCCGGAGCGGATTCCTCGCGCGCCGTGCCCAAGCGTACATTGCTGAAGACCATTGATGCCGGGGTCTGTAATTCGCGGTCACTGCCCAACACGATGCCCAACGGTTCTTTCGCATGCAAGGCGGGCTTATCGATGGCGCCCACCACGGTGCCGTTATCCAGCAGTACGACCGCCGAGGCATCCCACAACAGGGTGAGCTTGTGGAGCTGGTTGACCGCCCAATCGATATCCGATTCGATGGCGCGCGTCTGGTTGCCGTCATCGGTGAACTGGAACGTGAGATGCTTGCCCTGCAGGGTGAGCCGCAGGCGCGCGTGACCGTTCACTGGCCAGGAATCCAGCAACGGGCGCGGGGCATTGGCGTCGGCAGGCTCAGCGGTGAGCAGCACCGAGAATTCAAGGGTGCCTTCCGATCCGGAGAGCAGCTCAACCGTGGGGTACACAATGCCCTGCCCGGGCTTATTAATCTCAATGCCGGCGCCGGTCGCGCTCGCATCCGGCCTGCCGATGAGCAGGCTCCAGGCGCCGACGCGCGGCAGAGACGGCAGAGTGCGGATGTCACCATCATTCTGCAACTTCAACGCATCCACCAACGTGGGGCCTTTCGCGGGAGCTGCCGCCGTGACTTGTGCCGAAAGCGGAAGGATACCCAACAGCAGCAGGCTGCACACAGCGAGCAGTCTCACATCATGCCGTGTTATCATTGCTGCTTCTCCTTTTCCGCCGCTTTGGATGGCTTTGCCATGGAGGTGGCCGATTTGAGAATTTTCCCGAGCAGGATTTTCGCTTCTTCCGCCTCACCGCCGTAATTGGCGATAATCGCGTTCAGCGTCTGCACGGCGCCGTCCCGATCGCGGATTTTCACCTGCGCCTGCGCCATGAGCAACAGCGCACGCCCGGTCATCACGTTATCGCCGTAGGCGGCGTTCATGCGTTGTGCGTAGTCGACCGTGCCCTGGTAATCCTGATCTTCAAAGCGCATGTGCACCAGTTGCCACATAGCGTCCGGGGCGCGTTCGCTACTCGGATACATGCGGACGAACTCCTGGAACGCGAAGGTCACCTGCTGCAGGTTCACCTGGGCGCCGGAGATTTGCGCATCCATTTTGGAGTTGAGCATCGCCAGGTACGTAGTACAGATGGCGTACTGGGCTTCTTCCGCCATCGGCGTGCCGCGCGCGGTCATAGCCAGCGTTTGAAACAACGCCAGCGCGCGATCGAACTCCTCGCGCTTGACGTGCAGGGTCGCCAGTTCCAGCAATGCCTGGGGGGCGCGGGCGCTCTGCGGGTACTTCTTCATAATCTGGTTAATGACGACGATCGCTTGTCCGTACTGCGTTTGCGCCACATAGTTTTGATACATGCCGTACAGCGCGTCTTCGGCTTCGGGGGCGTTAGGATACTTGGTCAGGATGATTTGGAATTGGTCCAGCGCATCGCGAAAGTTGATAGAGGCCTTGCCTGGCTGTCCCAGATCCTGGTACGTGGCGGCAATCTGCGTCAACGAGCGCCCTTTATATAGCACTGTCTGGATTTCCAGGCTGGCCTTGGGAATTTCCTGATCGTAGACGCCAACGCCGCCGGTCGCCGCCAGAAACAGTGGCACGGCGACAGTGGTTTTACGCGGCGCGCGGTCGCCGGGATAGAGATGCACCTCATCCAGATAGGTGACGGTCACCACATCGTCCAACTGGATGGTGGACCCTTCGGCAAGTCCGGCGTTCGTTTCGATTTTACCTGAACCAGGCGCCGGTTCACCTTTCAGCGTCTCCAGCGAAGCGCGGAAAACACCGGTATGCTCCCCGGTTTCCGTGAGGGTGAGTTTCTCGGTATCCTTACGTTTAGTGGTGATGTCCACGGTGATGGTGTCCGGCCCATCCGCGAGGTCGCGGTCAGCGTCATTGATTTCCACCACGGCGGGCATGGAGAGTACGACGCCGCGGATTTCGTGACCATCGCTATCGCGGATAGTGAGTCGCGCGTTAGAGGCCACCCCGATGACTGCGGTTTTATCTTCCGCGCTCTGATCAAGGTATTGTGAACGATACTGCACCGTCACCGTATCCTTGCCGGTCAGTTGCAGAGTGCCATCATTGGGACGTGCTGGCCCCAGTGCGGTGATGATCGGGGCGGTGAAATGATCGCCACCTTCGGTTTCCGGCAGCAGGGTAAGGGACTCCGTATCGCCGCTCTGCGTCATCAGGGTGATCGATAGCCTCGTCGCTTTCGCCGCCACCAGGTTTGGCTCAGTGAGGCGGACATACAGCGGATCGCCGGGAGACACGCGTTGCAGATCGGGCACCCGGGCGGCAAAGACCGTGCCGACTTGATCCAACTCGGCCGCCGCCAGCTCAAAGTGCCCCAATTTGAAATGCGTGACGCCAATCGCAAAATGAGCGTGATCCACCATGGGGTTGTCGGGGTACACGGTGATGATTTCGCGGTAGGCGCGAAAGGCTTCCGAATATTTCTGCTGGGACACATATAACTCACCGATACGCGCCAGCGCCTGGGGAGACCATTCCGGCGATTGTTCTTTCACCACGGTGTCCAGCATGTTGAGCGCCTCGCGCTCCTGTTTCAAGGCCACCAGTGCATCAGCCATGCGAAACTGTGCGCGATAGCGGGTCTGCGTATCAGGGTACCGCTTCAGCACATTCTGGAATTCCAGGATCGCCTCTTCATACGCGGCGACCTTCATGCGCCCTTCGCCTTCGAGAAAGAGCACTTCCGCCTGCTGTTCCTGCAGATCGGCGGCGCCCTGGGCATGGAGCAGACACCACCCCAGCAGCACGCACAATCCCAGCAGCAGGACGCGGAAGCCATTCATCATGTGGAGCCCTCCTCGGTTGATCGTATGTCGTTAGGCCGATTCGTCGTGGAGAAATGGAGGCAGAGTCAGTACCGCTTCCGACAGGTGAATCAAATCAGTCCGTCCGGGTGTCTAATATCCTGCTTTGACACGCCGGCGGATGATAAGTTTTTCGATGCAGCCTCGATGTGGCAGCACCTTGCGATCGATCAAGCGCACAGTGTTTTTCCCTAGTATAGTGTACGTATGATAAGATGTATACCTACGGATTGGTACCCTTGGTGTCCTATTGGATCGACACCTCGACAAGGAGACTGATATGCGAACACGGTTGTTACTCATGATCAGTACCGTCATCCTTTCCAGCGCGATGGTGCACGCCGTCTCACT
Organism: Armatimonadota bacterium; assembly: GCA_020060775.1. Classification (GTDB taxonomy): domain Bacteria; phylum Armatimonadota; class Hebobacteria; order CAIYQO01; family CAIYQO01; genus JAGUZN01. The sequence continues at coordinate 22,370 of JAGUZN010000321.1, forward strand.
GCGCGTCTTCAAGCAGGACGGCCAGGTGATGTTACCGCTGTCCTATATGAGCCAATGGCTGGAGGCCACCATGGACCAATCTCCAGTGGGGGGCGGCATCACCCTGCGGCTGGGGAAACGGGCGGTGACGGTACATGCCAATAAGAAGAGCGCGACGGTGAATGGCAAGGTGTATAACTTGCCCACCTCTCCCGTCACGGTGAATGAGCAGCTCTACATACCGGTGAAACTGTTGGTCGATGGATTCGGCGTCACCGTGGCGCCCACTGCCGAGGGTCTGCTCTTGCGCCCTGCCTCCGGGATTGGGCAACTGGTACTACCCGACTGGATCTACACCGCCGGTCCGTTTACTCCGCTGCATCTTGATATCTGCGCAAATGCGCCAGACCTTGCAGAACGGCATTTACATCCACCGACCGCCATACATGCCATGGATAGTCTACAGCGTGCCCCACTGCATTGGGCGGTATTGACGGATCATTCGGAGATGGTGAACTGGCTATTGTCCAAAGGCGTCGACCGGACGCTGGCTGATGTGCATGGTGCAACCGCCCTGCACCTGGCTGCCGCTGCGGGGAAAGTCACGGCGGCCGAGGCGCTTCTGGTACGTGAAGTGAATTTACTGATTGCGGAGAAACACGGACACACCCCGCTGCATCTGGCTGCCGCCGGCGGTCATACGGAAATGGTGAAATTATTGCTTACCAAAGGCGCCCAGCAGCGCGTGCTCAACAATGCCGGGTTCACGCCGTTGCATGTCGCGGTCATGCACGGGCGACTGGAAGTCGCCCAAATGCTGCTGGACAATGGCGGTGATATTCTGGCGAAAGGCTATAGCTGGATGACGCCGTTGCACGTGGTGCGCGATACCACGATGGCAGCATTACTGCTGGATAATGGAGCCGAGGTGGACGCCCGCGATAAAAGCGGCGCGACGCCAATCTTCCACATCAAGGATTCGGCCATCATCACCATGCTGTTGGACAGGGGAGCGGAGATCAATATCACCGATCAATGGGGCGAGACCCCATTGCACCAGGTGTCCCGCGCCGATATCGCCACACAGCTATTGCAGCACGGCGCAGACATGAACGCGGTGAACAACGATGGATGGACGCCGTTGCACACGGCAGCGTATGCCGGCTACCTGGATGTGGTGAAAGTGCTGCTGGCGCGGGGCGCGAACGCCGAGGCGAGAGATGCACAGGGGTTGACGCCGCTGGCCGTAGCCATCGCCCATCCTGAGGTCAGGGCGCTGCTGGAGCACGCGGTGCGAAAATGAACGCTGATACGGCAGGGACGCCCTGACGGTTTTCGTGAGGAATCGCTGATGTGTATGCGACGTTGTGCGTATATCAGTATTACCGGTGTGCTGTTACTACTGGTGGCCAGTCATCCGATATGTGCGGGAGAGTTGCCCTATCCCGTGCCGTTCGAAAAGGATTGTACGTTCCACGTTGGATTTGATGACGGCACACCGTATGCCGATATCTCCGCCGGCAAAGGCGACGGCGCCTATGATCCTACCGGCGGGGGCCGACCGGAGTTCGTGGAGGGCATCCGCGGGAAAGCCTATCTGACTGGCAGTAATAACCCGGCAGTGAGTTACAGCGGTGATCCGAATATCCGGGAGGAGGAGGGCACGCTGATCATCTGGGCCAAGGGCATGCCCTGGGATCAAGGCGACCGCGACTCCACCGAGTATCTGGTGCGCTTTGGGGGTCCGCGCGGCGGCGGCATGCTGTATGCATGGATATACAACCCCGTCTGGCTCTGGGTGAGTATCGCCCCCTCCGCGGCGGCCACCGGCGTGATGCAATTCCCCTACCTGGAGAAGACGAATTACTGGATGATGTATGCCGTCACCTGGAAAGGCCAGGGAGCGCACGAGGGCAAAGAGCTCGCGCGGCGATGTTGCCTCTACCTTGATGGCGTGCCGGTGGGCAAGAGTGATAATTTCGATGTCTCGTTCGGCAAAGATTTAATCCTGGGCATGAGCGGCGCCGGCCGTGCGCGCATTGCGTTGGATGACTTCACCGTCTATAATCGCGCGCTCTCAGATGCGGAAATTTCACGCTACTACCATGATGTCTCCTCACCGGCCAATGACCCACTGGTAGTCATTCCCCCGGCCAAGCAGCCTCCAGCCATCGACGGGACGCTGTCGCCCGGTGAATGGGACGGTGCCGCCCAGGTTGCCGGACTGCTGGATGATGAGGGTCGCCCCACTGCGCCACGGGGCACGTTCCAGTTGGCATACGATCAAGCCAATCTCTATGTGGCCTATCAAGGCCCCATTCCTGATGATGTCAAAAACAACCTGCAAGGTCGTGCGATGGGAAGCTTGCTGCGGCAGGATGTCGGAGAATTGGGTGGTACACTCACCGATGATGATCTGGTGGAGGTGACCATCGCCCCGCAGTACCTGGAAGGACAGTGGTATCAGTTATCGACGAACAACCTGGGCGCCTATCGCCTGGAGAATGCCGAGGGCGAGGTGAGCGAGAATGACGCGTTGCAGATTGCCGGCGAAGTCGATGCCGACAATGGGTGGGTGCTGGAAATCGCCCTGCCGCTGGACGCGCTGGACATGCGCGGGGTGCCGACGCCGGTAAACCAACCGTTTGGACTGAATTTGCGCCGTGCCTGGAAGCAATTGCTCCAACGCACAGACGCCTGGGCCTGGGGCGCATATAACCGGCGTGAGAACCGTGTGATGCCGACACGCATCCTCGGCCGCGCCGTCTTTGGGACGGAGAACGACCCGATCTTGCGCGTTGAGAAGCTGGGACCGATCATCGATAACAAGGTGCCGGTAACCGCCCGGGTCGTCAATCCCGGACCGGTCGAACGTAAAATGGTGTTGAGCTTCAATACTAATCTGGAAACCTACCAGGAGAAGTCGCTAACGATCCCCGCAGGCGGCAGCCAGGATGTCAGCATCAACATCCCGTTGGAATCGCCATACATCACCGGCGTCTCGGTGCAGATGCGTGCAGATGAGCCCTATGCGAAAGCACGGGCGATCGATGCGTTGACCTTCTGGCAGGACCAGCGCATGGAAGTGCTGGCGAAATATTACCCCACGGCCGATGTTCTGCTGACGAATTTTGACTTTAGCCTGCTGCGTGAGATACCCCTGCAGAAAATCCGTGCGGAAGTCGCGCTGAAATCCGGCGAACTGGTGTGTATGAAACAGGAGAAAGGGCAGTTTACCACTCATGAGGGCGGGGTGCGTTTTGATACGAATGTACTGCCGGCGGGCAAGTATTCGCTCATTTGCCGCCTGTTCGCTGATGAGAAAAAGGTGCTGGAAGAGGCTGTGCCCTTTGAAAAACGCCCGGCCCCAGAGTGGTTGAATAACACGATCGGGATCTCCGAAAAGGTCCCGCCGCCGTTTACGCCGTTGAAAATGAGCAGTGAGGCCGGTGGGTTCTCCGTGAATTGCTGGGGACGGCGTTATACGTTCGGTGCCTCGACATTGCCCGAGCAAATCACCACGCAGGGACAACCGATTCTCACGGGTCCAATGACGCTGACGCTGACCACGGCGGACGGACGCACGCAGGAACTGGCCCGCGATGCCGGCGGCAAGGTGACGCTGGCGAAGGATAAGCGGGTGGAATGGCGGGGAGAAAAGCAGGTCGCCGGGCTGAAGGCCACCGTATCCGGATGGACGGAGTACGATGGCTTGATCTGGCTGACAATCACCCTGGATCCGGCAGCGGAGATGACGGTGAAGTCTCTCAATTTGGATATCCCGCTACGCAAGGAATGGGCGACCCTGATCAATGTCTATAACTACACCATGACCGGCACCGGGGCCACCCCCCAAACCCCTACGAAAACGGGCAGTATCCTGTGGCTGGGAAATGAGGTCGGCGGCCTTCAGCAGATCGGCGTCAACATGCTGGTCACGCCGGAGGCGAATCGTACGCTGATGACGGCGGAGATCATCAGCGAAGACACGACAATCAATAAGCCGACGACGTTTCAATTGGGCCTCATCGCCACCCCCGTGCGTCCCAGCCGGCATTGCATCGATAACCTGGAGGAGATGTGCGGGATGGCCCCGTTTATTTGGGGGTATGCGAATTATTCTCCCACGTCTGAGTGGTGCAATCCCATGGCCTGGCCACCAGGGTCGTACGGTTCCAGTCCCGCCAAGCCAGCCCCGAAAGACAAATTCTATCCACAGGGACGGCCAAGCGATGCCTCGCCCTACGTCACTGTTGATGTCGTTGTTGCTGGTTCTAGCGACGTCGGGAAAGAGATGCGCAATCTGCTGGATTACTACTATGCAGAGTGGGTGCTCCATGCCAACGAGCGGTTCATGCCCGGGCCCAAATCAGTCATGGTCACCCCGCGCTCGAAAACCTATCAGGATTTCTTTGTCTGGCAGCACAGCAAGCTGTATGAACAACACCATTACACGGGGTTCTACTACGATGTTTCCACCCCACAGGACGCCGACAACCCCTATGCGGTCGGCGGTGGTGATCAGGAGAATGGGTTACTGGCATATCGTTCGCTGGTGCAGCGCATGTATACCATGATCCGCCTGCGCGAGCCGGAGGGCTCGATCCGTTATCATGAGAGCGGCATGCTGAATGGGCTGGTGCTGCCGTACCAGGAGATGATCGTGGATGGCGAGAACTGGTTCGGCATTCTGAATACGAACAAGCCCGAATACCATCACGTGATGACCCTGCCCATGTTCCGCGCCCAGTACATGGGCACGAATTTCGGTCCCGTCAACTGGTGGCTGGCACAGCCCACGCGCGCCTTTTCCGGCTTGACTGCCGTCGGGCGAAAGATGACGGATATCTATGTGGACCCCGACCGCGAAGCGCGCTGGATTGCCGGCATCGTGCTGCTGCATAATTCCGGACTCTGGGGTGCATATCAGCCCGGCGACGACAGCCCGGTAATCACAGCGATGCAAAAATACGCCTTGAGCAACCGGCGCTACGAATTCATCCCCTATTGGAATCAAAAGCTGGTGGTGGCCGAGCCGACCAGTCAAAACTTGGTGGTGAGCATCTATCGCGGTAAAAACCAGGGACCGCGTGGGCCGTTAGCCGGTGGCAAGGACGCCGAGAATAATGAGAAGATCGTGCCTTTGCCTAAGCGAGCTGTGCTCGTCGTCTTCAACAACACCGACCGACGGGCCGGCGACATACGCCTGACCGTCGATTGGCAAGCTCTTGGGTTCGACCCGGAGAACATCGCCGTCGATGCCGCGGATGGCCGGGAGGCGATCACCCGGCAGGGCCGGTACCTGATTGTCCCTGTCACTCGGCGTGATGTACGCGTGATAGGGATCACCTGCAAACAATGATCTCACCGAAGCAGAATGCATCACAGCCGGTACTTCATGAACGCTGCGCGACGTGCGTCTGGACTCCCGGTACGCGGTGAACATGCATGCTTCACCCACCGGCATCGCGTATAATGACCACAGCCTGTCCAGAGAGAATATTGTTATTAGAACACACGTTATGTCTTATTCCCAGCATTGGGGGTCGGGGGTTCGAATCCCTCCCGGCGTACCAGAATGGATCGTGCCCGCTAGACACACTAGCGGGCATCGTCGTTTGGTCGTCGCCCATGCGTGAAACGAACATGTCGAAGGGCTTCCGGTACA
>JAGUZN010000210.1 GCA_020060775.1 Armatimonadota bacterium
CGGGTCAGCGGCTGGCCTACCTGCTCGGCGCCTGCAGTCGGTGGCCCCGCTGTTTCGCGCCCATCCGCAGCACACCGCGTCACCTGACCTCGCGCAGCAGGTGCGCGAGCAAGTGGTCCGCGCCCTGGAGGCGGAAGGCTGCACAGTGCTGAACGCCCAGATCGCACGTTGCGGCGTGCAGGTTGAGGAGCCCGGTGATGACAGATGCCTTGCGTGAAGAGGTGATCGCCTCCGACGTGGTCTTCAGCGGACGATTGCTCACCCTGCGCGTCGATCAGGTGCGCCTCCCCGACGGACATCTCTCCACGCGAGAGGTGGTGGTGCATCCCGGCGCTGTCGCCATGGTGCCCCTGCTCGACGCCGAGCATGTGGTGCTGGTGCGCCAGTGGCGCACCGCGGCCGGCCGCGCCCTGCTGGAGATCCCCGCCGGCACGCTCTCGCCCGGCGAAGACCCCGCCGCCTGCGCGCAACGAGAACTCATGGAAGAGATCGGCTACCGTCCGCGCCGGCTGACCCCGCTGTTTGCCACCTTCCTCGCGCCCGGCTACAGTTCTGAGAAACTGCACGTCTTTCTCGCCGAAGACCTGGTGCCGGAGCGGCTGGCGCACGACGACGATGAGCGACTTGAAGTGGTGGTGTTGAGCTGGAGCGAGATCGACGATCTGCTCGTGCGCGGGGAATTCAGCGACTCGAAAACGTTCAGTGCCCTGCTGCTCGCGCAGAAGGTCCTGCAGCACCGCTGACCAGCTAGAAGCTGGTTTGAACGTCTCTGCCCCGTGTGCCTTGATCTGTTTCCGACTGACGGCAGGGGCAGTCCTATCATGTATGTCCTCACACACTCGCCGACTCCCCCTACCGTCAGTCGAAAACATCTCGGCGGCATCCAAGGACAGATACGTTCAAACCAGCTTCTTAGAATCGCCCCATCGTCTTTTCCCGCAGCACCAGCATCGCCTCCCGCGCGGTCCATCTAATGCGTTTGCGCCAGTCGCGATAGCGAATGCATCCCTTGGCCGGGCTCGGATGCACGTCGAGACCGGTGCGGGTGAAGAGACGCGTCGCGCGCCAGAGGTGGTAGGGGTCGGTGATGATGATGACGCGGCGCCAGCCGCGTTCCCGGCAAATCTTTGCCGTCCCGGTGGCATTCTCCCAGGTGCTGGTCGAGGCGTTTTCCTGAATGATCACCCGCTCCGGAATGCCGCACTGTATGGCCAGGCGGGCGGCGGCGGCCGCCTCGCTCGGGGGATACGTGCCCAGCCCGCCCGTGCAGATCAGGTACGGCGCAAATCCCCGCTCGTAGAGCTCCACCGCATGCAGCACGCGGGCGCGCAGGCTGTCGCCGGGTTCTCCCTGCGCATTCACGCTGGCCCCCAGCACGACGATCGCGTGCGCGGGCGCTGCTTGATCGCCCTGACCGTACAGATCGATGTACGCGCCCAGCCCGATGAAGCCGAGGATGCCGAGGGCGATGCCGGCCCCCGCGACGCGCAGGAGGAAACGGCGAATGGGGTGTGACGGGACAGCGAGGGACTCAGCAGCGGTTTCCTGTGGCGTGACATGATGTTGACGCAGCTCATCCATCGGTATCCCCTCGCGCGTAGTGTAGCACAACAAGCGGCCTGCGGCCAATCGGCGAGCGAAGTGTGCGCCCCGAGGTCTGTCCGCATCCCCGGGGCGCGTTGTGGCATGAGCCGCACATACGAACAATGCGTTACGCAGCTTCGCGGCGACGGAACATCACTTCCTCGTTCTGCTCATCCCGCACGTGCAGCACGCCATCCCATTCGTTGGGCAGTGCGCCAACATCGTTGTGATACTTGGAGGCCGCTTCGACGGCGCTCGATGCCGTGATCGTCTTTTCATCGGTCGCATTGGTCCACACGGTGTATTTGGGCATCTTCATTCCTCCTCGCTCCCGGATCACACGACCATCATTACCAGATCATCGACGAACGATCGGCGCAAATGCAGACAGGGTCGCGACGGCTGTGCGCGACTGTGGCGGCATGCGTGCACGCAGGCGTCGATGTGACGACTCCCCACCGGCGCCGGTGGGGAGTCGCGTGGAGGTAAGCTGATGCGAGTTCAGACCCACATACCTTGACGCATGCTCAGCCGTCATGTCGCTTTCGGCTCTGTCCGCTCATACCCGTAGACCGTCGGCATGAACGCCGCGCCCAGGCCGAACGCGCCGAGCAGCAAGGTCAACCCGGCGGTCGATGCCGTCACCGCCAGCGTGCCGGCGGTCTGCGCCGCCGTGGCGCCGAATAACTGGATGATGCCCCACAGGAAATAGAGGCCGCCCACGATGCCGGCGAACCAACGCAGGGTATCATTATTTCTCACGCCAAAACCCATCCACAGTCCGACAATGGCGGTCACCAGCCAGACGAGGGAAATGGCGATTAAACCGGTTTGCGTTCCCGTCAGGGCGCCGGCAGCGATCAACCCGGCGACACCCAGCACCAGCAGTAAGAATCCAACGAACAGCGCGTACCAACGTGCGAACATGATGAAATCCTCCTTTCGCCGTCTTCCACAACTGTGTATGTACCACATTGCTACACACCTATGTTCTCTGGATGTGGCAAACGTAACGCACGTGAACAGGTTGTGTGCGTTGCAGGGGCGTGGAGCCTGTCCTTCTGCGTATGTTGCAGGTTCACGACAATTGTTCCTCATTACTGTTCATCCGTTCGAGCTCCCATTCCAAGGCAAAATCCAGGAAGGTGCGCAGGACGATGATGGCCGCGAGTTGGCCGATCATGGTCCAGGAGGGAGCAATGCTGGTGCGCAGAATATCGGCGGCGATGAGGAATTCCAGGCCGAGGAGGATGGGGAGACCCAGGCGCAGGCGGACATCGCGAAATCGCTGTCGCTCGCGCCGCCGGGTGAAGGCGATGGCATACAGTGCCAGCGTGCGCACGACCGCCGTGCCGATGATCACCACGACCACCAGATCGATGGCGATAGCGACTCCCTCGATGATCACCTGGGCAAATTGTTGATAAACCTGGAAAGACATCTCCTTGTATTATCCCAGGCATTGCCGTGACACAGGGAGAGAGAGACGAACAAAGCATCAGGGCATGCGCTGACGGCGATAGGCCGCTGGGCCGAGGCCGAAGGTGCGCTGAAAAGCTTTGGAGAAATGGTGGCGGTCGCAAAAGCCGCAGCGTTCGGCAATTGTCTCAATGCTCTCGTTGCTGTGGTGCAGCAGGATAGACGCCTGCTCCAGGCGTTTGCGCAGCAGGTAGGCGAGGGGCGTGTACTGCGTTTTTTCCTTGAAGAGCCGGACAAAGGCCTTGGGATTCATGGAGGCAAGGGCGGCGAAATCGGCATTTGTCAGGCGTTGGGCATACTGGCGGTCGATGTAGCGCATCGCCGCAGCTACGCGGGCATCGGTGGGTATGCTGGGCCAGTGGTCATCCGGGATGTGCGCCAACGCCAGATGCAGCAACGACTGCAGCGCAAAACTCTCCTGGCGAGAAAGCGCCTGGTGATCGACGCTCGCGCGCGCCAGCACCGGCGGCAGCAGGCGGCGGGTCGGCGCGTCCACCGGGATGGTGATCACCTGCGGGGTGATCGCGTCAAACGGCGCGCCGACCAGAAAATGCACAAAGAAGTGATGGACGATGCGCCCGGGCGGTGTAGAGGCATCGGGCCATTCCGCGGCGGGGCATCCCATCAAAATATTTTCCGCGGGCAGGGCATCATCCAACCCGTTGAAGCGCGTCGTGAAGGGCGTGTTCGGCGTCACGAGCACCACCCGGTCCGGACCCAGCGGATAGTGTGTGCCCTGCAGCAGGATTTCCGCGCCTTCGTCAGAATTCCAGTACAAACGCCAGTAGGGCGACTGCAGGTTGGCATGGTTCCACACCTGCAGCGCCCAGTAGCCGAAGCGGAGCACTTCCAGCCCGGCAGCATGGTAGCGCTGCCGGGTGGCCGGGAGGGTGCCATCGTGGTAGATGTGCATTCTGTACATAAAGATGTTCCGGCCGGCGATTGCGCAAAACGGCGGCATCGGCTATCGGTATGATAAGTACCAGACCGCCAAGCGGTCAAGGGGGCTGCGCGCTTGCGCCCGCACCCCCGCCAATCTTACACAACGAGGTGTCGTCATGAGTCAAGCTTCCCAACTGCCCGCCACCAGTGCGGTCAAGCCCTCGGTGATCACCTTTGGCGTGTGCGCCGCCGGTGATCCGCGCATCGATCAGGAGTCGCGCCAGCGCACGGTAAACATCATCCACACCATCGCCGATGCCATTGCCGCCCACGTGCGCATGCCGGACGGCACACCGGTGAACGTCGTCTGGACGCCCGTGCTCATCGACGGTGAAAAGCAGGCGGATATCGTCGCCCAGCAGTTCAAAGAGGCCGGCGTCAATGCCATCGTCTGCACGCCGGATACCTGGGCGTACCCGCAGCTCTCCCTGGTCAGCCTGCTGGCGCATTTCCCGCTGGACACCCCCATCAACATCACCTGCGGCAACAGCGGACCAAAGCCGGGCGTCGTCTTTGCGCACGCGGTCAACGGCGCGCTGGCGCAATCCGGCCGCCTGACCCATTTGAACGTCGGCACCTGGCCGGACACCGGCATGGATCCCAAACCGACCGAGTCCACCGTGAAGGCGCTGGTGGACTGGTGCTACGCCGCGCTCACGTACGTGGGCCTGAAGGGCCGTCGCGTGGTCGTCTTCGGCCATGACTCGATGGGCATGGAAACGGCGCTGGCGCACATCATCCCCACGCGCAACACCTTCGGCCTGGAAATCACCCGGCTGGATATGAAGCTGCTGGCCGACATGGTGAATAAGGGCGCGTATGACCAGAAGGAACTGCAGGATCTGCGCGGCTGGCTGCAGCAGCAGCTCGGCGACCGGCTGGATATGCGCGCGCAGTCCGCCTCGGCCGATCTGGATAAATCCCTCGCGCTCTATCTGGTGATGCGCGACCTGATAGCCGACGTGAACGCGGTCGGCGGCGGGTTCATGAACCAGCTCGAATGGGGCAGCGATACGCGCGGCACTCCCATGCCCGTATCGGATATCGGCGAGTCCCTGTTCAACTCCACCTTCGATCATCGCGGACCGAAGGCGCCGCTGGCCTTTGGCACCGAGGCGGACGTGCAGGGGCTGCTGACCATGCTCTTCACCAGTTGGCTGTCCGGTGGCAACCCGCCGCTGTTCATGGACTTCCGCAAAGTGTGGGAGCCGTGGGAGATCCAGGGGCTGGCCAAGCAACTCAACATTTCCTTCACGGGCAACGAGCTCTGGGCGCAACGCGGTCTGGTCGACGGCGACAACTCCGGTTCGGCCAGCTTGAACTGGGCCGCCAAGCCGGGCGCTTCCGCGGACGAGATCATGCGTAAGATCGCCATGCCGGGCGTCGAATCTTTCTACTTCCCCGGCGGTGGGCACAGCGTCAACTTCATCTCGCCGGGCGGCATCGAAGGCATTGCCTGCCGCATGGCCTTCAGCTCGCTCAGTGGCCTCTTCAGCATGATCTGGGATGAAGCCGTCACCGTGGACCTGCCCGATGCCCTGGCGCAGGCGGTGGCGAACAGCTCCACCCCGACCTGGCCGCACACCTGGGTCACGCCCAAGTACGCCTCGATGGCGGAGTACAAGCAGTATGCGCCGGCCAATCACTTCCATATGATCTGGGATCTGCCGGTCGCGCGCCTGCAGTGCTGGATGGATCTCGCCAATGTGTTGTCCGTCGCGCCGTGGCAGGCCCGCCCGGGCTTCATCGAGGGCGTCGACCGCCCGCTGCCGCTCGTGTACCTGTTGAACGGCGGCGAGACCGTGACCAAACAACTGCGCGCGCGCAAGTAACGCGACGGCGCATATGACCAGTGCACATGGGCAGCCCCACAGGGCTGCCCATTGTCGTAAAATTTCACCAGCGGCCCGCTCGCAGATTACAGTAGTGCAGGGCTCTTGCTGCGAGACAAGGGGGAATGGTGATGATCATCCGATGCGTGGTGTTGCTGGTCAGCATCTGCTGCGTGCTGGGCACGAGCATCGTCCGGGCGCAGGGTGCGCCGGCGACGGCTGCCGCGTTTCACCGCCAGTGGCTGGCCGGGCTTGAACGCCAGTACCCGAACCTCATTTACAACCCCTCGTTTGAAGTGCCGAGTTACTTGCAACCCGCGCGGGTGGCCGAGTTCTGGCAGGACCGGCCAACGACCGCGCGCGACACGGAAACGGCGCATAGCGGCACCACATCCCTGCGCTTACAACCGGGCACGGGGTACACGTTCCAGACCCCGATGCCGATAGCGCTGATCCCCGGCACGGCGTATACATTTTCGTTGTGGGCCAGGACCGGCGCGATGACGGGCAAGGGCGTGGCTATCGCGTACACGCAGGTCAAACCGGCGCCGCGCCAACTGGCCATCACCCCCTGGTCCGGGGCGACGACGGAATGGAAGCAATATCAGATCACCTTCACCACGCCGGCCGATCACGTCACCGGCATGATCTACCTGCATTTTGACCTGAAAGAGGGCGATGCCGCCTGGGTGGATGACGTGTGCCTGCAGCCCACGGACGGCAAGGTGCCCTCCACGCCGCTCCCCACCATCACGCCGAACGGCGGCCCCTCTGATGGACCGGCGACGATTACCCTGTCCACCGACCTGCCGGGCGCGACCATCCGCTACACCACCGACGGCAGCGATCCCACCATGCACTCCTGGGCGTATACGCGACCGCTCGGCCTGCGCTATCGCGCTACGCTGAAAGCGCGCGTCTTCCACGCCGGGCATCGCGAGGGACCGGTGGCCACAGCGACCTTTGACGTTCGCCCCAGGACGACCGGCGGCGTACCCTTCTATCCCGCCGATTGGAGTCAGGATGTGGAAGCCTGGTGGAGCCGGCACATCTACAATGCCAAATCGCCACAGCCGTTCACCGGACCGATCACTTCGCCCACACCGCGCATCAATGTCGCCGATGTACGCGACAAGCACCCGAACTCTACGACCGGCGGCATTGAGGAAGCGCTGGCCATGCTGCCGGTCGAGGGCGGCACGCTCTGGTTCCCGAAGGATCGCGGCCCGTACCTGATCAGCAAACCGATGGAGAAGCTGCTCACCTACGGGGAGGGCAGCGCTTCGATCATTATCAAGGGACGGAGCAATCTGCATTTCCTCTCCGACGGCGCGGTGATCAGCGGCACGCAAATCAACATGTTCCTCTTCACCAGTACGGAATATGCCGAAACGAAAACCCAGGAGCAGCCGATCACCAATTTCTATTTCCAAAACCTGGTGTTCGACGGCGGCGAACAGGCCGAGAATGCGCTGTACTTCAAGCACAGCGCGCAGGTGCTGTTCGACGGCTGCACTTTCCGCAACTTCGTGAAAAAGCCCAAGCTGTCCATCCATCCCGCCGTGCTGGTGGCGCACACGATGACCGACAATTTTTGGGTGCGCAATTGCCGGTTCGAAGGCGGCTTCTGGCATGTGTACTGGGATGGCGTGCATGAGGGCGGCATCCTGAACAGTTACTTCGGACCCAATGCCAGCCAGGGCGGTTTCCTCGTCATGACGAACAACGACATGGCCCCGCTCTCCCCCGTGCAGCGCACCGGCCAGTACATTGTGGTGGAAGGCAACACTTTTGACCGCTGCGGCCGCGTCGCCGTCTGCCTGTCCAACAGCAACACCCTGGTGCGCAACAATACCTGCACCGGCACGTCGAACTTCATCGAACTCTACGGCCGCGGGCGCTCCAGCACGTACCGCGGCATCGTCTATAACATCTATGGCAACAAGGTGCTCGACAATACGTTGACGGATGTGGGCACGCTGGCGCTGGTTATGTGGAATTGCGTGCCGCCGGAGGGGAAAATGGGCACGCTCATCCGCGGCAACACGGCGACCAATATGCACACCATCCTGCGCATTGACCCCACCCATCCCGATGCCGAAATCCATGGGGTCGCCGTCGAGGGCAACACCCTGTCCGGCAAGTCGCTGCCGCAGATCCGCATCAGGCCTGATAAGCTGGACCGCCTGCAGAATATCCGCGTCATCGGCAACACGCTGCGCGGAACTGCGCAGGAGTTGGTGGTGGAACTGAAAGGCAACACACCGGTGGCGTGCGAAGCGGTGCTGGTGAAGGACAATGCCATTGAGCCCGCACCCGCACCGTAAAGGCCACAAGGGCTGCGTCTAACGGCCAGGGGTGGGTGATCCACCCCTGGCCGTTGTGCGTGACGTGATCAGCCGTTGATCACTTCGCCGCCGTTCGGGTGCAGCGTTTGGCCGGACATGTATGAGGAATCATCCGACGCGAGGAAGACGTAGCTCGGCGCCACCTCTTCCGGTTGACCCGGACGCTGCATCGGCACATCGCCGCCAAAACGCTCCACATGCTCTTTGGTGAAGGTCGAGGGGATCAATGGCGTCCAGATCGGCCCGGGTGCGACCGCGTTCACGCGGATCTTTCGCTCAGCCAGATTGAGCGATAGCGACCGGGTGAAGGCGACGATCGCGCCCTTGGTGGAGGAGTAATCCAGCAGGGCGGGCGATCCGCGATAAGCGGTGACGGAGGTCGAGTTCACGATCGTCGCGCCCGCCTTGAGGTACGGGAGGGCAGCCTTGGTCAGGAAGAAATACCCGAAGATATTGGTGCGGAACGTGCGCTCCAACTGCGCGGCGCTGATATCCTCCAGCCGTTCCCGCGGGTGTTGTTCGGCGGCATTGTTCACCAGGATGTCGATCTTGCCGAATCTTTCCATCGTCTGTTTGACCACCAGGATGCAGAAGGCTTCATCGCCCACATCGCCGGCGATGAGGATGCACTGGCGACCTTCCTGCTCGACGAGTTGCTGGGTCTGCTTCGCATCCTCGTGCTCGTTGCAGTAGACGACCGCCACATCCGCGCCCTCGCGAGCAAAGAGCACGGCGACCGCGCGTCCGATGCCGCTGTCGGCGCCGGTGATGATCGCGGCTTTATCCTGCAGCTTCCCGCTGCCCCGATAACCGGCGCCGCGCTCTTCAGGCCTGGGGCGCATCGCGCCCTCCCGCCCGGGTTGTTGTTTCTGATGTTGGGCAGGAGGCGTCCAAGGTCCCTGCTGTTTTTCATCAGCCATCGTTTCTCCTCACGCGTACGAGATGATTGTAGCGGGTTGTCACGTTGTGCCTTGCTCTCCAACCTCTTGCTGGCTGAGTCCGCGTATGGCGTATGGCGTATGGCGTTTCGCGTTGGGGCAGCGTCTTCCCCTCCCCAGTCGCACGGGGGAGGGAATAGCCCCTCACTGCTCACCCTCATGCGCCGGGGATCGGGCGCACGCGATGGCCTTGCCAGGCAAAATACCACGAGATGACCCGCTACAGATGATCTCTAAATATTTTCGTCTTCTATCTTACGTCGTCATGCCTTGCCCCGTTTGTCCGACGGCAGACAATCTCGCTTGTGCATCTCCGTGCCGGTTGGAGGCGCAACGTGAGCCATTGTGTTGTGTACATTCCCAAAGCCGTGCGCGATTACGACTCCAGCGTGGAAGGATATCTGGGCAAGCATCCACACGCCGCCGGATGAGAGGACAGGGAGACGCAGGTGTATCATGGAGGTACCACAGCCGTTCGAGCGCATACGCAAGAAAGCTCCGGGCATGCCGGCAGCGCAATTGCTGTTGGTGGCCGGGCTTAGCGGTGCGCTCATCTTTATCGTGGCGTCCATGGCCTTTGTGTTCAGAGAACCCTGGCTGTTTGCCAGCCTTGGGCCCAGCGCGTACCTGCACGCCCTGTATCCCCATCGGCGCGAGTCCAGCTTTTACAACACGGTGGTCGGACACTTCATCGGCATCGGCACCGGCGTGCTCGCCGTGACGAGCACGGTGCTGCTCACCGGTGCGGACGCCACCCTCCAGACGGTGATCACCTCGGTGATGGCTGTGGTGCTCACGGTGTTGCTGCAACTCGCGCTGGGGGCGTATCACGCCCCGGCGGCATCCACGACGCTCCTCTTCGCCCTGGGGGCCACCGCGCCGACCCCGCATGGCGTGGGCACGCTGGCCATTGGCGTCGTGCTGTTGGCGTCATTCGGCGAGATCATCCGCGCGGTCAGCAGCAAATACCAGCGGTAATTTCAGCATCTCGAGGCAAAGGTGTCGTGCCGCGCACGGAACCGTCGACAATCCTTACATGCCTCGTGCAGCGAGGCGTTACAATAGCAGTATGCGCGAGGAAACCAGGCGAGAATGGGAGGAGGAAGGCACACGGCTGTTGCGCGGCATGGCCGGGGGATTGATCATCGGCATCCCGCTGCTGTACACCATGGAGGTGTGGTGGATCGGCATGTACGTCAGTGACTGGCGGTTGATCGGCTTTCTGGCCGTAACGCTGTTGATCAATGCCGGTTTGAATCATGCGTCGGGATTCTCCGAAGAACATGATATCTGGTCCGACATTCGCAACAGCGTGACCGCGCTGGGCATCTCGACGCTCATCAGTGCGCTCGTGCTGCTGCTGATCAGCGCCATCCCCCATGGATTCTCCCTGTCGGCGACAATCGGTAAGATTGCCCTGGGCGCCATCCCGGTGAGCATTGGCTTTTCGGTGGCCAACACGCAGTTCGCGGGGCGTTCCGGTCGCGGTGAAGAGCAGGCGTCCGAACAGCAGGGAGGCGATGATGAGCGCCAACGTGCACGCGTCGACCTGCTGGATATCGGCATTACCATTGCCGGGGCGGCGGTATTCGTATTCGCAGTGGCGCCCACAGAAGAGATTATCAAGATCACCGCCCGCACCACCGGGTTTCACTGGGCGGCGCTGGTGCTGTTCACGCTGGCGCTCACCTACGGCATGGTGTTCGTGGCGGACTTCGCCGGATCGCAGGAGCGACAGTTTCGCGGTTTGCTGCAGCATCCCATTCCCGAGACGTTGCTTGCATACACGTTCTCCGTGGGCGTTGGTCTGCTGCTGCTGTTCTTCTTCGGGCGCGACGAGGTCTTTATGTCCGTATCTAATGTCGTCGGGCATGCGACGGTGATCGGGCTGCCCGCCGCGGTGGGCGGTGCGGCGGGGAGAATTATCGTATGAGCGATCAGCAACAGAACGGGAAGCAAGAGCGCGAACGCAAAACCCGCAGTACCGCGGAAATGATCGTGCTGATCGCAGCCTCCTTATTGGTGCTCTTCCTCATCGGGTATTCCATCTACCATGGGATCGTGGCGGCCGGCGAAATCCCCCGGCTGCAAGCCATCCCCCATTTCGAGCGTCTGCAGTTCAAAGAGGAGTACTACTGGCTGCCCATCACCGTGCATAACCTGACGCGTCCAACGGTGGCGGATGTCACCGTCATGGTGGAGAACACCGGTACTGGAGAACAGCGAGAGTTCACCATCAACTACTTGCCCGAATACGGACACCTGGAAGGCGTGGTCGCCTTTCGTGCGCGCCCAACGCCGGACGCCGTGACTGCGCGCATCGAAAGTTTTCGCCTCCCGTAAAAGACGATCTCAACACGGATCGGTGGTGGATCGTGAAGGATGCATTGGGGCTGGCAAGGCGGAATCCCGAGCGTGTATCAGGGAGATACATGCCAGGGAATCCAACGCGGCTAGACGCGACGCAGACCCGCGAGACGCCGGCGAGGCGTGTTGAGATCGTCTCTAGGTAGTTGTTGCGATATTGTCGGGTTCTCGCCACAGCCGATCGTGATGCCGCCGCGCTGTACCATGTTCAGCTCCATCTCGAGAACGGTTCTCCATAGAGTGGGAGGGAACAGGGCAGTGAAGGAGGGAAAACGATGGTATCCACCGCAAAGGTGTCACAGGTGCTGGAAGGGGTGAACTTTCCGGCATCAAAGCAGGATTTGATTCGCTATGCGCAGGACCGCAATGGCCCGCAGGATGTGATGGATGCATTGCATCAGATTCCGGATCAGCAGTACTACTCGATGGCCGGCGTGTGGGAAGCGATCGGGGATATCTCCTGACTCATGCTCGTTGCGGTGAACATGCGATGCAACGTGCCGGGTCACCCCGGCACGTCATCTATCCGGTGCGGCCATGTTTTTCAATAGTTGGTTCAATCTGCTGCGCGTGTTGTTGGTGGGGGCACTGGCCTACGTGGGTCTGGTATTATTCTTGCGCGTCTCCGGCAAGCGCACGCTGTCGAAGATGAACGCATTTGATCTCATCGTGACCGTGGCATTAGGCTCAAGTCTGGCCACCGTGCTCCTCTCGCAGACGGTCGCCCTGCTGGAGGGATTGCTGGCGTTTTTCCTGCTCATCGGCTTGCAATGGCTGGTCGCCTGGGCATCGGTGCGCTCGGGATTCATCAGCCGGATGGTGAAATCGGAGCCCAAGCTGCTCGTGTATCAGGGCAAGCTGTTGCAGGACGCCCTGCGTCGCGAGCGCGTGGTCGAATCGGAGATCCTGCAGGCGCTGCGCACCCAGGGAGTGGATGCGTTGGAGCGGGTGGAAGCGGTGGTGTTGGAGACGGACGGCGGCTTCTCGGTGTTGACGCGATCCGGCAATGACCCGCCGACGGCGCTGAAAGATGTCCATACACCCGAGGGCGAGACGTTGTAAATGCCGCGAGTTGTCACATGATGCCACCCGCGTCTCGCGTTTCGGGTGGCGTATTCACCTCCCCTGCGGCTGGCGAACTTACGAGAGAAGGAGGGGTGATGAGCAGAAGAAAATATGATGGACGGAATGGACAGGCGGCGAGTGTAGACGGTGATGGTATGCGGTTGTCAGGGGTTGGTAGGGCAAACAAATAATCTATAGCACAATCGGTGAGCAGCCAACGGATAGTACTGTAGCAAGAGTGCCGGTTGCCGTGTGAAGGGTGCGTGCCTGGAGGGTTGATATTTCGCCGTTACTGATGTGCTGCACCTGCTGCATGTACCGGGTGGCTTGCTGGGGTAAAAGCACACGTGTCGGTACGGTGTGGTGTGTCTCGCCTGGAGGTGAGTACGAGGTCAATTCGGCGGTATGGTCCTTGGCATACACGCGGGGTATATGGGGGAGGCCGGCGAGAAAGGCCAATACCGCGCTGGCGTCCTCGAACCGTGCTTTGCGCGTTCTGTCTTCCACCAATCAGATCCTGTTGCACGCCACCGAGGAGACAGCGCTGCTCAACGAGATCTGTCACATTGTGATCGATACCGGTGGATACGCGTTTGTCTGGGTCGGGTACGCCGAACACGATGCACAGATAACCGTGCGCCTGGTTGCCCAGTATGGGGCTCTCCCGGGATGCCGGCGGTTTGAACAAGCCACCCTTGCCTAGGCACGCGCCACCTGGAACTCGAGAGCCTGGGCACGACTGGGGTCGGCGTCCACACGGTGCTACAGATCCTCCCAAGCCCTGACCGTTAACCTCCGCATACTGGCGTATTCCCGAGGTGCATGGTATGCTACAGCAGGGGGAACGATCATGCGTATACTCGGGATCAACGGCAGCCCGCGCGGACAGCGCAGCCTCACGCGCGCGCTGGTGGCGGCAGTGTTGGAGGGCGCGCAGGCGGAAGGCGCCGAGGTAGAACTCGTCGATGTGAGCACGCTGCAGATCCAGGGGTGCGGCGGATGCGGCGTGTGTTATCGCACAGGAGCGTGCGTGCTCCACGATGACTTCCCGGCGCTGTACGCCCGCATGCTCGACAGCGAGGGGCTGGTCTTCGGTTCGCCCAACTATTTTCACAGCGTATCCGCGCAGTTGAAGCTGGTCATCGACCGCATGTCCGACGGAGTGCACTGCCATGTGTTTCACGGCAAGTACGCCTGCGCGGTGGGGGTGGCCGGCAGCCCGGAGTTTCACCAGGTCACCGATTACCTGTCACAGTTGTTGCTGATGTTCGGGGCCACCGTGGTCGGCACGACGGGGGCATCGGCGCGCGACGAGACGGTTATGACACAGGCGAACGCGGAGGCGGTGGCGTTGGGCAAGAGCCTGGTCGACGCCATTCACTGCGGCTTCACCTCGCCCGAGCAGGAAGCGGTGCACCGGCAGATTCGCGACTATTTTCGGGCTATCGTGGTGGCGAATCAGGAGATCTGGCCGCACGAGTACCAGCATTATCAGCGCATGGGCTGGCTGTAGCCGTCCGGGGCAGAGGTGACCGAGCTTCATGGTGATCGTACTCCTCGGATGCCTGCTTGGCATACTCCTGCTGGCTCTTCGCGAGAAAGCGGACGGGCAGTCGGTGTCCGCACGCCACCGGCCCATTGCCCTGCGCTCGCTCGATTCTTTCAATCTCGTCGTCCTGCGGCATCACAGTGCTGCGGGGGTCGATGTCGCGCCATCCACTCCGCTGCACCAGTGGTTCGCCGGCGTCTTCGAGCATGTGCCCACCAATGCCGACACTGTCATCCGCCTGTGTATGGCCGGGCATGATCGAGGCGTGCATGTCGCCGACTGCGCAAAATGGGTGGGACTGCGCCCTATGCTGACCTACGCCGACCCACTGCTCTACGAGACCTACGTCTGGTACCGGCGCGATGGGCAGGGGTGCTGGCGCTCCTGTGATCCCTGCGGTACGGAAGCCGGGCACGGCGTTCTTCCTGAGCAAGGGATTATCCCACCCGCCCTCGCCGGGGCGTTCCTCTCCGCGGACGGTACGCTGTGGGGGCCGTGGCAGGAGATGGGGGAGGGGGAGGCTGATCCCGCGGCGCGTACCTTCACCCTGCGCTATCGCTTTGTCCGCCCACGCGCGACGGTTGCCATGCATGTGCCTTTCACGTACACGTATGCGCAGGAGTGGTATACCCGCCTGCAGGCACACCAGGCATCCGGCGTCAGCGTTGATGTGATCGGCCGCACCGCGCAGGGGCGCAAACTGCAGGTCATCCGCGTGGATGATCCGACGCATCCCACGCCGTTGCGCCTGCAGGATGCCGTCACCCGGCAGGATGGCGACCGCGTGCCGGTGGTGCGCATCGCCGATCCCCCCGGCACACGCCTGCCGCGGGTGTTGCTCGTCATAGCGCGCGAGCACGGCACCGAGCACACGCCGGGCTGGGTCATTCGCGGCATGGTGCACAAACTGCTCGATGGTTCGCCGGAATCGGCCCGGCTGCGCCGGGACACCACCTGGCTGTTCATCCCGATGTTTGATCCCGATGCAGTGGCGCAATCGCGTTTTCACGTGCTCACCAGCCGCTTCTTCCCGCATCAGAATCACCCGGCATACGGCTGCGACACCCCGCCGGAGATCATCGCCTACGCCCGCTACCTGCGCGCCTTCATCAACAGCGGACGCGTGATGCCGGTGGTGACCTCGTTCTACGGGTTGGAATGTAACGAGGGCCTACCGGTGCTCACCCCATTTCGTATACCGCAGGAGGCCAAGGTCAACACGGCCATCAACAGCGGCTGGTATCGACGGCTGCGCGCGCAGGGCATCCTCACCGCGCCGCCCGAGATGAGTTGGTTTGAAGGATGGGCGCCGTATCGCGTGAACGGCTGGTGCGGCTATTGGTATGGGGCACTGCCGCTGACTTATGAAATTAACGATCGTTATCCCGCCTGCCGTCTCATACCGCCGCAACTGGAGCAGATGGGGGAGGAATACCTCGCCGCACTGGTCGAGTTTCTGGAAACGCCCGCCGGCTGTGCCCGCCGGCAGCAGACGGAGGCATTTCTGCAGCAACGTCGCGTAGAACGCGATCTCTGGTTTCGCACCTCCATGGCCGGCACATCCGATGATCCCACCCTCTACGACATGCTCGCACTGGGCTATTGAATGGTTGCGGCACATCGCATGCGGCGAACTCCTGCACACCCCGGCGAACCCGGCATTGACAGATATGCCTCTATTTGCTAAGATTTTCGTGCATCTCCGCCCCCGGACGGGTTTCTGCCGGGGGTCTTTTCATGATCGCGCTGTGCGCCTGTAGCTCAGCTGGTAGAGCAACGGACTTTTAATCCGTAGGTCTAGGGTTCGAATCCCTACGGGCGCACCAACATCCCCCTCATTTCACGCACAATTCCCGCTCGAGACAGCACAGCCAGCCCTCAGAAGTTGTGTTCACCGGCGCTTTCCGGTCCCGCTTGCGCTCTCCGCGCCTGCTGGTCTGGGGTCTCCTCACCCTATCGTTCCCGGATAGCGCCTCGTCGTCCCAACATGAACATCCGCGAACATCTGCGGTGCGATCCTCGCACAGATCCTGTGACAATAGCTTCCTATACATCGGGAGAGGGTCAGACAGTCTCTCGCTTCGTGCATTTTTGGAAGCGATCCCATTTCACAGTTTCTTAATATTTTCGTCACATCGTATTCATTATAAAATTCACATCAGCCCGTACAATACCGTTAAATGATGAGCAGCGGACAGTTCGTCGCCGCTCCATGGAAGGGAGATCTCGCATGTTCGCTCTATCGCGCACTCCGCTCGTATGGTTGCTCTCCGTCTGGTGCCTCACCTTTCTTCAACTCTCCGGCCTGGCGCGTCCGACCACGATTACCGCAGGCGCCTGGGGCGCACAATCCGGTAAATTCGGCGCCGTGCTGAGCGATGACGCTGAACCGATCGGCCCCAGTTGTCTTGCGCTGGCCGCTGATGGGACGGTGCTGGTCGGCGACTGGCTGAACGGCCGCGTGCAGCAGTACTCCGCGGAGGGCAAGCGATTGTCCACTTTCCGCCTGGCCGGCGGGGAAGCGTTCATCATGCTCGCTGCCGCCCCCACGCCGGGGAGAACGCCGACACTGCTGGTGAGCAACGGCGTTGATCGTTTCGGGTTGGTGCGCGGGCGGTCGACGCGCTGGCTGCCCCGGTTGACGGGCGACCTTGCCGTGCCGGAGGGGGTGATCCGCCGCCTCGCCATTGATGCGCGCGGCCGGTATGTGACCGAGTGGCGGGTGGGAATTCGCGAGGGTGTGCGCACGCTGGTGTGCGACGCTGATCTACAGAAGGGGTCGGCGTTGTCGATCGGACAGATCGTGCTCACCCCCGGGGGAGATATCCTCTACGGCGTCACGGCGTCGACGCATGCCGAAGGGAAGTGGACACTGACAGTGCAGACGCTGGATGTCCGGCAGGAGTACGCTCCCGCCGCCGATCCGCTGACGCTGCAGCTTGCTGCCCCCGCCGGCGCGCTGGTGGAGTTGCTCGGCGTCGATGAGCAGGGCGGGCTATATGTGCTCGTGCTGCAGCAGGCCTGTGCTGCCAACCGTCAGTGCCGCCTCTGCCGCTTTACCCCCACCGGACAGTCGGACGGTGAACTCAACCTCACCGAGGTGATGGAGCACAATATCTGCGCCCCGAAGAATCCGCTGCAATCCATCCGCATTACCCCGCAGGGCGAGGCCATCGTTGCCGTCGGCAAACCGCGCGAGGGGTACTACCTGCAGCGCTACCCGCGTGAAGATTTCGTGCGATAGGCTTGTTGCTGCAGGGACCGGGACAGGGCAGGAACGCTCGATTTCCTGCGCCCTGTCAGGGCTGGTGACGTTCTATTCAGCAGACCAGGGGTTCCCTGCGGTCACCCCTGGCTAACATCCGCCATCCTTGCGGGATGCAGGGATAAGGAATGACCCCACTATTCGACTCACTGCGTTCGCTCATAGCCTGCGGACCTACCCTCCCCCGTTGCGACAGGGGAGTGAATGGTGTGGTGTAGGCACATCACCCCTGCTGGTGTTAGCGGGCACGCACGCCAGATCGACACATCCGGTGCGGGACGGCCCCCGCATCTTACGACCTCATTCACACCTTCGCTAATCCGGCTGGACATGCAGGATGGCGATTTTGCCGAACTGCCCGACCACGGTGGCCCGGGTCATGGCGGTCAGTGAGTCGCGGCCGGTGGCATCAGTCACCACTAATGCACCGCCGGCATCGATGGCCTGTTGCAGCGCACCGGGGAAGTTGAGGTCGCCCTGGGTGAAGAACTGCACAGGGCGTTGCGCATAGTAAACGAGGCTTTCCGGGTGGGTATGCGTGCGCATGAATCCTTCAGGCAGGTAGGTGAACACCGCCTGCTCGCGCGCGTACCCGTGCAGCCACTCTCCCGCGCGTTGCACAGGATGGTACTGGCTGCAGACGTAGAGCGGCAGCACCCCGAGCAGGATGACGAGCATGTGCGCCGTCCATCCGGCCGTCGTCCACGGAACCAGCTGATCAGATCGCCTGATCAGCGCGGTGCCAATGCCGAGCAGGAGGGCCAGCCCGGTGAGTCCGAGCAGTGCGGCGACCACGCGTGCGAGAGTCGGTGCGACTTCAGCGGTGACCGCCGGCAGCCAGAGAAACAGCAGCCCGCCTGACCACGCCGCCGTGAGCACGACCAGCGCGACAGCTTCCACCCGCCTCCCCCAGCGCACCCGGCGTTGCATCGCCGGCGTCGAAGCACCCGTTTCGCGATAGGCCAGATGCAGGGCGAAGAGCACGGCCACCGCTGGCGCGATGCCCTGGATATACGACGGCAGTTGCGTGGCCGATGTGGAGAAAAAGGCGATGGGCACGATCACCCAGATCCAGGCAAAGCGCCGGATGCGCCGCACCTCGTCAGGCAGCATCTGCCCGGCGGTGGGCGCGATGAGATCGCGCAGCAGAAAGGCGCTGAAGGGAAAGCAGAAGACCAGTGCGCTGACCGGGAAGGTGAAGAATCCGAGCAGCCGATTGCTCCAGCCATGGCCCTCCATAGCCGTGGTGTAGCGTTCGAGATTTTCTGTCAGGAAAAAGCGCGTGAGAAATCCCGGCCCATCCACGAAATAAGTCAGTATGTACCAGGGCGCGGCCACCGCGAGCAGCACGCCGAGCGCAGCGAGCCAGGGCACGCGGCGCACCTCGTCGCGCAACTGCCGGCGGGTGAGGTGATAGCTCACCCAGGCGAGTGCGGGCGCCACCAGGCCGATGGGGCCTTTGGTGAGGAAGGCCAGTCCCGTGCAGAGCGCCGCCACCAGGTACCAGCGCCGTTGGCGATCCAGATCCGCCTGCACAAGGGCGAGCATGGCGCCGGCTGTGAACAGCGTCAATGCCGGGTCGGTGACGGCGCTGCGCGACCAGATTGCCAGCAGCGGCATCGTAAGGGTGGCGAGCGCACCGCACAGCGCATAGGTGCGTTCCCGCCGCGCGTCGCACGGCGTCCGGCGAAAGACGTGCAGCAGAAAACCGTAGACGAGCAACGCGGTGAGCAGCACGGCCACCGCGGACGGGAACCGCGCCGCCACTTCATTCACACCAAAGAGGCGCACACTGGCCGCCTGCAGCCAGTAATAGAGGATCGGCTTTTGATAGCGTGGTTGCGCATTGAAGTGGGGGATCAGATAATCGCCCTGCGTCACCATCTCGCGTACAGCTGCAGTGTAACGCGCTTCATCTACCTCGGTGATGGGCACACGCAGCGGCCAGAGGCAGGCGAGCATCACCCATACAAGCAACAGCAGAAGGTAGTGCCAGTGGAACGGAATACGGTATTTGACGCTCACGCCGATGCGATCCTCTCAGCCAGGGTTCCGCGCGTCGTACGCGGACAGGAGTCTCCCTAATGTTATACCCGGAAACAGCCCTTTCGGGTAGAGGGGAAGAATAAGCATCGATCAATAACAACGTGGAGGGGTGCGTGCGCACCCCTCCACTCGGTAGCGTAATTTACGCTGCCATCGGTTCTGCCCGCTCTTCGTGCAGCCAGGTGGCTGGCACGAATGCCGCAGCCAATCCGAGCGCACCGAGCAGCAATACGAAGCCGGCGATCGATGCGAAGGTGGCTGCAACGCTGACCGCAGCGGCTGCCGGGGCGGCAAAGAGCTGGATAATGCCCCACAGGAAGTACAGGCCGCCGACAATGCCGGCAAACCATCGTGTGGTCGAGTAGCTCTTCGCCGCGAAGCCGACCCACAACGCGACCACCGCAGTGAGCAACCAGACAATCGAGATCGTCAATAACCCGCCTTGCGTCCCGGCTAACTGACTGGCCGCGACCAATCCTGCCAGGCCAAGCACGAGCAGCAGAAAGCCGATAAATAGCGCGTACCATCGTCCAAACATGAGCGTCTCCCCTCCTTTTCGCGGAGTGCCGCACTTAAATTGTTCCGTCATGCGTCGGTGCGTATGCGATCACGGTGATCACTCTTGTCACAATGCCCGTACGGGAAGCGAGGAATTGTGGAGCAGGCGGTTGGCGCACGCTTTGCTGAACTGATACAGCTAGTGTCAACTGTGAGGACGTCGCGCGGATTATTTTGCGGGCACGGGTACACTGTTTCTTGGCGCAGGCGCGAAAGAAGGTGACGTTGTGGCAGACGATCGAGCACAGTACGCAGACGAAACCGCGCAGGTCATTCGGATGTTGGTGGAGCAGCTGGATAGTCCGAAAGAAATTGTACGGATGACGGCGCGGAGTTCGTTGGTCAATATCGGCACACCGGCGCTGCCCGCCCTGATCGAGGCCCTGGGGTCGCGAAGCACGATGGTGCGCTGGCAGGCGACGAAAGCCCTGGGTGACATCGCGGACGATGAGGCCGCACCGGCGCTGGTGGGGCAGTTGCGCGATCGTGATTTCGGCGTGCGTTGGATCGCGGCGGAAGGGTTGATCACCCTGGGTCGACCTGGACTTCCCGCATTGCTTCGCGCATTGATCCAGCAGCCGCGCGAGCGTACGCTGCGCGACGGCGCGCACCATGTGGCGGTGGTGCTGGCCGCTCGCGATGAAGGATTGCACGATTTGCTTGCTCCGCTCATTGTCGCGCTGGAGCGCATCGGCCGCACCGACGCCGAAATCCAGCGTACCTCGGGGGAGGCGCTGCGCCGACTCTTCGAGCAGCGGGGACGGCATGCGGCGTGATGGAGGGAGAAGATAGAAGACAGAAGACAGAAGACAGAAGACAGAAGATAGAAGATAGAAGGGGGCCGCGGGGCGGCCCCTTTTTGGGTGCAGATTACAGATTACAGATTACAGATTGCAGGTAGCAGATTAGGGTGGATAGACAGCACGGTATGGAAGCGGACGGAGCGATCTCGGTGCGACCAGGATGGCCGCACTCTCAGGAAGGGGCTGCTGGGGCGGCCCGTTTCGTTTATGGTTCCTCGTGATGTAAGGGACTATTAACGACCGAAGCGCTACCGTGCCATGCCTTTTTGCCGGCCGATCTTGTTCAGATAATCGTGCGCGCGCACGAAATGCAACAGGTCGGTGACTTTCGCGGTGGCGAGGCCAATGACGGTATCGGCGGCGCCGTAGTACATCCAGACTTCATCGCTGCGGATGAGCGCCCCGCAGGTGTAGACGACGTTCGGCACCAGGCCATGTTGTTCGTAATCCGTCTCCGGCGCCAGCACCCATTGGGAGGCGCGCGCCAGCACTTTTCGCGGATCCTCCTTGTCGAGCAGGGCCAGGCCCAGGCGATATACCGGACGATTGCCCATCTCCTTCACCCCGTGGTAGATGAGCAGCCAACCTTCATCCGTCAGGAGTGGCGGCGCTCCCACGCCGATGCGCAGGCCATCCCACCACGGTCCACCGCGTTCGGGCAGCAACACGCCGGGGCTGCCCCAATGGTCGAGACTATGCGGCGAGCTGGCATACCAGATATGCTCCATGCCGCCGGTGACCGGGCGGTGGAGCATGATCCATTCTCTGTTGAATTGGTGGGGAAAGAGGGTGGCGTCTTTATTCGTCGGCGATAGGGCCACGCCAAGCCGCTGCACGCTCTGAAAGTCCTCCGTCAGCGCCAGCGCCACGGCCGGTCCATACCGGCTGTACGCGGTGTAGGCGATGATCCATTGCCGCGGTCCGATGCGGGTCACCCGGGTATCCTCACATCCCCACTCTTCGAATGGATACGCCGGGAGGTCGGGCTCCAGCAGTGCTTCTTCCGCGATGCACCAGCCGTCCACTCCGTTTGCACTGCGCGCGCAGCGGATATGCGACAATCCCTGTCGATCTTCAATGCGCAGGAGCAGCACCACCTCGCCATCCAGCTCGGCGACACCGGGATTGAGTACGCCGTTGGAGTGGAAAGGGAGGTCGGATGGTGTGATGAGCGGGGCTATGCCATATCGGGTGAATGGCGGTTCGTACTCTTTCATCATTGCAGTCCTTGCCGTGCGAATTCTCTTCCAGTGTAGCAGCGCGCGGTCGCACCTGCGTGTCGGAAGCCCAACATGGCGTGCATCGTCAGCAATGATGGCCTGTGCACAGACGATGATGCGACATACCATACGGTATGCTAGGAGCATTGAATCATCCAATGATAGAGGGGATGGTGGAGATGCCGTTCGGACTGTCACGCGATAAGGCTCAAGGCGAGATTTCATACCTGAAAGAGGTGGCGCGCAATTTTGCCGAAGATCAGTTGCCCATCGCCGCGGCCGGCATTGCCTTCTACTTGTTGCTGTCGCTCGTGCCGCTGCTGCTATTAGTTGTGTCGATAGCCGCGTTCTTCGTCTCGCAGGCGCAGATCCAGACAGCGATGTCCGCGCTTGCCGCATCTTTCGGTCCGACGACAGGCAGTGCACTGCAGAACCAGTTAATGTCGCTGGTTTCGAATCGCGGTGTACTCACTGGCCTCGCGCTCATCGGCGCGTTGTGGGCAGGCAGCCAGGTCTTCGTGGTCATGGAAACGGCGCTGAACAATATCTGGCAGGTGGAGGAGCGTCGCCCGTTCTGGGCGTCGCGCGGGCTCGCATTAGTGATGGTGGTTATCGCCGGCGTGTTGACGATCCTGGCGGTGGCGCTGGCGTTTGCCGTGCAGATCCTCGCCCGCTTTGACTTCAACATCCCCGTCATCGGAATTGCCCTGCCGCCGGTGCTCTTCACCATAGTGAGCCTGTTGCTGCTCGTGCTGGTCATCACAGGGACGTTTTTACTGCTCTACTGGTTGTTGCCGGTGAAGAAAACGTCGTTGTGGCATATGTTCCCCGGCGCACTCACCGCCGCTGTGCTTTACGTGGCGGCCATGCAGGGGTTTAGCTGGTATGCCACTAACATTGCCGACTATTCCGTGCTCTACGGCTCCATCGGCGGCGTGGTGCTGCTGTTGCTGTGGTTTTATTACAGCGCGTTCATCATGCTCTTCGGCGCGGAGATGGCGGCGGTGAAATACCGGCGGGCCCATCGGGAGAAGAAGGAAGAGCGAGCGGAGAAGCGCAAGGCGGCGTGAGAGGGAAACGGCGGCAATATAGCGAAAAGCTATGCCGGGTAGAAGACGATGCACGACATGATGATGGACGACGCCACCCTCTATATTACGCCGGAGGTGCGCATCCCGCGCGCCGAGCTGGGGTTTCGCACCTCACGCAGCGGCGGGCCGGGTGGTCAACATGTGAATAAAGTGGAGACGCGGGTCGAACTGCTCTTCGATCTGGCCAACAGCCCATCGCTCTCCGATGAGGTGAAGGCGCGCCTGTGCGCCGCGCTGGCCAGTTGGTTGGATGGCGAGGGCATGGTGCACATCGTATCCGACCGCTACCGCAGCCAGTATCGCAACCGCGAAGATGCCGTGCAACGCTTCATGGCGCTCGTGCAGCA
>JAGUZN010000299.1 GCA_020060775.1 Armatimonadota bacterium
CTGCGCGGCATCGCTGCGCGGCACGGCGGTGAGCGTCAGGGTGAGGATGCCGTCGCGCGTCGGCACGCCGGTCACCGCGAGGTCGAGGTCAACGTCGGCGGTCAACTTCACCGCGTGGGCGGCGGTCATGAGACATGCGAGGAGGAAGAGCACTCCCCGTCGGCAGAGCAGGCAGAAGAATGGCGGCATCGCAAACTACCTCGTGGATGGCGGTCAGGCAGGTGTTACTGCCATTTATTCCACATCCAGCACCCGGGAACCTTTGCCGGGCCGGTGCGTCCAACTGGTGAGGGATACACGGTTTTTTACCCGGGGTTGCATAATTCCCCCCCGGGCGGTCTATACTAGAGAAGATGCGCACGCGCGCATGGTGCAAGAGGAAGAAAGGTTCCAGGATATGTCACTCACACGTCTCGTCACCGCACTGATCATGGCCGGCCTGCTGGCTGCCGCACTGCCGGCGTTCGCCGACGACAGTGCCGAACAACGCAAACTGGTTGAGAAGTATCTGAGCGCCTACGTGCGCAAGGAGCATTCCGCCCTGCGCCCACAGCTCACGACGAAAACCGAACACCTCTTCGGCCCCTACCTGCTGGAGGGCTTCCCCACCCTGCAACAGCCCAAAGTGGATGACAACCAGGCGCTGGTGGAGTTCAAGGTGGTCAGCAAAGACAAAGCGTTGCCCTCGCGCGGCGGCGTGCTTTGCTACCGGGACAACGGCGTGTGGAAGGTGCGGCAGGTGCTCTTCTACGATCAGGTGCCGCGCATCTTCAACCTGCCCTCGCGCAGCGTGACCGCCCAGGACCGCGCGCAGGAAGGCAAAGTCGGCGACCTGGTGCGCAACTTCCTGAAAGCCTGGCAGCGCAATGACGAGCAGGCGCAGGCCGCCCTCTGGTACCGCTGGCCGCACCGGCCCGACAAAGACATGAAAGGCCTCAGCGTCAACGATCTCGCCGTCACCGTGCTGCCCCGTTCGGACAGTACGGCCTTCGCGCGCTACCGCGTGAAACTCACCTACCGGTGGGGCCCCCTCGCCTACTCGATGAACATCCGCGGCGGCTTCTACCTGGTGGAGGAAGGCGGCGCCTGGAAGGTCAACGGCAACGTGATGGTGTTCGACTTCTGAAGAAGATAGAAGATGGGAGATAGAAGATAGCAACTGAAAGGGGGGCTGCGCCGCAGCCCCCCTTTCAGTTGCTGGTTCCTGGTTTCTAGTGATGGATTGGGGTGAATGGAGAGGCCATCTGTCGGGTGCGCGCGCTGGTCATGAGCCGCGTCGAACGGCCGTCCCGCCCCCGGAACTTCCGTTCTGGCACGCGTGCGCGACAACACGAAACCGGTGATGCGCCTGCACCAAGCCTATTCCCTCCCATCACCCCCAACGGGGGTGCGCGTCATGAGCCCACAGCGTCAGCTGTGGGACACGTGGCCACAAGCCCCCCCGAGTCCCGGCGGGGCGGCAGAACGGTATCAGGTTCCTGACCCGGGGTTTCCCCTGGTCGTTGTTCGCGCACCCTCCCCTTTCCCGTGGAACTCGAGACCCCGGGTTCGACGGCAGACGTCACTCACGGTCTACGCGTGGAGTAGGGGCGAT
This sequence comes from Armatimonadota bacterium, assembly GCA_020060775.1. Lineage (GTDB taxonomy): Bacteria > Armatimonadota > Hebobacteria > CAIYQO01 > CAIYQO01 > JAGUZN01. The sequence goes on from JAGUZN010000299.1 coordinate 1,595, forward strand.
GGGTTGCATCCCGTGTCTTGCGCCGGGCGGTCGTGCGAGAACGTCGTGGATACGTCGGATCGCTGTACTGTGAATCGAAAACACAAAGTGGGTTGCGCCCGCAAGAGTCCCTCCCCCGTTCCGCCTTCACATGAAATGACGGCGGATACACGGAGGACAGGACGACAGGGGAAGGGAATGACCTTGCCTTGGAACCTGGGACTCACTGTTAGCGCAGGTTCGGTGGCAGCGGCAGGAAGATATCGGTGCCGTACTCCTCGACCTCGATCTCCTCGATCACCTGGCCGGCGGTGGTGTCCACGGTGAGTCGGTAACGGCCGGGCGGCACGGCGTCGATCTGTGCAACGCTGGCGTTCAGCAGCGATGCGGGCTGCCAGCGTGGGCGTGGAAAAACCACCTCCATGGGTTCCCGATAGTGGCGCAAGCGTACCGCACCGGGTAAAAAATTGGTGTTCAGCGGGAAATACAGGGCGAGGCCGGCATGCGGTTGGGCCGTGGCCGGCAGGATCTTTTGCCCGGGGATGCTACGGAGATAGTAAGATCGGCCGATCAAGCCATCAAATATCCAGAGATAGCCACTGCTCCTGCGGACAAAATTTTCGTAGAGGGTGTTGATCTCCATACAAAGAGGCCATGGGTATCCCTGCGTATCCGGGATCCACCAGGCTGCCCCATGTATCCCATTATCACAATCGAAGAAGGTCACGCTTCCCTGCTGTGTCGGAATACGCAATTGCACAGTCGCACGGTGGTTCTCGATTTTCTTGATCCAGGCTCCGATGGGTGAGGAGGTACCCGTTCTATACGCAATAATTTTGATCAACCCGTCATAGCAGCCACGGGCGGTAAAGCGCCCCTGATCATCGGTGACCAGCTCAAGTTCACGTCCTGCGCCGCCAAAGGTGTAGGCCTCGCGCTGCACGCTGGGCACGAAACGATCACGCCCCTGCAGCAAATGAATCGTTCCCCGGGCGAATGGCGTCCCATCAGCATTCTGCACCTCGCCACTGATCACACTGCCCGGCTGCCAGGCCGGCAGTTGCATCGTGCGCTCGGCTGTGGGTGTAATCGACAACGGGTGCGTATACGTGATCTCACCGACACCGAGCCAGTTCAACTGGAGCATACGGTCAGATTCACGCATCTGGTGCCAAGACGGTGCCGTGAAACTGAGGCTGTTGTTCGAGACTAGGGCTTCATCGCCACTCGGATGCTTGACAAGGAGCACTTGCTTGGCGCCGATTTTCCTCAAGGCGTCATCATTGTCCGTCGTGGCGAAGCGTAATGCGACGGGAATAGTCTTCGGCGCGAAGGACAGTTCATTGAAGGAGGGCAGTGCGGGGATGCGCACCGTGTCATTGTCCCGCGCCGTGATCGCGCCCAGCAAGCGGTAGCTGTGGTCAGTGCCATCGTAGTAGCCAAGCAGGGTGGTGACGGGCCACACGGACACCAGGGACTCGGTCTGCCCCACGTCCTTCAACTGCAAGTCCCCGAGTTCCTTGAAGAACGAATTGGTATGGCTGTACGCATAGCCTGGGGGAACATAGGGCATCAACGGAAACAGGCAACGCTTGGCCATGCCGACGTTTCCGGGCAACTGCAGATTCAAGCGCATCAACTTCAACGTGCGTTGCGGCTGCAGGTCCAGCGCATTCCACAGTACCATCGTCTCACGGTCCAGATAATACCAGCAGACGAGCAGGTGGTCGATTGGACCGAACACCGGCACGATCTGGCCCGGCCTGCCGACAACGCGCATGCGGTGCGGGGTGAAGGGAGCGCCCTTGCGATACCAGATGAGCTCCGCGTTCGCCGGTGCCGTAATCACCGGCTCCGGCAGGTTGACGACCTGGCCTTCCGCATCGTGCGTCACCGTCACCGTCAACGGGGGCATGGCGGCATCAAAGAGGTCGATGAGGAAGCGATAAGTGCCGGGAAGGGGTACGGAAAGAGTGAAGGCGCCCCCCCGCTTCACCGACAGGTGCAGCATGTTCGCGGCCAGGGGTTGGTTCATATACGCTTGATACTGGTATTCAGTGGGTAGCGACGGCACGTCAACCGGCACGGCAATTGCCCGGCTGAAGCCGTGAATGGCCAGATTATTCGGCGCCACAAAGCGTCCGCGTACCGTGATGCCCGTCTGCCAGGTGAGCGGGCACGTGGCGCCTTTGAGGCGAGTCGGCAAATAGGGAACGTAATACGTTTCCAGACGCATCCAGCGGCAGGGGGCCGTGTTGGCCACGGCAAAGACCGAGACGGGTGTGCCTGATGGCGTATGTAAACTGATCGTATGCCGCTTGGGCTGATCAAGAGAGCCGAAGGCATCGGTGGCGTGGCCCAATTGGCTCTTGCCGTTTTCGCGGGTGAGGAGCGTGATGATCTGCTTGCCGGGGATATCGAGGTCTGGCAGGGAGATGCTCACGAACACCGTGCGGGAATCCGCCTCGGGCGCGGGGAGCGGATCGCGCGTATCCGTCACCGTCGGTTCGATCACCCCTGGGGCCACCTTCGGCCCCCATACGATCACCCGTACGGGCGGCAGTGACGACCACACCACCTGGCCCTCGCGGTCGGCGGTCGCTTCAGCAAGGACTGCCTTGGTCTCCCAGCAGTAACTGGCATACACCCGTGCCTCCGGCACAGGTGTGCGCGTGCCCGGCGCGAAAACACGATGGGTGACCTGGCGCGGGGCCGCATCTTGTGCGCAGGCCAATCCGGTGCCGAGGAGTAACACGAGGAACCACAACAGGTGTAAGCGCATGGCGAGGAACCCTCCTGGTCAGGGAATCCGGTATGTTTCCCTGGTACACGCTTTCGCCAGGTACCATCGATTTCCTCCCTTTTCGCCGGCCAGGGACGGCCGCCCTCTCGTGCGATCCCTCCCCCACCCCCTTGGAATCTTGAATCTGCAATTTGCATTCTGGAACGCAGATTGCCAGTACTAGTGCTGATTCTCAGCAGGAACTCTGGGGCTAGTGTGGGAAACTAAGTGGATAACTTAGTGTATACCTCTTGCATAGCTATCTTGCACTAAGTGTCTGGCCTGCCTATAATGCAACATATGCACGCTGAGAAAGCGATTCTATCGACGGGAGATGCCGCGCGCGCGCTGGGCGTGACCTCGCTCACCGTGATGCGCTGGTGTCAGGCGGCGCACGATGGCAAGCCTTCGCCGTTGCGGCGTGAGGAATGTTTTCGGCCCGGCCGCGACTGGAAGATCCGCTCTAGCGCCGTCGAGCGTTTGGTCACCGGCGAGCCGGTGGCCGCGGCGAACTAATGACACCGTGACCAAAAGGTGAATCGGCCCTGTTGGCACCAGGACCGATTCAGAGAGTTACCGGGAGTGTGGTCGAAACACTCGCAGGTGTGTAGCACGTATAGCTTACCGCTGCTGGTGCTTCCTGTCAACACCTCCCTCACGAAAAATGCCACTTTTTTCCTGGTCAGGTCCCCTGGGGTCGGACGGGCGCGCGACGGTCGCACACCATGACCTCCCGCCCACGCCCCGCGGCGTGCGACCGTCGCACGACCGACCAGGCGCCCA
>JAGUZN010000416.1 GCA_020060775.1 Armatimonadota bacterium
CTGGCGGCACACCCCGCCCGACGCCCGTGCCGCCCTGCTGCGCCGTGCCGCCGAGATGGCGGCAGCCGAACGGGATGACCTCGCCGCCCTGCAGGTGTTCGAGGTCGGCAAGAACTGGCGCGAGGCTGATGCTGATGTCTGCGAGACGATCGATTACCTCAATTACTACGCTGATGAGATGGAGCGGCTGGGCGCGCCGCGCGTGCTGAACCCCATTCCCGGCGAGACGAACACGTACTGCTATGAGCCGAAAGGACTGGCGCTCATCCTGCCGCCGTGGAATTTCCCCATGGCCATCTGCGCGGGCATGACCGCGGCGGCGCTGGTCGCCGGGAATGCGGTCATCCTGAAACCGGCCTCGCAATCGCCGGTGGTGGCCGCTGCCCTCATCGATATCCTGCGCCGCGCTGGAATCCCCGACGGTGTAGCCAACTTCCTGCCCGGTCCCGGCGAGGAGGTGGGGGAGTTCCTGGTGCAGCATCCCGACATCCACCTCATCGCCTTCACCGGGTCGCGGGAGGTCGGCTGCCGCATCAACCGGCTGGCGGCGGATCTTGCCCCCGGGCAGCAGCACCTGAAGAAGGTCATCGCGGAAATGGGGGGGAAGAACGCCATCATCGTGGATCGCGACGCCGACCTCGACGAGGCGGTGCTCGGCACCGTGCAATCCGCCTTCGGCTATCAAGGGCAGAAATGCTCGGCCTGCTCGCGGGTGATCGTGCTCGACGCCGTGTACGACACGTTCGTCTCACGCCTGATCGAGGCCACCCGCAGCCTGACGATCGGCCCGCCCGACGATCCGGCGAACTTCATGGGTCCGGTGATCGATGCGCGCGCGCAACGGCAGATCCTGCGTTACATCGAAATCGGCACAACAGAGGCCACCCTCGCCCTGCAGCGCGATGTCGCGCACCTGCCGGGGTATTACGTGGGGCCAACCATCTTCACCGATGTGCCGCCCACCGCCGTCATTGCGCGTGACGAGATCTTCGGCCCGGTGCTCTCTGTGCTCAAAGCGCGCACCCTCGACGAGGCACTGCAGATGGCGCTGGGGGTCGATTACGCGCTCACCGGCGGCATCTACACCCGCATGCCCTCGCATATCGCACAGGCTGCCCGCGACTTCAACGTCGGCAACCTGTACATCAACCGCAAGATCACCGGCGCCATCGTCGGGCGACAGCCCTTCGGCGGCTTCAAGCTCTCCGGCATCGGCTCCAAGGCCGGCGGCCCCGACTACCTCCTGCAGTTCCTCGACCCGCGCACCATCACCGAAAACACCCTCCGCCGCGGCTTCGCCCCGGAGGAGTAGGACCGGTGAACACTGACCGTTCTATGTACAGTAGTGCAATACACGTTTCGGCAGGTCAGTTCGCTGCGGATGATCGCACTATCCTTCCAGTGAAAACGCTTTCTCGGTGCGTCTTCCACCTGATTCAAGGTATAATGTAATTGACCGAGGAACTTGGATTACATAGGGCGTACGCCTTGGCTTCCGGCTGCTGAAGCATTTCATACGATAGAAAAGACCATCGAAGGTTTACTTGGGCCCCTAGGGCGTAATGATGTGTAGTAATGCAGCCCTCATTGAATCGAGGTGCACTCATGCAGTGTTCTTCATGCGGCGCGAAACATCATGGTGATGAGCTGATCTGCCAGTGGTGCGGCACTCTGCTGACCCTGACGGCGGAAGAACTCGAGCGCGTTGAGCGTTACCGCCTGCACGCCAATACCGAGCTGCTGTGCGTCATGTTCTGCGACATCAGCGGATTCACGGCGATTGCCGACCGCAGCCTGACGCAATCGCAGAAGATCCTGGCGATCCACATGGCGCTCACGCAAGGGGTGATTGAACAGGACAAGGCCGGCGAGATCGTCAACACGGCGGGCGATGGCATCCTGTGCGTCTTCTCCAACCCGGCGGTGGCGACCGAGCGCGCCCTGGCATTGCATGCCGCCACCTCGCGTTACCAGGCCGGGGGATTAGCGGACAGCGTGCTTGCCGACGCGTTGCATGCCGCCAAACTCAGCCCCACTCCCGATCCGGGCGATGAACATTACGCCCTGCACACCGGGTTGCACCTCGGGCTGGTGACGCGCGGCGGACGCACGTCGCGCGATGTTTTCGGCCACAACGTGAACATCGCCTGCCGGTTGTGTTCGCTGGCCGGACCGGGGCAGACCTATATGTCCGAGCCGGTCTACGACAATGCCCGCCTGATCATCGGCGATCGGGAAACCCTGCACTGGCAGATGTGGAAAGATCAGCCGATCCGCGGCCTGACCGCCCCGATGACGGTGGTCGGCGTGGCCGAGTCGCCCTATACGACGCTGCACCCGCCGCGCGGGGTAAGCCTTGAGCGCCAGCATGTTGAAAACCGCGCGCGCTTGAAAAAACGGGCCTTGACGGTCGGCGCTGCCGTGCTGCCTGTACTGCTGGTCATCGGCATCGCCGTCGGCTTGCGCATGCGTGCAGCGCATCTGGCAACACCCCCGTCCGAAACGCTGCCTGCTGCCTCCACGCCGGTCGCGAATCTGCCGGAGGCGGAACAGGCGGCGGTGCAACAATTGCCGGCCATTGCCGCCACCACCATGGACATCATCGAAGATGCGCCCGCGCCCGAATCAGCCGATGCCCCGCCTTCCGGCGAGGCCGGGGCAACGCCGGATGCCGCTGCCGAGACGCCGGCGGGGGACGGTGGGCAAAACGGTGCAACGGGAGGTGTGACCGAAGGAAGTGATCTGCCGGCGTCGCCACCCCCGACTGCCGGAGAGCAAGTGCAGCCGGCCTCCGCCACCACACCCGCATCCAACGAGGCCGTCGCTCCGGAACAGCAGCAACCCGGGCCGAAGTGGCTCTCCCTGCTCGGGGCAACCCTGCAACGCGAAGGTCAACCCATCCGCCTGCAGAACGGACCGAGCTATATCCGCGCTAAGCTGAAACCGATCCATGTCAGTGGGCAGTACCTGATCGTCATCGGGGTGGATCAACACCTGGAAGCTTCGGCAACGTTGAGTCTGCTCATCGACGGTAACTGCGACGGCCTGCTGCAGTCGCAGCAGGCCACGCCCTTCTATGACTTTGCGCTGGAGGCCGGTAGCCCCGATAGCGATCATACCCCCACCCGCAGCCTTTCGGTGTTCAATAATCGCCCGGGACCGGAGATCAAGGAGTTCCCGGCAGGCAGGACCGGGGCGTTCTACGAGAATCGCGGGGAGCGCACCGTTTGGTATTTCCAGGTGCCCGCGAGCGAGGTGGACGGGAACCAGGGCAAGATCGGCATGCAACTCCGCCTCTTCCCCGAAGGCCCGGACAGCGTCGAATATCGCTACCCGGCGACGAGCCGTGGCCTGCACTTCCAGGAACTCAACTTCCCGTAATGGCATGGATGTCAGCTCTGCCATGGCGAATGCTGATAGCCACGGGCGGTCATGACAGTATTTATGCTCTTGGAGTATCATTACCGCAGGAGGATGCTGTGCATGGAAGAGCCGCCTGATGGATGGTATCGGTGGGGGGTCGCCTGTGTCGTTATCAGTGTAGCGACCGTGCTTGTATTCTTGGCCATAACGGGGCTGATGTGGTGGTATGGTTCTCGTCTACCAGCATGGTCGGCGAAGTTCAATCTGATCATTGTAGTTCTTTTTGGGGTATGGTTTGTTTCCACGCTGTGCAGTGTGGCGTGTCTGATCATCAGTGGTGCCACTCCCGCGCTGCGTTGGTTTGCCGGCTACTTCCATTTCCTCGCATTGTTAATCTTCTCGATGGTGCTGCCGATCTATATGAGACCGCGAGACCACCACAGGCATGGGAACTGTTTGCGTAATCAACAGCGGATCGCTGAACAGATGCTCATCTATGCGCAGGATCATCAGGGCCGGTTGCCGGACACCTGGGATGGGATTGCAGTACGGTCAGGAATGTTGCGCTGCCCGCTCGACCGGCAACGGCATGGCGGGTATGGCCTGAATGATGCAGTGCGCGGGACGGTGTTGGCCTCTTTCGAATATCCGGAAACCCTGCTGCTCACCGCCGACACCCCGCACCCCAATACTTACCTGCAAACTCCCGAAGACATCGACTGGCAGCGCCACGGCGAGAATACCACTTACGCCAGTTTCCTGGATGGGCATGTCGGTGCGCTCACACGCGAGGAGGCGCGCTTGCGTTGAAGCGATAAATCTTGTGGCGGCGAGGGACCGCCGCCCATGCCTGCCGGTTCCCACCAGCCCAGACCTGCCATGCGCAAAGTCGAAGGGCTGCACACGATACCTGCTTCCCGCCGGTCGCCCATCCGTCACCTGTAATCTGCAACCCGAAACCCGTAATCTGCAATCTGTAACCTGCAATCTACCTATCCACCCCATCATGTCACCACATAATCCTGGTTCGGGGAATTGACTGAACGTCAACTCTGTTATAGAATATATGTTTGATGCACCTTGCACCGTGACAACCGCATACCGCCATCGCCCCGCCCATACTGTCCATTACGACGCTCCCTTCCCTCTGGGAGAAGGGCCGGGGATAGTATAGACCGGCGACATGGTTGACACGTACACTAAAAGGCATGGAGGTGCTCTCATGCCGTGGAAGGACTACAACGTGCTCGATCAACGTCTCCAGTTTATCGCCGATGTGCAGCGGGGCGATCTGTCGATGGCCGCCCTGTCCCCCAGAGCCTTGGCGAAGGGGGAGGGGAGAGGGGGATCGAGGGGGTGAGGGAAACCTCCAACACCGCACACCAAACCAACCAATAACGAACATTAGTTCTGCACCAAAAACTTTTTTGGCAAAACAAACCCAATTTCACGCTCACGACTTAACATAATATCAAAAACAAACCCAATTCAAAGCCAAATTAGACCGGTAAACAACGCGCGAATTGGCTTCGTTTTATAGAAAAGCGGCAATGTACACCTGTTCGTTCGCACACGGAGGGCGAACGAATATCTGGTACGATATGGAAAAGGAACGATGGCCTTGCGACGCGGTTCACCACACCGTAACCGGGTACACGGAAGTATATGGAGGGGATGATGCGCCTGGGATGGGTAACACTGGTACTCTTGTGCTGTGCGGTTGCGCAGGCGATGGCGCCGCGGGCGGCCAGTTGGCGGGTGGGAGAGCAGCGCTATCTCGCCGCGCTCGCGGATCAAACGCTGCGCCTCGCGCTGGTGACGGAGGCCGCGCTGTCGCCGCTGACGA
>JAGUZN010000306.1 GCA_020060775.1 Armatimonadota bacterium
GCCGAGACACGGCTGCCGTGTCTCGGCGATTGATTTGGTTGCCGTGCGGGAACAGGGTCAGTAGTGTGCATCGCACGGGCAGAAGAACCGTGCCCGCAATGAAACTCACTGATGGAGGTGCACGGCATGGATGACGTGCGACTAGCCTCGAGCAACGCGGAGGTGGAGCGGCTGATTATAGACGCCGAACGGGAAACCCTCGCGGCGCGGCACTGCGCGTGCCGGCAGTGTGAACTGTCGCTGCAACGCACACATCTCATCCCCGGCGGAGGCAGTCCTCGCGCCCACCTCATGTTCATCGGCGAGCATCCCGGCCCACCCCAGGACGCTGTCAGCGACCTGTTTCATCAACAGCTTGCTGCAGTCGGCCTTCGGCGCGCCGATGTCTTCATCGCCCACATCATTCGCTGCCGCCCGCCGCAGAGTGACGATCCGCCGCCGGAAGAAATGGATGCCTGCCGGCCCTGGCTGCACGAGCAAGTGCGCGTGATTCGCCCGCAGATCGTCTGCACGCTGGGGCGCTTCGCCCTGCATGCGCTCATCGATCCGACCCTGCAGATGAGTGCGGCACACGGCATCCCGCTGGAGGACCACGGCATCCGCTATGTTCCGCTCTTTCACCCCGCGGCGGCCCAGCGCCATCCCCTGCTGCTCGACGCGTTTCTCCATGATCTGGCGTACGTGCGCGACCTATTGAGTGAACGTGTGGAGTAACGAGCGCAAGGAAGGCGCCCGGGCATGTTTCGCGCGTTTCGCGGTATAATAACGCAACAGAGCGCGGTGGAGCGGACAATCGTCGGCAGCGTTCTTCACCGCCAGCGGCAATAGGTGCTCAGAAATGTTGTGAAAGGATCTGTTCGCGGAGCGCGCCGTAGATTTGCGTGGCTGCCCGTGACGGGACAATGATGTGCTCTCCGGGACCGATAGGATGGGGAGGCCCGGCACGGACCGCCGCGAAAAGATCGAGCGAGACCGAATCGAGACGTGGAAAACAGTTCTCAGGAGGTGACGTCCATGTTCACTCACGAACAACAGCAGGCACTCTTGCGCGTGGCGCGCCAGGCCATCGTGCTGGTCGTGACGGAACAACACCTGCTCACCCTGGAAGTCGTCGACCAGGCCTTCAATGAAGAGCGCGGCGCCTTTGTAACCCTCACGCGGGCGGGGCAGCTTCGCGGGTGCATCGGATATCCCGAACCGCACTACCCCCTGCAGGACACCATCATTCGCAGCGCGGTCTCCGCCGCCCTGCACGATCCCCGCTTCCCCCCCGTGACGCCGACGGAGTTGCCGGATATTAACATCGAAATTTCCGTGCTCTCCCCGCTGTCGCCGGCCACGCCGGAGGCGGTGGAGGTGGGACGCCATGGCCTGGTCATCGAAAAAGGGCACGCCCGTGGCCTGTTGCTGCCGCAAGTGCCCGTGGAATGGGGATGGAGCCGCGACGAGTTCCTGGCGCATCTCTGCCGCAAAGCCGGACTGCCGACGGATGCCTGGCAGTGGGGCGCATCCCTCTTCACCTTCACGGCCGAGGTGTTCTCTGAGAAGCTGTTTTCACAGGATCTGCTCGCGGAAGCGCCGTAGATTTTCGTGACTGATGGTCTTGGGGCTCGGAGGCGCTATCCAGGGCCGATAGGGTGATGAGACCTAGTAGGACCAGCAGCCGCGAACAGATCAAGCGAGACTGAACAGAGACTTTGAAAGCTCCTAAACAACAATGGGCGCCCGTGGCCGACGCGGCGGCCGCCCGCGGCGTCCTGCAGGAGTGATCGCTACGCTTCCGGCGAGGGCAGCAATTCGCGCGCGAAACGCTGCGGGTCAAACGGCGCGAAGTCCTCGGGCCGCTCACCCGTGCCCACATAGCGGATTGAAATAGGGATCTCGGCCGCGATGGATAATACATTGCCCCCCTTCGCCGTCCCATCCAGTTTGGTGAGCACCAACCCGGTCAGGTTCACCGCCTGCGCGAATTCCCGCGCCTGCACCAGCGCGTTCTGCCCGGTCGTCGCATCCAGTACTAGCAGCGTCTCATCCACCGTATGGCCCAGGGCACGCTGCGCCACCCGGTCGATCTTCCGCAATTCCTCCATTAAATTGTGTTTGGTGTGCAGGCGTCCGGCCGTATCAATAATGACGTAGTCGACCTTGCGAGCGCAGGCCGATTGGATGGCGTCAAAGACCACCGCTGCCGGATCAGCGCCCATCTGATGGCGCACGACATCCACACCGATGCGCTGTCCCCAAAGCTCCAACTGTTCAATGGCTGCGGCGCGGAAGGTGTCGGCCGCCACCATCACCACCGAGTGTCGCTGCCGTTTCAGCAGGGCGGCCAGTTTGGCGATGGTTGTCGTCTTCCCGACCCCGTTGACGCCCACCACCACCACCACCACCGGCGGGCGGGTGGGCGGCGGCAGCGGGCGCACGTGCTCGGCCAGCAGTTCGGCCACCAGGTGTTGCAACACATCATACGCCGCTTCGACATCTTTGATGCCCTCCCGGCGCACCCGCTCGCGCAGCCGGTCGACCAGGAGCGTCGCCGTTTCCACACTCACATCCGACAAGATGAGCGATTCTTCCAATGCTTCGTACAAATCCTCGGTGATCTCGCTCCGCCGGAAGGCCTCGCGCACACGATTGAAAAAGCCTTTAAACATAGCATCCACTTCCTTCGCCGTTCCCCCGCAGGGCCCCTGCTGCCCCCCCCCCACGACCCCACGACGGGTGCATGCACCATGTGTGACGATGCCGATGGAGGGCGGCCGTCTCTGGCCGCCGCGCCGACACGACGTCGACGATTCTCATGGTGGCGGCGAGGGACGGCCGCTCTCCCGTAACCGTATTGACGGATAAGACCGTACAGATTGTGCCAGCCCCCCATTACATGGCCAGCATCGCCACATGATGAAGCTGACGAAGGCACAGGAGGCATGGTTATTGTAGGAACAATTCACCAGGTGCATCTTCCCCACGCCCCTGATTAAATTTTCTTCACCCATACATCGGGAAGCCGAACAGGAGAAGTGCGCTCCGATGGAGAATATAGACATCGGATGCAGGAGCACCCGCGCGAAGGCCGCACAAATGCGGCAGCCTGTCTGAGTCGGCACACGCCGCACAGCGCTGAGAAGCGCGTGGTCGTGACAGTCGACAACGACGCTGGGGCGAACGTGCTAACATGGAACAGAACCTGCCAGTTGCCGCCTGTGCCGCTGCGCCAGGCTTGCCTGCCCACGGACGCACGGCCGTGCCAGGCAACGGACGGATTAGACGGACCCGCGCTTGGCGCGACGACTGAGTCTGTTGCCGCAAAGGCGGACCGGCTGGGCAAGGAGTTGTCGGACCCCTCCCCCTATGGTATACTAACTGGTATAGGCACAAGATGAACATGCGTGCGCATTTCGCATTGTGCCCCTCAAAGGGAAGCATACATGGCGTCACGGCAAGCGACAAGACTCAAGGACCATACCGTACTGGCCCTCGATGTCGGCTCCCGGTTCATCAAAGTCGCCGAACTGCGGCTGACCAGGGGAGCCATCTGGCTGTTAAATGTGGCGGCGCGCCCCACGCCTCCCGGAGTAATGGACAGCAGTCATATCCTCGATCCGGTCGGTCTCGGACGAGCGGTACGCGAACTGCTGCACGTGAGCAAAATCCGCACGCGCAAAGTCATCGTCGCCGTGCGTGGGCAGTCGTCTGTCGTCGTTCGTCCCATCGACCTCCCCAAGATGTCGGTCAAAGAACTGCGCGAATCGATGAAGTACGAAGTGGAGCGCCACATCCCCTTCGCCGTCGATGAAGTCGTCATGGACTACGCGCCGGTCGTCGACCCTGACCTCCTGCCCGAAACCGAATCCAACATGAAAGTGCTGCTCGCGGTCGCCCAGGAAGAGCTCATCAATGCCTTCCTGAAAATGCTCGGCGCCGCCGGCCTGCAGCCCATCGCCCTCGATGTGGAAATCCTGGCCGCCATGCGCTCCCTGTTAGATATCGATCGTGATTACTCCCAGGGCAATCCGGATAAAGCGACCGCCCTGATCAATATCGGCTCCAGCAGCACCGATATCAGCATTATCACTGATGGCGATCTCGCCTTCACGCGCACCGTGCCCATTGCCGGCGATGCTCTCACCGAAGCAGTCGCCGACCAACTCGGGCGCTCGTTCGAGGAGGCTGAGGAGCTCAAGAAAGAATATGGCCGATTCTTCCTGGATTCCGCCATTGATGAGGGCGAGGCTGTCGGATTCCACACCCCCCCCGCCGAAGAAGCAGCATCCGACCAGCCCTTCTCCTTTTTCGGGGCATTCTCCGGGGTGGGCGAGGAGACGACGCCGGCGGTGGAACAAACGACACCGTCCGGATCAGTCTTTTCTCTGGACGACGAGTCCGATTTCAGCGCCTCCAGCGGCAAGAGTCCGTCCGCCGCTGCGCCATTCAGTCTGGATGATGACGATGCCCCCGACTCGGGCGTCCTCCGCCTCAGCGAGGACGAGCCGGACAGACCGGTCTTCAGCCTGGACCTTGACGATGATGAGCCGGATATCATGTCCTTCTCTCTGGGCAATACTAAACCGTCACAGTCCAGCACCCCGGCGCCCGAACCCGAGCAGCGCGCCCCGGCCACAGATGAAGAAGACGATACGCCGGCGTTCACCGATTTCTCCGCCGCCAGCGCAGAAGCGCTTGGCGCCGGACCGGTCTTTGACCTGAGCTCGGAAATCGCCGCACAAAAGCCGCCGCCGCTCTCGCGTCCTGCCGGCGATGCCGCTGACGAGACGCCCGAAGAGCCGGTCGACAACTTCTCCGCTGCGGAACTGCTGGGCTATAAAATCGTCGTGCCTCCCACCGAGCAAGACGATCTCTTCCCTGCACCGACCCCCAGCACGCCCACCGGAAGCGTGTCGCAAACACCGCTGCAGGCAGCGTCCAGCGAAGACGAGGCGCCGGAAGAAACGCCCGCGCCAGTGGGCGAATCGTCATTCGCCCCCTTCGATATGGAGGATGCCGCGGAAGCCACGACCGTCCTCGCCACCCCGGAAAGCGACGGGCAAACCGAAGTCTTCCAACGGCGCGTGTTCGAGTCGATGCTGCCCACCCTGGTCGAACTGGCGACGGAAATCCGCCGCTCGCTCGAGTATTACTCCAGCCGGGATACCGACATCGCTATTGAAAAAATCATCCTCTACGGAGGCACCAGCCGCATGCCCTACCTGAGTGAATTCATTCACCGCGAACTGGGCATCGAGGTGCAGGTGGCCGATCCCTTTGAGAGCATCAATATCGAGTCATGCCGGCAACCGGAAGAGTATGTGCGCGCCATCGCTCCGGCGCTGCCGGTCTGTATCGGCCTCGGCTTGCGCGAGATGATTGTGTGAGGGTGCACGAACAATGATCAAACTCAACTTGCTGCCGCAGTATGTCTATGAGCGCCCGCGCATCCAGGCGACCATCGTCGTGTTTGTTGTGCTGCTGGCCGTTGAAGCGGGCCTCGTCTTCCTGGCGCATGGGCACATGAAAGCCCAGGAACAGTGGTTTGTCGAGGATAAACCCTACTACGACCAGCGGAAAGAGATGATTCTGAAAGAGCAGTCCACGGCTGATGAGTGGAAAAAACGCGCCGAACCCTATAGCAAATACATCCCCTTCTTCACGCGACAACCGGTCGTCGAGTACAATGTCAAGCTCGCCGACAGCATGCGGGAATTCGCGACTAAGGTGGGGAGTACGAGCTACACCTGGTTCAACCGCGCGACCATCGCCAAAGACGGCAGTGTCTCCGCTGAAGGACATATCAAAGGCCTGATGAACTTCGTCAATTACTACTATCGCATGAAGGATCAGGGCTTCACACTCACACCGGCGGCCCAGCCGTATCCAACCCCCATGACGCAGACCTATCCGCTCAGCATTAGTGGAAAAGTCACCGCACTACCGGACCCGCCATCTCCCCCGGAAACGGCAGAAGATTGGAACAAGCTGTATGTCCCGGCCGGTGCCAAACCGGCAGAAGGCGGCGCTGCACCTGGCGGCGCTGCACCTGGCGGCGCTGCACC
>JAGUZN010000098.1 GCA_020060775.1 Armatimonadota bacterium
AAACGCATCGGCATCGTCACCAATGCCGGCGGACCCGGCATCCTCTGCACCGACGCCGTTGAGCGCATGGGTATGCAACTGGCCGACCTCGACCCCGCTACCGTCGAAAAGCTGCGCACCAAACTGCCCCCCGCCGCGAATTTCCATAACCCGGTGGATGTGCTGGGCGATGCCAAGGCGGATATCTACGATTTCGCCATCGATGTGCTGATGCAGGACCCCGGCGTGGATGGCATCATTGCGATCGTCACCCCGCAAACCTCCACCGAAATTCCGGAGACCGCGGAAGCCATCGTGCGCCTGAATCGCAATACCGACAAACCCATCCTCTGCTCCTTCATGGGCGGGTCGCTGCAGCAGCAGG
The DNA here is from genome assembly GCA_020060775.1 of Armatimonadota bacterium. Classification (GTDB taxonomy): domain Bacteria; phylum Armatimonadota; class Hebobacteria; order CAIYQO01; family CAIYQO01; genus JAGUZN01. The sequence goes on from JAGUZN010000098.1 coordinate 365, forward strand.
GCATCGATATCCTGATGAGCAACGACGTGCCCAACTACCCGTTCCCCGAGCGTGCGGTCGCCTCTTTCAAGGCAATGGCCGATTACGCTGCCTGGCGCCAGCTCCCGCAGCAGCAGCCCACCACCTTCACCGTCGACAAAGCCGTGGTGGAGGCCGCCTTTGCGAAAACGCGCGCCGAAGGCCGCGTGAATCTCAACGAGGTCGAGTGCGCCGATATCCTGCGCGCCTATGGCTTCACCCTGCCCAAGGCCAAGCTCTGCACCTCTGCCGATGATGCGGTGGCGTATGCAACCGAGATCGGCTTCCCGGTGGTGATGAAAATCGCCTCGCCAGATATCCTGCACAAATCCGACGTGGGCGGTGTGAAAGTGGGCCTCGCCGACGCCGACGCCGTGCGCAACACCTATGAGATGATGGTTTCGTCCATCTCCGCGCGCATGCCGCAAGCCAACATCTGGGGCGTCTCCATCCAGCAGATGGTCACCCAGGGCAAAGAAGTCATCCTCGGCATGAGCCGCGATCCGCAATTCGGCCCGATGATCATGTTCGGCCTGGGCGGCATTTACGTGGAAGTGCTCAAAGACGTCACCTTCCGCATCGCCCCGCTCACTGAACGCCATGCCCGCGAGATGCTCACCGAGATCCGCAGCTACAAACTGCTGGCCGGCGCTCGCGGCGAGAAGCCGGTGGACATGGAGGCCATCGTGGAGGCCATCCTGCGCCTCTCGCAACTCGTCACCGATTTCCCGGAAATCGTCGAGATGGACATCAACCCGTTGAAGGTGCAGCCCGTCGACGGCGGCGGCATCGCCATCGACTCCCGCATCACCATCACGGCGTAAGCCTGTCGCGATACCCAATCAGATAACGCCGGGCGGGGATTTCCCGCCCGGCGTTTGTACGTTTCCTCGCTTGCCTTTGCTCCGGTTATTTCACGGTCACCGTCGCAGTCGCCTGGGTGACTTGGTCAATCGCGCAGGTGCCGGTGATGACGATCGGGCCGGCAATCGATAGGTAAGTGAGCACTCCATTGGCATCGATCGAGCCACCGCCTGACTGGATCGCCCAGGTGACAGGATGCTCCGCGCCTGCTGCGTTATACGCGGAAAATTTTATCGTCACACTGCCGGCTCCCTCAGTCGGCACCTCTGCAGACTGTGGCGACAAGGTCAGCGGGGGTGGGGCCGGGGGTGGAGCAATAACCTCCAACGTCACCGTTCTCACTTTAGTAGGATCATCCACACTGGCGACGGTCACCGTAGCAGTTCCAACCTGATTCGCGGTAAATAATCCGCTGGTTGACACCGTGCCCACGTTTTCGTCCGATGATGTAAATGTGACGTTTTGGGTTATGGGGCCACTCCCAAACACGTAAGCGCTCAGTTGGCACTTTTGGCCGGGCTGCAGTGTGGCCAAACCCGGACTCACCAACACGTTCAACACGACGGGCGGTTCAGGAGGGATCACGAATTCCTCATCACACCCGAGCAGGAACAATCCCAGCGCTAACAAAAGGCCGAAACAACATGCTTTACGGATCATGGGTTCTCCTTTCAATACAACGAGCAATTGCTACACGGATGATGAAGGTGGTTACTTACCGATTACTTATTATGTAAGTTTAGCATAAATCCTTTATTATGAGTACCGGCGCTTGCTCTCCCTTCAAGGAACTTATGCTCTTCTCCGTCTCCCCGCTTTGATCCGATCGCCGAACTGTGCCATACTATAGGCAGTATGGACACGCAACCGACCGTGAATCCACAACCAGCCGATCTCTCCTCCCGCCCCGAGCAGACCCCGGCTACCCTGCAACGCCGCCGGCAGTATCGCACTAGGGACCACCACCGCTAAGGCTGGCTTGCGATAGAGTAAATTTTCCCGCGCCAGTGGAGACAGTATCCCGTGGGGGCTAACACCAGTAGCCGCAGGGGACACTGGTGCCACCAGACCTGCATGTGCCGGTCTACGCGGGATAGGTCGCGCCGTCCTGCCGCACGGCCTCTGGGATGAAGACAGCCTCTCGACTCCCGCATCACCATTAAGGCGTAATCCTCCTACACAACTTAAACAGCGCGATGGGCGGGGGGATCCCCCGCCCATCGTGCATCGCATACCCGACACGAAGTCAGGGTACCCTTCTCTCACTGGTACTTGGCTGTGAACAAAATATGCAGACCATCCGGCGTGATGCTGTAATCATCAACTGCGAGATGCTCCGGTACGATGCGCTGCAAATCATTGCCATTCAGGTCTACGCTGAACAGTCCGTTCCGGTCTTCACTCTCTTGACGCAGGAAAATCACACGTTGCCCTTTGGAGGCCATGCTTGGTTTCCAGTCGCTGGCACTGTGTGTAATCTGGCGAAAATCTGTCCGGTCCCAACGCATCGTCCAAATGCCATTCCCAAGGCGACAATACACCACGATCTGCCCATCATCACTGAAGCAGTGCTTTCCGGCATACTCGCGATAGAACGGCCTCTCCGATGTGTCCTCGTATATCTTGCCGGCGTCCTCACCCTGTAACACGCGGACAGCCAGGGTGCAACGATTTGACTCCTCACCGTTTCCATAGTACTTCTGGTAGAGCAGGAGTCGCCCATCCGGACTAAATGTCCCAAAGCTTCCAACGGTAATCGTTCGCTGCTGGGTGCCGTCGATATTCATGGAATATATACGAGGCTCATCACTGTCTTTCTGGTAGGCCTGATATGTCAGTGTGCTCCCGTCGGGACTCACGGCCAATTCGCTTCCTGCCGCGAGTACATCATGCTCCCCGCTCGTCAATGATACTCGTATTATTTCAATAGGCGGAGCCCCTTCGATTTCCTCCATATCCATAACTGAGCAAATCAGCATATTTTCGTCCGTAGGGTGGAACAGCATGTCGGGGAATGATAATACGTCACGCGACGTTGATAGGTACAGCCGCTCGGGAGAAGCGACAGCACGCAACAAAATATACCCAAACAGCTCAGAAACGAGTAGGGTTTGATCTGTTCGGCAAATAGGAATGCGAGGGGAGCCAAAACGATAAGTGAGGCGTTTTAAACCCGAGCCATCGATCCCCACTACGAAGAGCTCTCTACTGTCATCATTAAAAACAAAATGCTCATCACGCTCCGGCCATACCATGCTGATGATAGGATCTTCGCGATTAGGTAGGAAAACGGATACAGACTCTTCGGCGTGTTGCCACTCGATCTTGCCGCTAAACGCTTGGATCAAAGGCTCCAGCGGCACGTAATACTCACCGTGCAGCACCAATGGCTCACGTGTAAGCGTCACCACCTTACCATTGATCATCGCGCGAGTCGACGCAGCAGAGCAGGAAAACTTCTTCCTCCCCAACTTGACAGTTAGCGAGGTATCGTCTTGTGTCATGCTGGCACCGAGCACCTCGGCAATGGGCGTCACCGGCGCAACGAGCACACCTTGGAAGTCGATGATATCAGGAAATTCACAGACGATGTCCAGGGCGCGGGCGGGTGCAATCCAGGTAAAGACAGCAGAGAGAAGTAGCAACAGGGTCCAGTAGCGTGCCATAGTTTAACCTCCGTGTAAATCTGAAGTAACAGATATTATTCTTTTGATGTACGACCGCTTCCTTCTTCGAAAACGAAATTTTGCGCAAACTTCCGTCTCCCCGCTTTGATCCGATCGCCGAACTGTGCCATACTATAGGCAGTATGGACACGCAACCGACCGTGAATCCACAACCAGCCGATGTCTCCTCCCGCCCCGAGCAGACCCCGGCTAACCTGCAACGCCGCCGGCGTGATGATCATCGCAGCATATGGCATGCCCACCGTCGGCTGCAATTTGCCCGCGCCGTGCTGGTCGGGCTGGGTGCGGGCACCGTGGCGGTGCTGTTCCAACACGCGCTACACTTTGTCGAGACGGGGCGTACATCTCTGCTGCAGTGGCTGCACGGCTATCCGCTGTGGGGCTGGACGATATTGCCGTTGTTGGCGGCCGCCGGCGCCGGCTTCGCCAGCTGGCTGACGGCGCGCGTGGCCCCCACCGCC
>JAGUZN010000150.1 GCA_020060775.1 Armatimonadota bacterium
GAACGACAACTCCTCGGCCAAGGCCGCCGACCAGGCGCAGATCAATCAGGCGATTGACTCCATCGACCGCATTGCCGAGCAGACCGAGTTCGCCGGCATGAAGTTGCTGGGCGGCACCGCCGGCACCGACTCCATCGATGGGAAGATCTTCCAGATCGGCGCCAATGAAGCCCAGCAGGTCACCTTTGACCTCAGCACCATGGGCACCTTCGAGTCGTTGACGCTCACCGCCGACATGCGCACCGACACCATCCTGGCCGGCGCGGGTACGGCGTCACTCGCCACCGCCCTTTCCGGCACGGCGTGGGACGGCACCACCGGCGGCACCGATGCGATCTCCATCACTTGGACGCATCCGGATGGCACCACCACCACCGCCGACCTGAGCGTGGCGTATGCTGCCGCCGACACCGCCGATGAGATGGTGACCGCCATCAATACCGCGCTGGCGGCCGAGGCCTACACCACCTCGGTGGACTCCACGGTCGACAAGCTCGATGACGTGATGGAAGCCTACAATGATGGCGGCAAGATCGGCATTCGCCTGAAGGATGTCTTCGCCAACCAGGGCGAGTACTCCACTTCCTCCAGCCTGAAAGTGGTGTCGGAAAACAGCGTGGCCGCTGAAGGCACGCAGTTCGGCGTGCCCGGCGTCAGCGATGCCGGCAGCGCCGGTGGCTCAGGCTACGATGTGGAAGCCGCCGCCACCACCACGGCCTTCGATGCGCTGATCGCGCGCGTCGACGATGCCCTCAGCTATGTCAACGGTCTCCGCGTCAACCTGGGCGCCTTCCAGAAGAACAACCTGGAAAGTAACCTGGCGAGCCTCGCGGTTTCCCGCGAGAACCTGTCGGCATCCGAGTCCGTCATCCGCGACACCGACATGGCCTCGGAAATGGTGAACTTCACCCGTTCCCAGATCCTGATGCAGGCCGGTCAGGCCATGATGGCCCAGGCCAACCAGGCGCCGCAGAGCATCCTCCAGATGCTGCGGTAGTCATGCACGTGAGTGTCTCCCCTGGTCAACGATGGGCAGGGGGGACGCTCGTTATACCGCGTTACGCGGGGAGTCCGCTCCCCGCGTAACCCTGCCGGACCGATGCCGCAGTGAGCGGGACAGGCATCCGCAGTCCGGCAGTCAAGGAGGAAACCATGAGCGGCATTACATTCGCAAAGGTGGCCGCACCTGTCTTCCCCGCATCGCATGTCGATGATGGGGGGGCAGGCACCGGAACCGCTCTACAACTCGCAGGCAGCCGCCCACTCCCGGTGGAGCAGGCGCCTGAAGCACCGAGCCAATCCGTCTTCGTGCAGCATGCCGATCTGGAAGCCAGCTTCCAGTACGATCAGCAGTTGCGCCAGATCATTATCACCTTGCGTCGCGAGGACACCGGGGATATTGTGCGCCAGATCCCGGCGGAAGGCATCCGTGGGCTGTTGCTGCACATCCTCCAGTCCGTCGACAACATGGTGGATACGCGCGGGTAAATGCAGGCGAAGGCATGCCGCACGGCCTGCCGGAAACCGGGAGGGACATCATGAGTGGACTCATGAGCATTGGGGGACTGGCATCGGGATTGCAGACCGACTCCATCCTCGCGAGCCTGGAACAAATCGCCCGCGCCCCGATCACGCGCATGAAGCAGCGCCAGACGCAGCTGCTCTCGCGATCACAGGCCTGGAACACCGCCAACACGCGCCTGCTGGCCATCAAAGAGCGCGCCGCTGCTCTCGCCGATTTGCGCAGCCAGATGACTATTTCCGCCAGCAGCAGTACGAGCACCGTTGCGGTGTCCGCCAATTCCAGCGCGGTGGCGGGCAACTACACCTTCACCGTCAACAGCCTCGCCACCTACCACCAGCTCACCAGCCAGGAGTTTAACGACGAGGATGTCACCAGCGTTGGGTCCGGCGACTTCAGCATTACCGTCGGCGACGAGACGACGACCATCGATGCTAGCGGGATGACGTTGACCGAGCTGCGCGACGCCATCAACGACAGCGAAGCGGCCGCCAAGGCTTTCATCGTCTCTGACGGCGCCGCCACGCCGAAATATCGACTGGTGTTGACCGCGCAGGAAGAGGGCACTGCCGGTGAGATGACCATCGCCAGTACGTTGACCGGCGGCACCGCCCCCACCATGGCCACGTTGGTGGCAGCGAGCGATACACAACTGACCTTCGGCACGGGGGCGAACGCCTTTACCGTCACGCGCACCGGGAAGACGCTCACCGATGTCATCCCCGGCGTCACCATCAACCTGACGGATGATGCCCTGGGCAACACGGCGACGGTCACGGTGACCTCCAGTACAGATGGCATCAAATCAGCCATCCAGGAATTCGTCACCCAGTACAACAATTATATCGATTTTGTGGCGCAGCAGTTCAGCTATAATGAGGAGACGAATGCCACCGGCGCGCTGTTCGGCGAATCACGCCTGCAGCAGGTCATCAGCGATATGTATTCGGCGTTGATGAACCCGGTGTCCAACCTCACCGGCTCGATTACCAGCGCCATCCACATCGGCCTGTCCACCGGCACCGGCGGCAAGCTCACCATTGATACTGCTGAACTCGATGCGGCGTTGGCGGACAACCTGGACGGTGTCTTCAAACTGTTTGAAAATTCAGGCACGGCCACGCACAGTGCCGTCTCCTACATCGCCTCGACCACCGATACCGCAGCCAGCGATGCCACGGGCTACGCCGTGAACATCACGCAGGCGGCGCGGCAGGCACAGCTCATCTTTGACACGTCCGGCGTGGGACTGCCCGAGACGCTGGGGCAGGATGAAACCCTGACCATCAATGACGAGACGATTGCCCTGACCATGGGGATGACGCGCGCCCAGGTGGTGGAGGCCATCAATGCCAAAGCCAGCGTGACGAATGTGGTGGCCAGCCTCACTGATGCCACCGGCAGCGGCACGGGTAATTACTTGAGCCTGAAACACACGGAGTACGGACCCGACTACAGCATTGTGGTCTCCTCTGACGTGGCGGCCGGCGCGACCAGCACCGGCATCGGCACTTCGCAGCGCTCCGAGATGTTGCCCGGCACCGGCAACGCCGGGCTCATCGGACTCAATGTCCTCGGCACCATCAACGGTGAAAGCGCCAGTGGTGATGGCCAACTGCTGACCAGCACGACGGGGGATGCCGAAGGGCTGAAAATACGCATCACCGCCACCGCCCCCGGCGATTACGGCACGGTCGTCTTCACTCGGGCCATCGGCTCCACGTTGGAAAGTATGATGACCAGCTTTACCGAAACCGATGGGCTGGTGGAGAACGCGACCGAAAGCTTGCAAGAACAAATCGACGCCATCGATGAAGATATTCAACGCGTTGAGGAGTCGGTGGCGCGGGAGATCGCGCGCATGCGCGCACAGTTCAATGCGATGGAAGTCACCATGGGCCGCCTGCAATCCCAGGCGTCACAGCTCTCGGGGCTGATCGCCCAGTTCGGAACTTCTTCCTCGACATCGTCGTAAACCCGCATGATTCGACACGAGATAATGGGAGCGTGCGCAATGGCAGCCTTACATCCGAACACTTATTATCAGACCCAGCAAATCACCACCGTGGGGCGTGGGCAACTGCTGGTGTTGGTCTACGATGGCCTGCTGCGATTCTGCGGCGAAGGCAAGCGCGCGATGGCCGAGGGTAATCTGGAATTGCAGAACCAGGCCATCACCAAGGCACAGGCGCTCATTATCGAACTGTTGAGTTCGCTCGATCACAATGCCTTCCCCGAGCTGACCTCTCGGCTTGACAGTATCTATCACTATGTCTATGACCGTCTCACCCATGCCAATGTGCATGACGATTCCGCCGCCCTGGATGAGGTGACGCGCCTGCTGAAGAACCTGCGCGAGGCCTGGGCCGAGGCAGAACTGCGCACTCGCCAGGAGACGGTGCAGCCGGCGGGGAATCACGTGGTATGACGCAACTCGACCGCGCACCACTACAACAGGCGGTGGCAATGTTGATACGGGAACTGGGCGATTGCTCACGCGTGCTCGCTGCCCTGGCCGCGTTGAGCACGGCGCAACTCGAGCTGACGCCCGCTGAGCCGTGGGATGACATCTTGCACAAAAAGCAGCGACTGCTCGATGCGCTGGAGACGGTCGACATCGCACAATTGCGCCAGCGGGCCGAAGAACTCACTGTGCAACTCCGCACCGCCGGTTGTGCCGAGCAGCAAAGCGCACTGCGCGCAGCCATTGAACAGGTCGCGGAACGGCTTGTCAACATCGCGCGTTCCGAGTCGGCCGCCCAAAAGATGCTGGAGCAGCAGTCGACCGAACTGCAGGGCAAACTGCTGCAGTATTCACGAAGCCGCCAGGCACGACAGGCGTATCGTCCTGCTCAGCCTGGAGTGCCTCCGGCCCGGTATATGGATGGCCGGCGCTAGCGACTATCTTCCACGTGCATCAACAGCAACGGCTGCCCGCAGTCCACGGGCAGCCGTACACAAGACCCCGCCAGGCTTCTACACTTTATCCGACCTTCACCTGGCGTAAATGCAGCAGCAATTCCACCTCGTCACAGGAAATGCCCAGCGTACGCGCGATATGCTCGGGCACCATGCCGAAATCCGCCAGTCGGTACACCTCGCCGCGCAGGGCCGGCGCCAGGAACGATTGTCCGGGGGAGGGGAGGGGAATTTGTTCTTCGGTGGTAGCAGGCTGAGGTAATTCTGGAAACGATTCCGCGACAGTGACGCTGGGTGGGGACGAGGGGAGATAGGACAAACGTGTCGTCAAATCGGCAACCTGCTGGGTCAAGGCCTGAATGCTCTTGGACAGTTGGATCATCGCCTCGGCCAGCGCTTCAGGGTTGCCGGGAAAACCGGGGTAGAGCGGATATCCTGTGCACTCCCCGGGTGAAGGCACGTCATTTCGCTGCATTGGCGTGCGTTGTTGTGTCAGCCACCAAATCACCGCGCCGACAACCCCCATGATGCACACTGCCAGCAGGACTATCTCAGGAGACTCGAGTTTCATGGTGACGCCACTGCTCCTTTATGCCAAGAGATCCAGGTTATGTGGTTCTGAATGGGTGATATCGTGCTCCCGAACATGCCCGTCCTGGTCGTACACCCTCACGGGGATGGCCAGGCTCTCATCGGCATCAGCGGGCTCCTCATCCGCCGGGCGTTCGTGTTTTTCCGATTGTCGTTCCGGCGGGCGGTGATCCGGGTCAACGCGCGCCGTCCGCTCGCTGACCGGCGTCGGCGGGATTAACTCGGTCTCCATCCGTCGGATTTCCATACGAAACCTCCCGGGAGACATCCATGTTCATGCCGCCAGCGTTAGTCAGGGAAGACGGCTTTCATTAAACCTCGTAACCGCATGACCGCTTTTGAATGCAATTGGCACACGCGCGACTCCGTCACACCGAGCACCTTGCCGATTTCCTTGAGCGTGAGCCCATCATAGTAATACAGAGAAATGACCAATCGCTCGTTTTCCGGCAAACCATCGATAATATCTGCCAGCACGCGCCGTTGATCTTGCTCAGCGGCATGATGCTCGGGCGATACCGCCGAGTCATCCGCCACCATATCGCCCACGACCAGCGGCGTTTCCCCGTCGCCGGCGTCGAGCGTATCCTCAAAGGAGAGTAGCGCCTGGCCGCTGATATCCTGCGCAATTCCATCGAGTTGTTCTACACTGATGCCCATGGCGTCGGCGACTTCCTCATCCGTGGGGGCGCGCCCCAACTCGCCTTCAAGGCGTGCAATCGTATTCACGATCTCATTGCCCTTGGCCCGCATGGATCGGGGCATCCAGTCCAATCCGCGCAACATGTCCATGACCGCGCCGCGGATGCGATAATACGCGTAGGTATTGAACTTGACGCCGCGCGACGGATCATACCGGTCGATCGCTTCAATCAAGCCAACGATGGCCTGGCCGATTAAGTCATCATAACTGATTCCGCCGGAAGGTTGCAAGTGCAACCGATCAACCACGTATTTCGCCAACGGCGCATACTGCTCGATCAATCGACGACGGAGTTCGGGATCAGGAGTGTCGCGATACGCTGACCATAAGTCCGTTATAGATGTCCCTCGATCTTTCGTAACATACTGCACCAGAACATCCCTTTCTCGGACATTCACCGCTCGGAAGATAAAAAATGCATCAATGAATGCGGATTACCTGGGTCCCGCCATGCGCTTGACCACAGTGAAAAGGAGTAATGTCAACACCAGGACGACGATACCCGCGATGACCGCACGGTAACTCGCTTGCAGAAAATCGAGATTGCCGCGACCGAGCGAAAGCCAGATCGTCAGGCCGAATGCCAGCAGGCCGGCCAACAATCCTATCTGAAAGAAAATTCGCCGCAGTCCAATCATTACCTTTTACTGCTTCCCCAGGCATTGCGCCAGGCGCTCGTACGTCGCCACATCCAGGTCCGCTGATGCGAGTTGTCCTGCGCTCAGGTAACTCATGGCCAACCCGCTGTGCAGCACTGTCGGGAAGAGATCTACCAGCGACGGCGCTTCGTCCAGTTTCGTCACCAACAGTTGGTCAGGATGCACCGGGGTGAAATGTTGCACCACATCCCCCAGCATCGTCGGGCTGATGCCGCTGTTCACTACCAGGTGCACCTCGGCCGGATCAGCCTGCGCCAGCATGGCCGCCAGCCAGGCGAGCCGTTCTGGATTCCGCGGACTCGTGCCCGGAGTATCCAGCAACACGATTTCCCGTCCCTGCAGACGTGTGAGCGCCGCCTGCACATCAGTCTGCTCGTACACGACTTCGAGCGGTACATCCAGGTACTGGCAAAATCGACGCAGCTTATCGATCGCGCCGATATGCTGGGTGTCGAGCGTGACGATGCCCGGTTGGCGAGGGTCGTGTACGGTGTAATGCCAGGCCAGTTTCATCGCCACCGTGGTTTTGCCCACCCCGGTTGGTCCAACGAGCGCCACCACGCGGGGCGATGCCGTCGTGGCAGGCAACTGGACGCCGCCAGAGACCGGCAAGCGCTGGGCAAGCGTATCGGCAATGCACTGTGCCAGTTCGCCGTCAAGCGAGCCGGCGCCCAGCCAATTCATATTGCCTGCGAGTTGTTGTAAGGCCACATGCACCGAATCGAGCTGTCCATGCAACGCCTGAATCTGCTCGGCAAACCCATCAGCCGCCGCGGGGGGCATCGTCACAGCGGGACCCGGCTCAACGGGAGCAGCAGCTTCACCGGCCGGCACGGGGGCGACGGTCGTTGCCTGGGGCGGGGCCGGCCGTTCCGGCATCGTCGTCTCGGGAATTGGTTCGGTCAGTTCCGGTAAATGCGCCCAGACTTCCACACGTTCCAGCGGCTGTTGCCCTGGCGCCCCGGCATCCCGTACGGATTTGGCATTCAGGATGATCGCCTCTTCTCCGAGCTCACGCCGCACGAGATCCATCGCTTCCCGCATATTCGAGGCATAAAATTTGCGGAGTTCCATACACTCCTCGGTCATGAAGAACGAAATGATTCATCGGAAGGAACACGACAGCCATGCACGTCGACGGTATGGTACGCATGATGGTCCGGCGGTCACATCAGGGCACGGCGCCTGAACACACAGGGCAGACTGCTACTCTTATTTGACCGTATTCCATATTTTCCCTCTTTTGTACCGGGCTTTACGCGCTTTGCATACTCACCATACCGCTTGATTTAATCTTGATGCCCGGGGCAATCTCGGTGTGCGAGAGGACGGTAAGGTTGGGCATGTACTTCTCAACGAGGCGTCTGAGATAGGGACGTAGCTGTGACGAGCAGAGTACGATCGGTTGATTACCCATCGACAACGCCCGCTCCGCCTGCGCCCGGATGCGCATCAGCACAATCTGCGCCAGGTCGGGCTCCATCACGACCTGTGTGCCGAATTGCGTTGGGCGCAACCGTTCGATCATCATCTCTTCCAGCGCCGGGTCCAGCGTGAACACCTCGATCAGATTGTCCGCATTGCGATACTGGTGGCTGATCGTGCGCCCCAGGCTTTGCCGCACGTATTCTGTGAGTTGATCAATATCCCGCGTGATCGACGCGTAATCGCTCAACGTCGACAGGATGCGGTTGAGGTCGCGGATCGGCACGCGCTCGCGCAGCAAGTTCTGCATCACGCGGTGCACTTCGGAAAGCGAGAGGAGCTTGGGCACCACATCATCGACCAGCGCCGGCGCGGCATGGCGCAACCGGTCGAGCAAACGCTGCACATCCTGGCGCGACAGCACTTCATTCCCGTGGTTCTTGATCACTTCGCTGAGGTGGGTGATCAGCACGGTGGTGGGGTCGACGACGGTGAAGCCGGCCATTTCCGCATCCAGCTTCTGCGCATCGGCAATCCACAGTGCGGGCAGGCCAAACGCCGGCTCCGTGGTCGGGATGCTGCCCGGCAGCGTGGCCTCGGTATTCGCGGGATTGATCGCCAACATATGCCGCGGCACCATCTCCCCCTGCGCCACTTCGACATCCCACAGTTTGATGCGGTAGCTGTTGCTCTTCAACTGGATGTTGTCGCGCACGCGCACCGGGGGCACCACAAACCCGAGGTCGGTGGCAATCTGCTTGCGCAGGGTGGTGATGCGCTCCAGCATATCCCCGCCCTGCCCCGGGTCGGCCAGATAGATCAGGCCATAGCCGATCTCCACCTCGATCGGATCGATGGAAAGCAACTCCATCATTTCTTCCGTGGTGCTCGGGCGCGGCTGTGCCTCGGTTGCTTCCTCGGCGGCCGGCTCTTTCAGCGTGAGCGAACCGCCGCGCCACTGGTACACCGCCAAACCCGCGAAAATACCGGCGCCGATGATGAACGGCGCCTTCGGCAGGCCCGGCACCAGGATAAACAGCCCGATGATGGTGGCCACAATCGCCAGTGTGCGTGGATTGCCGAGCACCTGCACCGCCAAATCAACACCGAGCTGTGACTGTGAGGCCGCACGGGTGACGATGAGGCCGGTGGCGATCGACATGATCAGCGCCGGAATTTGTGTCACGATCCCTTCGCCCACCGTCTTCATCGTGTACTGCGACAGCGATTCGATGAGCGTCAGATTGTGGAAGTACACACCCACCGCGAACCCGCCCAGGACGTTCACGATGATCATAATGATGGCGGCGATGGCGTCGCCGCGCACAAACTTGCTCGCCCCGTCCATCGCCCCGAAGAAATCCGCTTCGCGGCTGATGTCGCTGCGCCGCTTGCGCGCTTCAACTTCATCGATCAACCCGGCGTTCAAATCAGCGTCGATGGCCATCTGCTTGCCCGGCATGGCATCCAGCGTGAAGCGCGCGGCGACCTCCGCCACGCGGCCGGCGCCCGCCGTGATGACGACGAACTGAATGACAATGAGAATGATGAAGATGATGATGCCCACCACCGGGTTCGCCCCGATGACGTAGGTGCCGAAGGCGTGGATCACCTGCCCCGCGCCATACTCATCGCCCGTGCTCAAAATCAGGCGTGTGGCGGAGATGTTCAACGCCAACCGCAGCAGTGTGGTCAACAGCAGGAGCGAGGGGAAGATGGAGAACTCGAGTGATTGCGTGATGGCGGTGGTGCGCAGCAGGATGACCAGGCTCAGCCCAATATTTCCCACCAGGAAAAAGTCGAGCAGGAAGCTGGGCATCGGCACGATGAGCATGCCAAAGATGACCAGAAACATGATCGGCGCCTGCAGATCGCTGGTCTTCTGCAGCATCGCTTCGAGTCGTTGCATCCCTCGCGGTTCCGCTAACATGACATTACCTCACCCCCCTGCCCGACTTGCGGAAGACGAACGCGATGACTTCGGCTACTGCCTGGTACAACTCGCTGGGAATGGCGCTGCCGATATCGCAGGCTTCGAACAGCGCGCGCGCCAGCGGCTTGTTCTCCACCAGCGGCACGCCATGCTCCCGCGCGATGGCCTTGATGCGCTGTGCGATCAAGCGCTGCCCTTTCGCCACCACCACCGGCGCCGTCATCTCCCCCGGTTCATAGCGCAGTGCCACGGCGTAGTGCGTCGGGTTGGTCACCACCAGCGTCGCTCCGGGCACGCTGGACATCATGCGCTGGCGGGCGATCTCGCGCGCCCGCTGCCGGATGCGCGATTTAATCAGCGGATCACCCTCGCCGCGCTTGTACTCTTCTTTCGCCTCCTGCTTCGTCATGCGGATCGACTTCTCGTAATGCCAGCGCTGATACATGTAATCCAACCCGGCAATCACCACCATTACCGTGGTAGCCTTGATGAACAGCCCCCAGCACAGGCGGGCAATATGCGGCCCGAGCACCATGCCGTCATCCTGAATCAACCGAATGATCTCAACGGCATTATCCTTGAAATACGCGTACACGATATAAGCGATCAGCAGCGCCTTCATTGAAGATTTGAGAAAGTCGACGGCGGCGCGCTGCGAGAACATGCGCTTCAGCCCCTCGAGCGGGTTCAACCGCGCGAAGTCGGGCTGCAGGCTTCTCGTCGAAAAGATAAAGCCCACCTGCAGCAAATTGCTCGCCAGCCCCACCACCATGACCACCAGCAGGAAGGGCGTCAGCATCGAAAACACTGCGAGGGTCACGGTGAGAAACTCCTGCTGCATTGTGGGCACTGTCATATTAAAGGTCGCCGCTCGCGCGATGTGATCCCGGCTGATCGCCATCATCCGCTCCACCATGCCGGCGCCGAAGCTTTTCAAGGCGAGCAGGCTCCCCAACAGGCCCACCGTGGCGCAGACCTCGATGCTCTTCGAGACCTGCCCCTTCTCACGGAGGTCCTGGCGACGTCGGGGTGTCGCTTGCTCGGTTCTCTCCTCGTTGGCCACGGCTCCTCACCCGATGGTCCTGCCTGCCGCCGGCACATGGTCGGCGCTAACGCGCAAAGGCAAACAACTGATACACGATGTCCTCCATGAACGGCACGAGATTGCGCTGCAACCCGATGGTGTAGGGCATCGTAATGATCATCACGACGATGGATAACGCGATTTTCGCCGGAAACCCCACCGCGAATAAATTGAACTGCGGTGACGTCTTTTGCATCAGACCCAGCGCAATATCGGCCAGCAGCATCGCGGCGATGATCGGTGCGGCGAGGCGCAGCGCGATGACCAGCAGACGCGTCGCCAGCCCAAACATCTCCGGCGCCAACTCCGAGCTCAACGTGAACATCCCCGGCGGCAAGGCGTGAAAACTGTCCGCCACCGCCACCAGCACCAGATGATGGCCATTGACGACGAGAAAGATGAGCCAGATCAAGATCATCTGAAATTGACCGAAAATCGCACTCTGCTGCGACATATTCGGGTCAACCACTCCGGCCAGGCCAAAGCCCGCTTGCGTATCCTGCATCTCCCCCGCCATCTGCACGGCAATGAACAGCAGGTTCGCCACGTATCCGATCACCAGTCCGATGATCACTTCCTTCGCGGCCAGCAGGGTGAACACCCAGAACGACGCGCTGGGCGCTTCCGCCCCGGGAATCAATGGCCGCAGCAGAAATGCCATCAACAGGCACAACCCGCCTTTCAGCAACAGCGGAATGCGATAACTGCTGAACACCGGCGCGACGAGAAAGATGGCCACAATGCGCACGAAGATCAGCAGCAGTGTCTCGATCTGTCCGGCAGTCAACTGAAATAGCGTCATCGGCAGTCCTTAGAAGCTGTACGCAACGTCTCTGTCCGGTCTCGTTTGATCTTTCTGCGCCAGGACATGCCCGGTCTCCTCACCCTATCGATCCTGGATAGTGCCTCGTCGTCCCGGCACGCCCTGGCGTAATAATCTCCGGCGCGATCCGTGAACAGCCACTTTCCATACCGCTTCTGAGGATCACCAGGGCGCCGCCTGCGACAGACGGGCGAACACAAATCGGGCAAATGCCATCAGGGTGTGCAACATGAAGGGACCGGCGAGCAATAGCACCAGTCCCATGCCCAGGATTTTCGGCACAAAGGTTAACGTGAATTCCTGCACCTGGGTCGCCGCCATCATGATGCCCAGCACCGTCCCGACCACCAGGCTCACCAACAACAACGGACCGGCGACCTGCAGGCCGACGATCATCGCCTGTTTGATGATTTCCAACACCATCATCTCTGTCATGCGCGACTCCGCCTCAGTGGAAACTGGTGACCAGGCTGTGGGCAATCAGCGACCAGCCGTTGATCAGGACGAATAGCATAATCTTACAGGGCAGCGAAATGAGCACCGGCGGCATCATCATCATGCCCATCGACATTAGCACCGTGGCGACCACCAGATCGATCACCACGAACGGAATAAAGATGAGGAACCCCATGGTGAAAGCGGTTTTCAACTCACTGATGATGAACGCCGGCACCAACACATAGGTCGGGATGTCGGCGCGGGTATTGGGGCGCGGCATGCGCGCCATACTCACGAACAGTTCGAGATCCGCCTCGCGCGTCTGCTTGAACATGAACGCGCGCACCGGCAATGTTGCGCGCTCCAGTGCGGTTTCATAACTGATCTGGTGCGCCAGATACGGCTGCAGCGCCTGCGTGTTCACTTCCTGCCACACCGGCGCCATGGTGAACGCCGTGAGAAACAGCGCGAGCCCGAGCAGGATGCTGTTCGGCGGAATCTGCTGCGTGCCCAGCGCGCTGCGCGTGAACCCCAGCACGATGACGATGCGCGCGAACCCGGTGAGCAGCATGATGATGGAGGGCGCCAGGCTGAGCACGGTCAGCACGAAGATGATCTGCAGGCTGGCGCTGACATCTTCCGGCGTTTTCGACTGCCCGATGCTCAGGTCAATGCGCGGCACCGTTACCGGCGCCTGGGCGAGGGCCTGTCCGGCGAGACACACGAGCAAAACAGCCACGATGAGCAGCACAATGCGTTTCATCGTGAGTCCTCCGTCTTACGGTGCGCAAGATGTTCGAAGAGGGGCGTAGACCGCGGGCTTCCCGCCTCCCCGGCAGTCATGTCCACCTCTTCGATATGCGTCTCAGCCTGTGCGGGTGACGAGGATGGCGCCGGTGCGGAAGGCGTGGTGAGTAGACGCGTCAGCGTCTGCACGAACGCAGCCGGCGAAGCAGTCTCCGCTGCCGACTCCTCAGGGATGCCCACGTCATCCGCCGACATGGCGTCCAGCACGGTTAATTGTTGGCCGGTCGCCCCGATCAGGTATGCGCGGCGTCCCACGGTGACGATGAACAGGCTGCGCTGCGGGCCCAGCGATATGCTCTCGACGACCTGCAAATGGCGCGAGGGACGCGGCGCGGCGGCCATGCCCGGCAGGCGCAAGCGCAGCGTGCCCTGCTGATACTTTTTCAAACCGAGCATTACCAGGTACGCCACCCCCAGCACCAGGATCAGATTGACGATCGTCAGCAGAATCTGTGCGAGCAACGAACGTTTCGGCGGCTCTGGAGAATCCGTGTTGACGGCAGCCTCCGACGACGGAGGCCAGGGAATCTGCGCTTCCGGATTGGCCGCCGCCGGGGCGGGGGGCGGTGCGGTCGTCTGTTTTCGTGCTGGCGTCGC
>JAGUZN010000263.1 GCA_020060775.1 Armatimonadota bacterium
CACGGCTTGCGGCGCGAGCATCCGATCTTCCCACATCTCGGAAATGACGCGGGGGCATGGTGAAATAATGTCGGGTGTGAGCGTCATGGGTTATCCGCTCCATTCTACCCTGCTGCCGCCGCATCGGCAAGCACCGCCCGTTGCCCGTTGAGAAAAAGATCCTATTGCGGCTGGCGAAACGACGTCGCCCCGGGGAGTCCTCCGGGGCGACGAAATGCAACATGTCGCGATGGTTCAATACCGACTGAGACTAATGGGGAAGTAGTGATAAATCAACCCCATGTAAAACGCGCCATTATCTCCCATACCGAACGGATGGGTGACGCCGGCTTCCAGGGAAAACCCCGGGGAGAGCTGGCGCCGCAGCACACCGGACAGCGCGTTCTCGCGATAGGTCATGCCATTCTTTTTCTGTGCAGGCATGAAGTCGATAGCGAATGCGTTCCCATTGACGTTTTCATAGCTGACCCCGCCAAACGGCTTGATGAAACTGGCGGAAGCATCACCTGACCAGTTCGTGAACGTCGCACCGCCATGCAATCGGAAGGCGAACCCCTCTTCAACCATATCGCCGCGACCAAATATGGTCTTGGACGTCACGGCATACGTTTCCACCATGTTCAGGTTGGCCAGACGCTTCAGTTCGATAGCACGCACACCGATACCGATGCTCGGGATGACCGAATACCGGTCCTCAGCGACCAGGTTCAACTTCACCCCGCCCCCAAAACCATCAATCGCATTCAAATTATCATCGGTGGGGTTGCTGTAGAAGACGAAAAACTCGGTATTCTTCGCCACGCCGTAATCCGCACGGACGGCGAACATTTTGGCATCGCCCACGGCGTCGGAGCGTACCGTCGTGTAACTGGCCGCGAAATCGAACGTGGCCTCAGGCACGACCTCCGCCGTTGGCACCAACACCAACCCCGTATCCCCAAAATAGGTGGGGTACGTCCATGCGCATGCTGTGGTGGCCAGCAGCATCACCATCCCAAAGAAAGACCGAAGGGTCGACATCGTAGACTCCTTATGGCGAAAAAGTGGTCAATCGTCCTCCGTGACCCTGCTCCTCCTATTCGCCGCTCACCGGCGAATCGCCTTCTCATGCACAAAAGAAGTTCGTCAGATTCCCGGGGAACAACTCGCCGGTGCTGCGCATGCCGTGACTTGACAGCATGCAGAATCACCGGCATGATACCGAAGATAGCAGCCATCGACAAGGAACATCGGCATGATCGCGGTCATTGATTACGGCATGGGCAATCTTCGCTCCGTGGTGAAGGGCTTTGAAAAAGTCGGGGTACGCGCCGAGGTCACCGGCGACCCGGACGTCGTCATCGCCGCCGACGGCATCGTGTTGCCCGGCGTCGGTGCCTTTGGCATGGCCATGGAACACCTGCGCCGATCCGGACTGGACGAAGCGGTCAAGACCGCGGTGGCCGCCCGAACGCCGTTTCTCGGCATCTGCCTGGGGCTGCAACTCCTGTTCACCGAGAGCGATGAATTCGGCCCGGTGCGCGGATTGGATATCATCCCCGGCCGCGTGGTGCGCTTCTTCCCCGAGGGCGCGCCCGCCGGCATTAAAATTCCGCACATGGGGTGGAACAGTCTGCAGAGGCATACGCCCTCCCCGGTGCTGGCAGATATCCCCGATGGAACGCATGTGTACTTCGTTCACTCGTACTACGTGGTGCCTGATGACCCAGCAGTCATCGCCGCCACGACCGAGTACGGCGGCCAGCCGTTCGCCGCCGCGGTAACGCAGGGGCCGCTCTTCGCCTGCCAGTTCCACCCGGAAAAATCCAGCGAACTCGGACTGCGCATGCTGCGCAACTTTGGCATGCTGGTTCAGCAATCGAGCCGCGCCACGCCCGCCTGACAACCTATGACGATACCACCCCGTCTATGCCGCTGCCGGTCGTTCCGGCTGATACCGAACCACCAGCAGCGTGGTGTCGTCATGGCGCATTTCATCATGCATATGCTGGTTCACGGCTTCAAAGATATTCGTGGCAATCTCCTCAGCCGACAGCCCGACTGCCACCCCGGCCTGCACGCGCGCTTCCAGATTGTCATACCCGAATTCCTCGTTGTCCGGGCTTCGCGCCTCAGTCACCCCGTCAGTATACAGGCATAAAGTGTCCCCGGGCTCCAGCATCAACTGCGCCGTGGGATACGCGGCCGCCTCATCGATGCCCAGCACCAACCCGCCCGTCTCCAGCAGCACCGTCTCCCGGCTGTGCGCGCGCACGAACACCGGAGGGTCCTGGCCAGCGTTTGAATATGCCAGACGGTGGTGCGCGAGATCGAGGATCAACACGCAGGCCGAGATGAACATCTCCGGCTGCAGCAGCGGATACATGATGCGGTTGACCTGTGAGAGTACCTCCCCTGGATCATGCCACACCTGCAGCGAAGCGAGAAACGCCGCCTTGAACAGCGGCAACTTCAACGCTCCCCGGGTGAATTTGCCCGAGACATCGGCGATGACGATGGCCACCCGCGCATCCGGCAGCGTGATGATATCGTAAAAATCGCCGCTGCCCTCCTGCAGCGCCGGGCGCCAGCGGGAGGCCATCTCCAAGCCCGGCGCTTGCGGCGTCTGTGCGGGAATTAACAACTCGTACATCTCTTGCGCGGCGCGGAACCGCTCCTGGTACTGCGCCAGCAACACCTGCGAGCGTGCCCACTGCTCGCGCTCCCGCGTGTGTGTATCCACCACGTAACCGGCCACAATAGCGACCAGGAACAGATACACCACTTGCCGGTAAATCGCATCGATCAATGCGAAAGGATCGAGTCCGCTGTAGTGGTAGACGGTGAGCAAAAAGAATACCGAGGAGAGCCCCGCGACCGCCAGTGCCCCGGGCACGCTGAACCAGAGGGCGCCGATGATGATCACCACGAACAGCAGCGGAAAGAGTGGGGATGTTTGATCGCCGGCGCCACTTTGCCAGGTCAATGCCACCCAGGTGCTCGTGAATACAATATCCAGCAGCAAGAACAGTTCGCGGTGACCGCGCCAGCGCATGCGACGCCAGGCAAAGACAAAGGCGAGGAGATTGTAGACGACTGCGAGCAACAGGGTCGCGCGTAGCGCTGATTGCGGCACCGGCCCGACGCCGCCCGTGAAAGAGGCCAGCGCCGCGAGGACGATAAAGGCCGTGCGGAAAATCGCCACGACCAGGTCCGATTCCTGCGTGGCGCCCGCGTAAGTTAATCGTCTTCGCGCTGTTGACTCCTCGGCGGGTGGTGTCATAATGCGTCAACGGTCAGGCGACTGCCATGGCCATGGCCCGCGCGATGACCAGTCGCATACACCCTACCATACTTCGCGCATTGCGGCTAGATGCCACACGCCAAGACCACGCCGAAATCAACGTATGATCTTCTAAGCATCACAAGAAGGAGACCGGGCTTTGGTCAGCTAATATTGAGTTACCGATCGTGTGGTAAGCTCCGGGTGTTTGCAGCGGGGCGCACCCGGATACCATACGGTGGTAAGTAACGAAGGAGCATCACCGTGACCGTACAAGTGATCATCCTCATGGGGAGCGACTCAGACCTGCCGATCATGAAAGAGGCGGCGGTCGCCCTGGATGAACTGGGCATCGGCTATGAGATGCATATCATGAGCGCGCACCGCACCCCGGACGACGTGG
>JAGUZN010000268.1 GCA_020060775.1 Armatimonadota bacterium
GAGCGTCACCCCGTCCTGCGCGCGCTCCCGCACGCGCACCGCCCCCCACGCCGGGGCCAGGGCAACCAGCAGCACGAGTGCTATGGCCGCCCAGTATCGCATAACCATGTTCATCCTACTCCTTTTCGCAGTAATAGAGATGGGCATCGCGAATATTCGCACCGCGAGCATGTAACAGGGGCATAAGAGCGAGAGCTTCGGGACTAACCAGGTGAACCAGCAAATGGGCGGTGTCAGGGGCCACACCGCCCATTTGCCACCAAGGGAAACGTACGAGAACCAGGGCAATTCACGCATACCGGATATGCACAAGACTATCCTACACCTCAATCAATGTTACTTGATGGCATACTTTTTCTTCAAATAATTGGACACCAATCCGCGCTCAACATAAGAGATCGGCGGGGAAAAGATCAGCACCTCTGCGAGATCCCCCTTCAGTGGCGAGTGATATCGCGTACCGGCATTTTCCAAGCGCATACCAAGTGCGACGCGATCAAAGGGGATATCCCGTGTCACCGCGCTGACAGCGTACTCCGCCATAATGTTGTCATCGATAAACAATCGCTCGGTAATCCCAACGAACGATAGTGGATTCATCTCGAACGCATAGGTATTGAACTTACCTTCACCAAATGTACCCGTGCTAGCCCAGCCGCCAAGCCCCGACCCTCCTGGGCCAGACCAAGAGGCGTAGACGGTGATCGCCGTCGGTTGTGTAAGAGAGGCCCCGTGATAAACGTCACAATAACCACCACCATCAACTTGTACATTGACGGCGTTTGCAGATGCCCAGGAGAAAAGCGTTTGTGCAACTGTGCCGACCGGACTCGTCGCATTCGGGGCATAGACAGCGATATAAGTTACACCCTCGCCATTCGCCTTGATCGGATTAAAACGAGCGGCTGGCACCATGTAACCGGCGCCTGAAGTATTATCGCTCGCTGCCGTCGCACGAAAGCGAACGACTGGCTTGCCTGCTGAATTAATTTGATAGGTGGGCCGGGTGCCGACGGCAGTATTGCAGACAAATGTGTTACTCATACTGCTGGTGTCATTCCAGGTCGCAACCTCATCACCAATATTTAGCCCGGTCAGTGTATCAGCACGCAACCAGAGTGCCACCGTGTTACGTACAGGTAGCGTACTGGGATAGAGCGACATCACATCCACGTGCCCATCAGCGTAGGTCGCCACAAACTTGTTGCTGTGCCGGGCATCAATGTCAGTTACCATATAGGCGACGTTATCATAAGTTGGCGGCGGCCCGGTCGTTGCGGCGTGCTGACCGTCCATCGTCATCAGGGTACCTGACGGATCGGCCAACTCGCCCAGTGTCAAACTGGAAAGTCCGGAGCTATACACGTAGGCATTAGCAACCTTTTTGCCCTTGGTGGGACACATGAGGATGTTGCGGTCTACGTTGATCTCCGGCCAGACGCTGGAATGATCGGGCAGCACCTCGTCGTGATCCTGCGCGTACATGAGAATCGCCACGGCGATCTGTCGCTGATTATTCAGGCAACTCGATTGCCGGGCCTTCTCGCGCGCTTTGGCAAACACGGGGAAGAGAATGGCGGCAAGTATAGCTATGATGGCGATTACGACGAGCAATTCGATGAGGGTAAACCCTCGGCATGTGGTGTTCGTACGCATGGTGCGCACCTCCTTTGTTATCGATTGGCGAGTTTGTCGAAATACGATAAAATTGTCTACTTAGTTAACACGCCAGTCCTATTGTTTAGTATGACCTGCGGTATGTCAATCCCAGAAACAGAAATTACTCACGTTAATTTTAACGTTGCAACGGTATCGGCGTACGACACTTTTGTAGTCGGCCCATAGCTATTCGGTATGGGCTTAGTAGTTCCCAAATTCGTGGATGGCGTTGAGCATCGCGATGAAGTTCGCATGGGGTACGTAGTTGACGATGCTGTGGCTGCTGCCGGCGATCCAGCGCCCCCCGGGCTTGAGGACCTCCATGTGCGCGTGCACATCCTGCCGCACCTCCTCCGGCGTGCCGGTGGCGAGCGGCCAGGTGATGTCCATGTTGCCATGCAGGGTCACGCGGTGGCCATAGCGGGCTTTGTAGTCACGGTAGTCGATGCCCGAGGGGTCCATCGGCGTGATGCAGTCAATGCCCATGTCGAGCAGCATGTCCATCGCCTCGTCCAGTTTGCCATCCGAGTGGAACATGATCGGGAGGCCAGCGTCACGCGCCGGGGCGAGGATGCGGTCGAAGTGCGGACGCCAGATCTCCGCAAAGAGTTCGGGGCGGACAAGGAGGCCACTTTTGAAAGCAAAGTCGTCGGCGGCAAAGAGGATATCGACCCCTTCGGCAATGGCCCGGCGGATGAGTTCGGCGTAGTAGTCGGCCGAGCGTGACATCAACTCCTCGAAGAGGTCGCGCTCCTCCATGAGCATCACCATACAGTCGTGCATGCCGATGACGAATTCGTACAGCGTCTGGAAGATGCAAAAGCCGCAGAAGATGACGCCCAGATTGGTGCCGCGAGCGGCGGCCACGTATTCGCGCACATAGCGCAGACGTTCTTCCATGTCGTCGTCCGTTGGCCAGATGATGCGCGCCAGATCCGCACGCGTATGAATGCTGCGATCGGTAATGGGGCGGATGCGGCCGTCCGGGCAGACCTGCTTGAGCGGCGTCCAGAAGGCCTCGAGGGCAATGGCATCCTGCCCGATCAGTTGACA
Source organism: Armatimonadota bacterium (assembly GCA_020060775.1). Lineage (GTDB taxonomy): Bacteria > Armatimonadota > Hebobacteria > CAIYQO01 > CAIYQO01 > JAGUZN01. The sequence continues at coordinate 2,713 of JAGUZN010000268.1, forward strand.
GAGTTCAATGTAGTCCCGGGCGTGCATGGGCCGCATTGTCACTTCCGCGGCGGCGCTGCCTTTCGCCGGATCGCCGCCGACGCCCAGCGTGTTGCCCGCGGCGCGTCCCAAGAGGGCCGTGACATGTTGATCCTCGATGAGGATTTCAAAGTTGGGCACGCGATCGGTTGCTTCACCGCGAATGCAGGCCATGAGTCGCTGTTTGTCTGGGGCGCCGGCGAACGGTTGGATAGCCAGCCCTGTCCTCCTCATCACATCGTCTTGCTTCACAGACATGAGTGTGTTCTCCTTTCGGAAGTGTTGCGCGCCCCCAGTATGTCATGCTATCCCCGACCCAGCCGGTACTTCAGATATTCGACGTATTCGACGAAATTCGGCCAGGAGATATCCGGCGGCACGCTGTGGTCGAGTTCGGGGATGTAGCCGCCGTCCTCCACCAGCGGCATCACGCGGTCGACTTCGCGGCGCATCGCGTCGCCGCCGACGATGAGCGCGCGCTTGTCGATCCCGCCCAGGATGGCCAGGTCGCGGCCATACTGTTGGCGCACGGCCACCACGTCCATGCCCGACTGCACTTCGAAGGGCCAGAGCTGGGTGATGCCCGATTCCAGCCACACGGGAATGAGCTCGGCGATGTTGCCGTCGCTGTCCAGCCCGATATGCTGGATCCCCTTGCTGCGCAGCCAGTCGTTAACGCGGCGATAGTGTTTCAAGGCAAAGCGGCGGTAGAGTTTGGGGTCAATGAGGGAGGCGTGGTTGTAGGCCATATCTTCCCAGTACCAGAAGACATCGACCTCGGTATACTTCAGCACCTCGTCGGTGATGGCGATGATGGCGTCAGCGCGTTCTTCCATCATGCGCTCGATGAGTGCGGGGTCGTCATAGAAGGCGCAGCAGAGGTGTTCCAGCCCCATCATGTTGCGCAGTGCGCCAAAGAACCCGCCCCACCGGTCGGCCCAGCACATGCGTGGTTGTTCATCGGCCGATGCATCCTCGCCGGGGACAGGGGTGGAGGCGACGGCATGGATATTGGCCCCGCCGGCCACCGCGTGCAGCTTGCCGCCGGCGACCTGATCTTTCCAGGCGTGCGGAAAGCGCTGCGGGACATTCAGCGTGAGGCGCTCGGCGGCGAACAGCTCAAACTCCGCCAGGGTTTCCACCGGGAACTTGACGAACTGCGGCATGCTGGTATC
>JAGUZN010000231.1 GCA_020060775.1 Armatimonadota bacterium
CGTCCGGATGTCGTGCGCAATTACTTCGAGGAACCGCACGTCCAGTACGCCAAAGCCGAAGCCGCCTAATGTCTACATTATGATTGTCGGGGTAGTAACTCTCCAGTTTGTACATATTGATTACCAGTCGGACGACGATTAGATGCGGCGATTAGGGATGACGAGGAGTGATCTCATCGTAATCCTGGTCGTCCTTACTCGTTCACCCGTTCCCGCTTTCCCTTCTCGCGCCGCCTCACTCGAACACCGCCCAGCCCCAGGATTCGGGCATGGCCGCCATCTTGGCGCTGTCCACGCGCACATCGGCCGTGCCGCACAGGAGATCATCGCCCTTTTCCGTGCCCCAGTGGCACTGGATGCAGGCGGTGAGCGTCTCGCCCCGGCGCGGCGCACGGCTGCTGTTGAGCGCGCTCCAGGGAATGCGGTACTCGAAGATGTAGCATGTACCTTCTCCTGTGCTGATTTCACCCGCGCCGGGTGGACGAACGATGGGGCGTGATACTCTTATTTCTCCATCACCGGGATGGCGATCGGCGCCCACGTGCCCGGCTTGCCCGATTCCGTGCACAGCCAGCCTCAATTTGATGCTGGTTACCGACGTGTGCCTACTCCGCCTCCAAGCGCAGGAAATCGATCACGAAGTAGTCGCCCTTCTTCAGGAGCGCGGCTTCCATGGCGCTGTAGTACCGGCTGGAACAAAGGTAGAACTTGATGTCCACGTTGATGAGGCCCTCGGTCTTCCCGAACACCTTGCGCAAATCATAGGCGTAGTAGCCGTACTGGTCGGGACTGTAATTCTCGATCAGGCTGGCCATGCCCTGCGACTCGTTCTCGATGACCTTCACCGCGAAGTGGCCGCCTTTCACATCGGCGCTGTTGTCCTTGAGCCGCCAGGTCAGGAACGGCGTCTTGCCGAGGTCCACCTGGACGTTGCGGATCTGCACATGCGGATAGCTCCCCTTTTCCGTGCGTTGCAGGAGGATCACGTCGTCCCCGGCTTCGGCCACCGCCAGGTAATCGACATTCTTCTCGAGCACGCCGTCCAGGAAGGTGTCGAGATCCCACCGGTGCGTGGACGGCCGGATCTCCGCGTACTTCGCGGGGTCGGTCTGCCGTTTGTGCCCCTTGAACTCGCCCGGAGCGGCGGAGGGCAGCGTCTTCGCCCGCGCCGCGGCTCTGTCCAGCGCCTGGCGGGTCTCTTCTGGCGTTAACTGCCCCGGATACGTGTAGGTCATGGGCTTGCGGTTCGCCGCCGCGGCCAGCATTTCCTCGGGCAGCACGCCGGAGAACTCGCCGATATTGTTGGCGATGTCGAAGTGAAGCATGCCGGGCCGCGCGCCGGCGAAATAGGTGTTCAGATCGAGCTTCGGCGAAACGCGCACCGCGGGCACGTGAGCGACGTTGCAGTTGCGGATCACGAGCTGGTTGGGGATCTCCTCCAGATACACGGCGCAGGCGCGCTTGTTGTTGCCCAGCGCGAAGATGTAGGAGTCCTCGATGATGACGCTGCTGCCGTAGCCGTCCGGCCGGTACTTGGCGTAGTTCACCACGGGGGTGAATCCGCCGCCCTCGCCGCCGAAGCGGAACTTCTTGACGGAGAGGGAACTGTGGTTGTCGATCCAGCGCTGGTCAGTGCCGCGTACCCGAGGCACGCCCAGTACGTGCTGGATGCTCAGCACGCCGTAGTTCTCGATCACGGCCTTGTTGCTCGCGTGCGATTTGGTGCTGATCCAGGCGTCGTGGAAATGGGCGTCGTCGCTGACGCTGACCAGCGTCTGGGCGCAATCCGCGAAGGCGCACTTCTCCACCATGTTGTACGAGGAGGCACCGGTGTAGGCGGGGTATCCCGGACCGCCCAAGAAGCGCACGGCCACGCCGGCCGCCTCGAAGAACCGGCAGTCGCTGACCAGCAGAAACCCCTGGTCGGTGTTCTTGCCGCCGAGGGCGAGTTGGTCCCTCCCGCCGCGAAATTGCAGGCCGCGGATCGTCTTGCGCCAGGTGTTCTCATCGTAGAAGATGTCTTTACTCGGGTCTCGCTGCGTGATCGTCGGATAGCCCTGGCCCACGATCTCGTTGGCCGCGCCGATGTCGATCGTGTCGCTGACGGTGTAATGGCCCGGGGGAAACAGCACGGCGTGCTTGCGCGTCTTCCCCGCCTCGGCAAAGGCGGCGCGGATGGCCTCCGTGTGATCCTTCTGCTCTTTGAACTCCGGTTTGTTGATAAACTCCCGCACGTTGATGTAGCTGGACGCGTCCTGGGCGAACGCCGTGGCAGTTCCCAGCGCAAGTCCGAGCATCGCGGTGATGACGGCGCGGTACCATTGCCCTGTCTGTCTGGTCATGATCGGTCTCCTTTTGAGTGTTGGATGGCGTCTGCATACGCTTGCGTGTTCGTGGAATAGCGAAAGCGTCACCGTGCCAACGATGCGGGGGGCAGCACTTCACCCGACGTAAACCTTACCGGCGCCCACGTGCCCGGCTTGCCCGATTCCGTGCACAGCCAGCCCCAGGGCTGATCGAGGGCCGGCGTCGCGGCCTTCTCAAACCCCGCGAGCGTCCAGCGTCCCTCGGCGTTGAGGTTACGGACAAACTGACCCCGGCGCCAGTTCCCTTTCGTGGGCGGCGCGTGCGCCTGGATCTCGCCCACCCGATAGGGCCAGAGCTGTTCGGGCAGGCCCTCGCCCCACGTCGCCCGGGTGTTGCGGATGTCGATGCTGACCGAGGCCTTGTCCAAATAGGTGTCGAGGTTCAAACTCGGGTCCACCCGTACAATCACGGCGTCCGGCAGGCCGGAACAGTTCACCACGCTGAGCTTGTTCGGCACTTCTTTCAGTACGACTGCCGCGTCCTGGGCGTTGTACAGGTAGCTGTCTGCGATGCTCACTTCGGTCAAAATATCTCGACTCTCGAACCGCGCGAAATTGCAGACCGCGGGGAACCCGCCGCCTTCGCCACCGAAGCGGCAGTTGCGGACGTGCACGATGCCGTGGTTGTCAATCCAGCGCTGGTCCGAGGCGATGCGCTTCAGACCGTCGAGACGCGCCCACTCTACCGGACCGCGGCTCACGCGCGGCACGCCGAGCAGGTTCTCGATGTGCATGCACCCGCCGCCGTTGACGATGGCCGCCTTGTTCTTCATCCGTGGGGAGGTGGAAATCCACAGGTCTCGGACCACGGACAGGTCCGTGCTGATGAAGATCGCCTGCTCGCAGTTCACGAATACGCAGTTCTCGACCTTTACGAACGTAGAGACAACCTTCACACGGACCGCAACATCGGCGCTGTTGTAGAAATGACAGTCGCGCACCGTCACGTGCCCGGTGTCTACGTTGGGGTTGTTCAGGTTGAGCTGCACCTTGCCGCCGAGGAAGGTCAGGCCCTCGATGAGCTGCCGCCAGGCATTGGGGGTATGGAAGATATCTTTCTCGGGATTCGTCTGCTCGATGGCAGCGTAGTTCTCCCCGCGCAGCTTGACGGCATTGATGTCGATCGTGTCGCTGATCAGGTAATGGCCATTGGGAAAGTAGACCTCGGCGAAGCTCGTGAAATAGCCGTATTTCGGGTGCTGCGGAATCCGCCGTCGCTCATGCGCCGCCTTGATCGCGGCGCGGATGGCTGCGGTGTCGTCGGTCCTGCCGTCGCCCTTTGCGCCGAAGTCGCGGACATCGATCGTCAGGCCGGTGTAGGTGTCGGCCGGACGGACGGGCCTATGCGTCGCGCTGCCCGGCACCCCCTCTACGGATGCAGGCGCGGGTGCTTGGCCTGCGTCGGCATATCCGAGGCCGGTGAACAGCCCCAGCAGGATACCGCACAGGCTGCACAGCAGCGCCAGGCGCGGCCAGGGATGTACTCGTGTGTGTACCATGATGGGTCCTCTCCTTCATTTCGCAGACGGTATGTACACGCTGCGCTCCCCCGTTCGCGACACCGCCCCCTACGATGATGATGGTAGGGGGCGGTCACCGGCACGGTCAAGGGGAGCCAGGCACCTCCTGTGCCGGCGCTCCAGGGCAGCGACAGGTTAGGGAATCGCATACTTCATTTGAAGATAGTTCTCCACCAGCGCGCGCTCCACCCCACTGGCCGGAGGGGTGAAGAACAGGAGTTCCGCGATATCGAGAGCGCCGCTGTTCAGTTCAGCCCCGCAACACCACCTTCCACCCACACGCACTTCCTGCAAGGATATTTCCTGGGGAGTGGTCGTGTTCGTAAAGGCGTTCCCATCGAAGGGTTGACCATTACAGGTTTTGACGCCCGGAACGGATTGCCGGGCGTCAGCCGACCAGGTGACCACGTTGAAGCCTGTACGGGCGGCGACGCTGGTGGTCCATGGCAAATTACACCACGGAGCAGTCCACCCTAAATTATTGAATGTCCCTGACGCTCCTCCGCTCGTGTTCCTCTGCATCATGTTGAAATGGTCGTAAGTGTTCCCCGGTTTATGCGCGCAGAACACCGCTCCCCAGTTCGCGCTGGCGGTGTCACGGTGCCGGAAGCAACTGATGATCGAAAAGCTGTCATTGACCGCCAAACCGGGTTGGAAATTCTTTTTCAGCAGGCCACACCCCGTGGATCCGAAGCTGATAGCCGGCAGGTTGTTCTGCGCGCTCCGCGTGTACTTGGGCTGATTGGTGGTCCGAATCGCGGTCATGGTGTTGCCCCGACCGCTCATGTCCTGCCAACTGCTGATCGCGGCGCCGTCGTTGATGCTGACGAAGCTGTCCGCTTTGAGCCACAACACCAGCCCACCGCGCACCAGCAACTGATTCGGGGTGGTGGAGAGCACGTCGACATGGCCGTCGACAAAGGTGGCCACGAACTTGTTGCTGTGGCGGGCATCGACGTCGTCGATGGTGTAAGCCACGTTGTCGTAGGTGACCGGACTGGTCGTGGCTGCATGTTGACCATCCATAGTCAGCAGGCTGCCGGAGGGATCGGTGATTTCGCCCAGCGCCAGACTGGAGACGCCGAAGTGATACACGTAGGCGTTGGCGACCTTCTTGCCTTTGGTGGGGCACATGAGGATGTTGCGGTCCACATTGATCTCGGGCCACACGCTGGAGTGGTCGGGCAGGGTTTCGTCGTGGTCCTGCGCATACATCAGGATCGCCACGGCGATCTGCCGCTGGTTGTTCAGGCACGACGACTGCCGGGCCTTCTCGCGCGCTTTGGCAAAGACGGGGAAAAGAATGGCGGCGAGGATCGCTATGATGGCAATCACGACGAGCAACTCAATGAGGGTAAACCCTCGGGGTAGACTTTTCATCTCTGTTCTCCTTGTGCGTAAGATACGAGGGACATGATTCCCTTAGCCTCAAGTATCCCTCCCCCCCCTTGCTCGTCAATAGGGATGCAGTGTAGAATTATGGGACTAAGTCCCGGGTGTTGAGGGAAGATGATGACTACCATTCGGCAACTTGCGAAACTCACGGGCTTTTCCCGCTCGACTGTCCACCGCGCGCTGCATAATCTTGGGTGGGTTGCGCCAGCCACGCGAGAGAAAATACTCGCACTCGCGGCTGAGCTACGCGAGAGCCATAGTCCCGGCATGGCGACGACAGCCCTGCTAGGCCAGAGAACCATTGCGTGGATCTCCACCCAAATGGAATGGGATGTCGGCAAGGCGCTGACGGAGGCTTGCGGGCACCATCACGTCCGCTGGCTCGGGTACCAAACCCGCGTATTTGTCCAGGCGCTGCAGGCGCTCCATGATTGCGAAGCCGGCGGGGTCGCCGGCCTGCTCCTCCATCACGGCCACGCGGACCCGGTGCCCGCCGACATCATCCAGCGCTTCCAGGCGCGGGGCGTGCCCGTGGTCACCTACAATTTCACACTGACCGCCTGCCCGGTGGACTGGGTGGGCCTCGATGTCGCGGCACTGGGCGCGCTGGCGGTGGACTACCTCGCCGACCTGGGGCATCGCCGTATCGCCTTACTCGGGCAACTCTCCAAGGGGCCGACGTTCTGGATACCCTAGGCCGTGCAGCAGGCGCTGACGGCGCGCGGCCTCCCGACCGATTTGATGATGGACCACGAATTCACCGAGGAACACCGGGCGGTGACCGCCTTCATGCACCGCGCGCACCCGCCGACCGCACTGATCGTGGATAGCAGCAGCCGCTGCCTCGTTGTGCTGGATGCGTTGCAGCGCTTGGGCATCCACGTGCCGGCGCAGTGCAGTGTACTCGTGATCGAGGAAGCGCGGGGGAAGAAGTGTATTACCCCGTATACCACGCCCCCGGTGACCGCAATCGCCTACCCCATGGACGAGGAGGCACGCCTGGCGGTACAGCTTCTGTTCGAACGCCTCGCCGACCCGACCTCCCTCCAGCGCGGCGAGGTGCGGCGCATCGCCCTGCAATCCACCCTCATCCCGCGCGCCTCCTGCGCGAAAGCGCCGACATAACGACGCCGTATTGTAGCCCTGCTCATCGTCCTCCAGATCTGTAACCATTACGTGACGTCTAAGAAACTGTTTTAAAGTCTGCACCCGCATCTCGCGGGATCTTTTTCCGTCGGGCGTGCGGGGAGTTCCGACCGTGTATCAGACCGATACATACGAGGAACTCCCCGCACGCCCGACGGAAAATCTCTCCACAATCTGCAGGTGGATACTTTCAAAACAATTTCTGAGTACTCGGTGAACCCCATCCCTGTCAGATGAGTTCAGCAATGGCACCCCGACGCAAACGGCATCGCGCATGGGTCTCCCCGCGATGCCGTCTCACGTCTCAGCAGGCTCCGAGTCCTCCCCCTCACGCATGCGGTGTGTTCCGCGCGCAACAGATTTCCTTTTCAGCCGCCCGCGCTCCATGACCAGCCCATCGCCCTGCCGATAGATGGCCGCCAACAGGGCCGGGGCGACCGCCGCCAACGTATCCTGATCCAGCGCAATCCCCTGCGCACTGATGGCGGCCAGGTCCTCGTGGAGGCGACCGGGCGTCCACTGCTGGTACCGCCGGATCTCCGCCGGGTTGAGCCCGGCGGCGCGTACGGC
>JAGUZN010000163.1 GCA_020060775.1 Armatimonadota bacterium
CAGGCTCATATGGTCATGACCTCTGCGTCAAGGTAGCGGGTCAACGCTTCACGCACCGGCGCGAGCACATGCCCGCGCGTGGCGCTGACGTGGTGGCGGTGCCCGGCGTAGCCCAGCGCTTGCAGGCCCGCTTGCAGGTTCGAGATTTCGAAGACGCCGGCGCATCCGAAGAAATCTTGCGGGACGGGGTCATCAGTAAAGCGTCCCTCGCCCAGATAGCATTTCATTCGGCCGTTTTCGGTGAGCAGGCCGCCGACAGTGGCGGGCATGGGGGCAATGCGGCCGATGTTCGGACCATACGCACAGCCCGCACCCACCGCGTTCATGAGGATAGCGTGGTCGGTGACCAGCCCTTTTTCAGTCATCAGGCTCTGCGGAACGGGGCCGCAGTGGAAGAGGATGCATTTGTCCTCCTCCTCTTCGTAGTTATTATTCCAATCGAGCAGTGTGGAAGGCTGTCCTGAGGCCAAGCTCAACGCCGCCATCATCACGGCATTGGCGGTATCGACCTCGCAGGCGGCGGGGATGCCCTGATCATTCAGCATCCCCAGCAGCACGCAGGGGGAGATGCCGAGTTGCTGCTGCAATTCCAGCCAGCAGCGGATGGCGATGGCCTGCATGCCCATCTCCTCGATGATCTCATCGAGGACGACGCCGAGTTTGGCCAGATTATCGAACGCGGCAGTCGGCATATCGTCCCACCGCGTATAGGCGCGGAGCGACTCGGTTTTCTCGCGCATGCGGGGGTCAGCGGCATCCAGCGCCTTGACGCGGTTGATCACGTCGGCCATATCGAGGGTTTCGACGGTGATGCCGTGGCGCTGCAGCGTCACCTCGTCCACGCGCACGGTTTTGAAGGGCGTGGTGCGCGCGCCGAGCGCCCCGACGACGAGCCCGCGCATGCCATTGACCACCCGGCAGAGGCGGTCGAAGTAGTCGATTTGTGCGGCGAATTGCGGGCTGCTCGGGTGCACCACGTGCGGGGTGAGCGTGGTGAAGGGAATCTGATATTGGTAGAAGACGTCCATGACGGAGAATTTTCCGCAGAAGGCATCGCGCCGCCGTGCGGGCGCCATGGCGTCAAGGGTATCGGGATAGGCATGAATAAGGATCGGCACCCCGGCTTCCCGCAGGGCGGCGACTGCGCCGGTCTCATCGCCAAAGTTGGGCAGGCAGAGGATGACGCCGCCGAATTTTCCGCGATGCTGCCGCAGGAACTCCGCATAGACCGCACCGTCACGCGGCGTTTCCACCGCACCATGCGGGGTGGCGTCGGCGTCGAGCAACAGCACGTCGTGGCCGAGGCGGCGCAGCGTCGCCGTCATCTCCTCACGGGCGGCGGCAATGAGCGAAGCGGGAAAGAACCCGCGGTTGCCGAAGTACAGAGCGAAAGCTGATTTGGCGTGTATCATGCGATCTCCTTTTTCACCGTGGGATGGATGACGGCTGCTGAGCCCGCCACCTGCAGTTCATCGGTGAGCAAGGCCACGGCGGCACGGTAGACGGCTTGTTGGGCAGTGGCGATCGAATTTGTGCGTGCGGCTTCGTAAGCCTGACGCAGGGTGGTGCCGATGTTGATTTTGGCGATGCCTTGTTTGACGCCCGCCAGGATGCAGGCCTGCTGGATGCCGCTGCCGCCATGCAGTACGAGTGGTATTTGCGTGGCGTCGGCGATGCGGCGCAGGTGAACGAGGTCGAGGCGGGCTTCGGGTTTATGAGCCGTGCGGGCCGCGCCGGCGATGGCGCCATGAATGTTGCCTATCGCGACGGAGAGCCAGTCGACGCCGGTTTCCTGTACGAAGCGCCGGGCCTCGTCGGGATCGGTGAAGCCGCGCCCGGAGGCAAAGAGTTCTTCGTAGGGGGGGAGGGGACCGGCCTCATGCCCGAGCACCGCGCCCAGTTCCGCCTCGACCGGTATCTGTGCGGCATGCGCCAGCGCCACGACTTTCGCGGTGGCGGCGATGTTTTCCTCGAGAGGGAGGCGCGAGCCGTCGACCATGACGGAGCCAAAGCCGAGTGTGATGGCTTGTCGCATGATTGCCAGGTAGGGCACGCGGCGCTGATCTTCATCGATGACCGGCACGTGATCGAGATGCAGGCGTGTGAATCGTTCATCTTTCACACGTTGGTATTCCTCGAAGAAGGCAGCGAGGCTGCCCGAGGCAAACTTGGTCCACTCCAATCGCGCCACGGCGATGAGGCCGAAGCTGCCGGTGTCGCGCAAGGCGCTGACGACGGGCTCCATCATGGGCAGGTACGGGATGTTGAAGGCCGGGATGGTGAGACGGGATCTCCAGGCCTGCAGCATCAGGTCGCGGGTGTCAGTAGAATGGTGTGTATCGAAAGGCATCAGACGGCAACCTCCGAGGTGACGCGGCATCGCGTCCTTACCACTCTACGGGGGATGGGCGGTTCGGTGAATTGGCAAAGCTGCAACTGACATGGACAAATCTGCAATGGCCTGTTATATTCGCGTGGGGAAACGACCATGCCCAACAGCCTGAAAACGATTTTGAAGCCGGATGTACAGCGGGTGTTCAACCATTTCAGCGCCTGTTTCAACATGCGGATTGTGTTTTTCGATCTGCAGGGGAAGCTGCTGAAGGAGTGCGAGAACCATCCGGATTCGCGCTATTGCCTGCTGCTGCGTGCGCATGTGTTCGGCGAGGCGACCTGCCGGCGACTCGACTACCGGCAATGCCTGGAGTCGGCGCGGTTGGGCCGGTTACTGTGCTACGAGTGTCACGCGGGGTTGATCGAGGCAACGATGCCGATCTACTACGCGGGCATTCTGCTGGGGTTTGTGGCTATCGGACAGTTGCGCAAGCAGC
>JAGUZN010000405.1 GCA_020060775.1 Armatimonadota bacterium
CGCACCCGGTGGTCGAGGCCTCGCTGGGCGTGGATCGACCAGCGTTCGCCGGACGGCAGTTGCACCGCCTCACCGCCGACCTACGGCTGCAGGATCGACAACTCACGGTGGACGGGGCGCGGCTGTGGACATTGGCGGAGGGCCTGCCGATCACGCTGGACGGGGCCATTACCTTGCAGCCGGAGGACCTGCGCCGTTCCACGCTGGGCATGCACCTCACCCTCCCGCGGCAATCGCTGGCGATGGTGCGCCCGCTCATCCCGGTCGTTCCCGCCATGCAGGGGGAGATCGCCGGGCACCTGCACGTGGACGGGACGCTGGCATCCCCACAGGTGCGCGAAGGCGACCTGACCGTGGCCGGAGCGGTGACACTGCCGGAGTGGGATACGGCTTACCCGAATTACCTGGGCGACATCGATATTCGCCTGCGCGTGGCGCGCGAGGGCACGGCACAACGGCTGACCGTCGCGCGGGGATCGGCGACGCTCGACCGCCGTGAGGGGGACCGCCGCCCCTCGTCGTTCAAGCCGGGTTGGCTTGCCACCGAAGGATCAGTGCTGGTGCCGCGGGATGCGTGGAGCGATCTCGACCGCTGGCAATGGGATCTGCACGCGAAGATCATCCGCCTGCCGTTGCAACCGAAACTGTTCCTGGTGCCGCAACTCTCCGGCTTCCTCCGCCTGCATCACGACGGGCAGGGTCCGGTGCTGCAGGGCGTGCTGCTCGCCGAACATGCGAAGATCAAAGAGCCAAAGCTGGAACCCGGCCAGGCCTGGAACTGGGACTTCGGCGGACTGAACCCCCGGTTGTCGGTGGTGCTGCAGGTGGGCGAAAATGTGCGGTTGGCCAAGAGCATACTCCGTTTCCCTCTGCGGAACACCCCGCTGCCGCGTCCCGAGGTACCGGCGGTGATCCCCGGCGTGCTCCCGTCGCTGGAGATCGATCCGGACGACCGGGTGTACGACTACAATGCGGAGATGCTGGCCATCGGGGTGGCCGGCGAGATGTCGGGCACATGGGGTGCCATCACCGGTACATTGGAAGATCCGCGCCTGTACGCGCGCTTCGAGGTGGATAAGTCGCGGCTCAAATTCCCGCTGAATCTCATCAGCAGCATCCGCAAAGCGCGCGGGCACGTCACCTACACCAAAGCGGAAGGCCCGCGCATCATCATGGGCATTCCCGAATTCCCCACCACGGCGGAGGCCTCAACAGCGGAACAGGCGAAGGGACTGGCAGCTGAGACGCCGGCGGCTGAGTGAGGCACTGATGGGATGCGGCGCGATTCCGCAGTCGCTCCATCTACTTCCACACGGGCTGTGCATCACCGCTTGCTTGTGAGACACCGCTATAGCTCCACCTCGGCGAGGCGGTGAGCGTTGCACTGGATGTTCACCGCGCAGGGGAGGCTGGCAATGTGGCAGGGGGCGGTGTCCACGTGCACGGCGAGCGCGGTAATGCGGCCACCATACCCGGCGGGGCCGATGCCCAGATCATTGATGCGGCGCAGGAGTTCGGCTTCCAGCCGGGCGTTGTCCGGGTCAGCGCTGGGTTGCCCGACGGGACGCAACAGCGCGCGTTTGGCGAGCCATGCGCAGCCGTCGAAGTTGCTGCCGATCCCCACCCCGATCACCAATGGCGGGCAGGCATTCACGCCCTGCTCGGAGACGCGTTCCACCACGAAGTCGATGACCCCCGCTTCACCATCCGACGGTTTCAACATGCGCAGCGCGCTGGCGTTTTCGCTGCCGCCCCCCTTGGGGAGCAATGCGAGGTGCAGGCGGTCGCCGGGGACCATATGATAATGGATGATCGCCGGGGTGTTGTCACCGGTGTTCACCCGGCGCAGCGGGTGATCGAGCACCGAGGTGCGCAGGTAGCTGTCGCGATAGCCCCGGCGCACGCCCTCATGAATCGCCGCATCCAGGTCGCCCTGCACATGGACATCCTGCCCAATCTCCACCAGCACGATCGCCAGGCCGGTATCCTGGCAAATGGGCAATCCGGTCTCCTCAGCCACGGCGTAGTTGCGCAGGATGAGCGACAGCACCTCGCGCCCCTGCGGTGATTCCTCCGCATCGAGGGCGCGCGCCACCGCCTGCCGCATCGCCGGCGGGGTCACGAGATTCGCCCGCCGGCACAAGTCGGCCACGGCGTCCGTCACCATCGCGGCATCCACTTCACGCACTGTCGTGGGTCTGGTCATAACTCCCCCTGCGTCATACCCGCCGGCGCTATTATCCGTACATGCCCGTGTTACTGTCGCGTTCCGGCCACAAGAACAGTTCGCGTTGTACCCAGGTTCTCCCTCCTGCACCCATCGCCGGTGCGATGTGGACGCGCGCCGGGTACCTTGATCGTGGTCTGACGACGAACCGTGAGCAGCGGCGCAGGGGGAAATGATGGATACACAGTTGGCGGATCTGTTGCGCGAAATCGAAGACACCTCGCACCAGCACGGCGAGCCGCCGCGCATCGCGCGTGAGTCCGGCCAGTTCCTGAATATCCTCCTGAAGGCGATGGGCGCGCGGAATATTCTGGAGGTGGGCACCGCGGATGGTTATGCCACTTTGTGGCTGGCCGATGCGGCCGCCGCCAACGACGGCCTGGTGACCACCATCGAACATGACGTGTGGCGGATCGAGATTGCCCGCGGCATGTTCGAGCGATCGCCGCACCGCGACCGCATCAAACTGGTGCAGGGCAATGCGCTGGAATTGCTCTCGGTGCTGGAAGGCCCGTTTGACTTCGTCTTGCTGGATGCCGAGAAATCGGAAGCGCTGCGCTATTTTCAACTGCTGTTCGAGCGGGTGCGCAGCGGCGCGCTCATCTGCTGCGATAAAGCGCTGAGCAAGGCTAGCCAGCTCGCTGACTACCTCACTTATGTGCACGAGCGTCCCGGCCTGGAGAGCGTGCTGGCGCCCATTGGCGAGGGGCTGGAACTCACCTACAAAACGCCGTGAAGTAGGCCGTTGTCCAATACAATCGCACGCAACGCCTTGACATCCCCACCCCGCCTCGTTACCCTGTAGCGGTAGGGTGATCGTCGCGATCACATGCCCTTCCCCGACCGCTGCTCCGCGAGACGGTCGTCAGTGCCACCCGGGAGGACTTCATCATGACCCGTTCGGATATGATACGACTCGGCGTCATCGGCGTGGGAGGCCGCGGTGAGATTGCCGCCCTCGCGCACCAGCCCGAGCAGGGCGTACAGGTTGTGGCCGGCGCCGATGTGCAGGCGCCCGCGCTGCAGGCCTTCGCCGAGACCTATGGCCCCGATGCCTTTGTCACCGACGACTACCGGGCGCTGCTGGCACAGCCGGATATCGATGCGGTCATCATCACCTCTCCCGATTTCCTGCATGAAGAACATGCTGTTGCCGCCTTGCAGGCTGGCAAGGACATATACCTGGAAAAACCGATGGCCATCACCATCGAGGGCTGCGATCGCGTGCTGCAAGCCGCCGTGGATGCCAAGCGCAAACTGTACATGGGGCATAACCTGCGACACTTCACCATGGTCCGCAAGCTGAAAGAGATCATCGACAGCGGCATCATCGGTGAGCCGAAAGCGGTATGGTGCCGTCATTTCATCTCTTTCGGCGGCGACGCCTATTTCAAGGACTGGCATGCCGACCGCAGCAAAACGACCAGCATGCTGCTGCAGATGGGCTCGCACGATTTCGATGTGCTGCACTACCTGTGCGGTAGCCCGGCGCGCGCCGTCACGGCGATGGGCGGGCTCACGTTGTACGACCGCATTACTGACCGCCATGGACCGAACGAGCGCGGCGATGCCACCGTGAATCTGGACAACTGGCCGCCGCTGTCGCAGACCGGGATGAATCCGGTCATTGACGTGGAAGACCTTTCCATGGTGCTGATGGAGATGCGCAACGGCATCTTCGCCTCGTATCAGCAGTGCCACTACACGCCGGATACCTGGCGCAACTACACCATCATCGGCACGCAGGGGCGCGTAGAGAATTACGGCGATTTGCCCGGGGAATGCATCATCAAGGTGTGGAATCGCCGCAGCTTCTACAATCCGCACGGCGACATCCAGTATCACCTGCAACCGGAGACCGGCTCATTCGGCGGCGCCGACCAGGCGACGGTGGAGGAGTTCCTGCGCTTCCTGCGCGAAGGCGGTCCCACGGTGACCTCGCCGCTCGACGCCCGCTATAGCGTGGCGGTCGGCTGCCTGGCCACGGCGTCGCTGCGCAGCAATGGCATGCCGCAGACGATCCCGGCGGTGCCCAAGGACGTCGAGGCCTACTTCAGCGGGAACGCAGAGACCAATGCGCCGCGTTGAGAAGTTTCACTCTGCTGGCATCATCGGGGCCGCCGTCGTCATGCCGGCGGCCCTGTCGTCGCGCCACAACGCTTCCAGCGCATCGAGCATGGACTCCAGCGCATACCGTTCCTCGGCGCGCACCCGCGCCTGCCGCCCCATTTCCGCGCGCAGCGGGGGGCTGGCCAGCGCAAGCTCCAGCGCGTCGGCCAGCGCGCGGGGGTCGTTGGGCGGCACCAGCAGTCCGGTATGCCCATCCTCGATGATTTCCGCCAGGCCATCCACGCGCGAGGCGATCACCGGTCGGCTGCAGGCGGCCGCCTCCAATACCAGGCGCCCGGATGACGGTTGCATGGGTGGGACCACCAGCAGATCGCACTCGGCGATGAAGGCGGAAAGATCGCCCACCGCCGCCTCCAGGATCACGCGCTCGTGCAGTCCCGCCGCCTTAATCATGCCGCTCACCACCGACCGGTAGCGCTCTTCTTCCGCGGTGGAGGCTTCGCCGATGATGCGCAAGCGCATGCGCCGTCCGCGGTCGCGCAACAGACGCATTGCCTTGAGCACCACTTC
The DNA here is from genome assembly GCA_020060775.1 of Armatimonadota bacterium. Classification (GTDB taxonomy): domain Bacteria; phylum Armatimonadota; class Hebobacteria; order CAIYQO01; family CAIYQO01; genus JAGUZN01. Next base: position 4,868 of record JAGUZN010000405.1, read on the forward strand.
CTGGCCCTCGATCGGTTGCCAATGCCCGAGCATGCCCACCAGCGGGCCTTCGCCGCGCTTGCGCGAGGGTCGCGGGCTGGCCAAGCGCGGGGGGAGGTCGATGGCCGGACGCAGC
>JAGUZN010000440.1 GCA_020060775.1 Armatimonadota bacterium
ACGCACGGTGACCCTCACGCCGGCGGCGAGTGCCGTCGACCCGGCCACGATCACCGACATCACCATCACCTGGGGCGATGGCCAGGTCACCACGGGCTGCGTGAGCGGACAGGCGTACAGCCATACCTATGCTCCGGCCGGTGGGACGTTCGGCATCTACGCGACCGCCACCGACTCGAATGCGCTGAGCGACGACTCGGCGATCACCCAGGTGGTGGTCGATCCGAACACCTCGCCAATCTGCGCGTTTACCGCGACGGTGGGACCGGATAACCGCACGGTGACCATCAACGCCAACGCCTCCAGCGATCCGGATGGGACGATCACCGGGTGGCGCTTTCTGCCGGGCAACGGCGCCGGCTGGATCGACGGAACGGTCGGCCAGCCCCTCGTCTATCCCTATCCCACGCACGGGACCTACACCGGCACGGTCGAGGTCACCGACGACGCGGGCGCCACGGCGACCCAGCAGGCGATCATCGACGTGGAAAACGTCGCGCCCATCTGCGTGCTCTCCCCCGTGAGCGTGGGGAGCGATCATGCGTCGTTCACCTTCCACCTTCGCGAGTCCTCCGACAGCGACGGCACGCTGGTGTCCGCGCGCTGGCGGCTGGACGACGGGGAGTGGCATGCCGCCTCATTGACCGAGGACATCTCGGGAACGGCGCCCCATGGGACCTATGCGCTCACCGCCGAGGTGACCGACGACGATGGGGCGGTGGCGACCGCCGTGACGGTGGTGTCGCTCATCAATGCGCCCCCGGTCGCGTCAGCGTCCTGGGCAGTGGACCAGAATATCATCACGCTGACGGAGGCCTCCACGGACGAGGACGGCACGGTCGTCGCCGTCGCGGTCACCTGGGGTGACGACCATCCGGACGAGGCGCTGGCGCCCGGTGGGCGGGCCGTCCATATGTACGCGGCCGAAGGCATGTACCTGGTGACGCTGGTGGCCACGGACGACGATGGGGCACAGAGCAGCTGGGCACAGGCGGTGGTCGTCGACAGCCTCCCGATCCCCCGCCCGCGGTATGCCGGCCAGTCCCCGGGAACCGTCACGCTGTGGGAGGAGCGCACGCTGCCCACAGCGGTAAATCAGGCGCCGGGCAGCACGGCGCACTGGCAGGAGGAGGAGCGGCGATGAGTGGAGAGGATTTGGGCCTGGGGATCATGGTGTCGATGCGGGATAACTTCTCGCACGCTGCCGGGACGGTGGAAGCTTCCATGCGCTCGCTGGACAGTACCGTGACGGACAGCGCCGCCCGCATGACGCACCACATGGACCTCATCCAGCAGGGGGCGACGCTGCTCGGCGTGGGCCTCGGGATGATGACCGTCCCCGCGGGCCTCGCGGCCTCAACGATCCAGACGCAGCGCGCGCTGGGGGAAATGGCCTCGCTCGGCGTTGACGACTTCCAGGCGCTCGAACGGGCGGCGGAGGACTTTTCCAACCGCTATGCCGGCATCACGAAACCGGAGATCATCGGCGCGAGCTACGATATCAAGTCGGCGCTGGCTTCACTCACCGATGAGGCGGTGGGCGCCTTCGCGCAACTGGCGGCACTGACCGCCAAAGCGACGAAATCCTCGACGGACGAGATGGTCGGCACCTTCACCACCGCCTACGGCATCTTCAAACCCCTCATGGCCGAGATGTCGGATCTGCAGTGGGCGCAGACTTTTTCCGGCGCGATGGCGCAAACCGTACAGGGGTTCAAAACCACCGGCGCGCAGATGGCGGAGGCGATTAAAAACGTCGGCGCCACCGCCGCCGCCAGCAATATCCCACTCAACGAGCAACTGGCGATCCTCGGTACGCTGCAGACCACCATGCCGGGCAGTGAAGCCGGCACGCTGTATAAGGCGTTTGTGATGAAGGCGGCGGAAGCCGGGGAGCAGCTGGGGCTGTCGTTCGTCGGGCCGACCGGGCAGTTGAAGAGCATCCTGCCGATCCTGGACGAGGTGAAACACAAATTTCCCGATCTCTCGCAGGCGGCGGCGCAGGTGCGGATCAAGGAGGCCTTCGGGAGTGACGAGGCGGTGAAGTTCCTGCTGCAGATGAGTATGAATGCCGGGGCGCTTGCCGGCGGCATCGACGCCGTGGGGCAGGCCATGCGGCAGGGCACGACCCTCACCGAACAGATGGCACAGACGATGAACCGGGATCTCGGCGCGCAGCTGTCGCTGGTGGGCCAGCAGACGAAAAACCTTGCCGAAATCCTCGGGGCGACGCTGCTGCCGCTGACCATTCCCATCGTACAGGGTGTGCAGTTCATCGTGTTGCGGCTGCAGGATTGGGCGCGGGCGCATCCCACCCTCACGCGCGTCATCCTGGTCACGGTCGGGGCGCTCGGCGCATTGCTGACGACAGTGGGGATGGCGATGGTGACACTGGGCTCCCTCGGCATGCTGATGCCCGGGTTGCAGGCCGGGGTCGCGCTGTTCGGCGGGATGCTGACCCGGACGGTGACCGCGCTCGGTGTCACCCTGGCACGCACTATGCCCTGGGTGGCGGCGATGGGGCTGGCGGCGTACTTGCTCCACCAGGCCTGGGAGACGAACCTCGGCGGCCTGCGCGACACGCTCATGCGCTGGTGGGACACCGGGACGCTGGTCATACAGGGCATCACGCAGCTGATCCGCAGCTTCTCGGGGGAGACCGGGCACATGAGCGCCGATCTCGCCGCACGCTTGGAGCGCAGCGGCCTCCTGGAGTTCGTGATTACCGTCGGCATGGTCTACGCCCGCGCCCATGCGTTCCTGACGGGGCTGCGCGATGGGGTCATGTCCTTCGTCGGCCAGATCCGCGCAGCGGTCGAGCCGGCGATCGGGAAGCTGGTCATGGTGTTCGACAGCCTGTGTACGACCATCGGCAGGGTGTTCGGCGTCGTTGAAACGGACGGCGCTCGCGCCAGCGGAACCCTGGCATCCTGGGGCGAGCGCGGCAGGACGATCGGCGAGGTGTTCGGGTTCATCGGCCTGATCATCGCGGAGGTCATCAGCACGGCGGCCAACAGTATTTCTGGCATCATCACGGTGGTCGACGCGGTGATCGATACGTTGGGCGGGTGGGGCGCAGCGGTCCGTCGCGTCAGCGATGCCGTCGTTGCACACTGGCCGGCCATCGCCACCACCGCCAAATGGGTCGCCGGCATCCTCGGGACGATCTTCGGGCCGGCACTGATCCAGACGGGCCTCCACGCCGTGACGGCAGGCCACCGCATGGTGAACAACTTCGTCATGGGGCTGCGGCTCGCCGGCTCGATCGGATTGACGCGCACGCTGAATCA
>JAGUZN010000330.1 GCA_020060775.1 Armatimonadota bacterium
CGGGTCAAAGGACCCGGCGGCCTCGACCGCCTGGCGCGCGCGCTCGAACCCCATGTGGACGACGTGATCGGCGAGGTGCAGGCCGCCGCCATCGACGTGATGCGCAGCGACCTCACGCCGAGCGGGGCGCGCTACACCGCGTTGTACGAGATACCATTGATGGGATACGACAGCCATGACCAGGATGGCGCCACAAATTGAAGAGCCGCCGGGGGCGCATACCCGGGAAATTGCTACTGTGAAAGAGTTGGGAGTGTTTGACAATGTCTAAGGGAACAACGATGGGTGACAAAGAACGTGCGTTGGATCTGGCGATCGGGCAGATCGACAAAATGTTTGGAAAAGGCTCGATCATGCGCCTGGGCGAAATGTCCGCGAGAATTCAGACGGACGTCGTGCCCACGGGCTGCCTGCCGCTCGATATTGCCCTCGGCGTGGGCGGCATTCCGCGCGGCCGCATTATCGAACTCTACGGCAATGAATCGTCGGGGAAAACGACGTTAGCCTACCATATCATCGCTGAAGCTCAGCGCATGGGCGGCACCTGCGCCTTCATCGATGCCGAACACGCGCTCGATCCGCATTACGCCGCCAAGTGTGGTGTGAACGTCGATGAACTCCTCCTCTCGCAGCCCGACTACGGCGAACAGGCCCTGGATATTGCCGACCTCCTCGTCCGCTCGGGCGCCATCAACATCTTCGTCATCGACTCGGTGGCGGCGCTCGTGCCCCGCGTCGAACTCGAAGGCGAGATGGGCGACAGCCAGGTGGGCATGCAGGCGCGCCTTATGTCCAAAGCGCTGCGCAAACTGGCCGGCTCGCTCAACAAGAGCCGGTGCGTCGGATTGTTCATCAACCAGATTCGCGAAAAAGTCGGCGTCATGTTCGGCAACCCCGAAACCACCCCGGGCGGCCGGGCGCTGAAGTTCTGGTCATCCGTGCGCATTGAACTGCGGCGTGTGGAAAACCTGAAGACCGGCTCCGATGTGATCGGCAGCCGCAGCCGCGCGAAAGTGGTGAAAAACAAAGTCTCCCCCCCCTTCCGCCAGGCCGATTTCGACATCATCTACGGCCAGGGCATCAGCCGCAGCAGCAGCCTGCTCGACCTCGGTATTGCCCACGGCATCATCACCAAAACCGGCGCCTTCTTCAGCTACAACGATGCGCGTCTCGGCCATGGCCGCGATAACGCCCGGGTGTTCCTGGATGAGAATGTCGAAATTGCCGATGAAATCGAAGGGCGCATTCGCGAGATCGCCATGACCGCCACCGCGGACGTACCCATGGTGGTCAGCGATGATGAGGGCGACGACGATGAAGAGTGATCAGCGCCGTGTCAAGGATGACCGCTGATCATCATGCGGGCCTCCAATGACTGCCCACGGCCCGCGCCACGCCCGGGCCGTGGGCAGTGCGCCACCCCGATTTATTGCCCCGCACACCGGGTACAACCAGAATAGATACCGCGCCGACCACCGGCGGCCATCTCGTCGCGTATGAGCCTATCCAATCTGACAGATGAAGAACGCGCGATGCAATCCGCCCTGCGCTTGCTGGGATACCGGGCGCGCAGCGTGCAGGAATTGCGTCAACGGCTGGAGCGGAAAGCCTTCGCCCCGGCCATTATCGCGCGCACCCTCCGCGAACTGACCCGCCTGGGGCTGCTGGACGATCGCGAGTTCGCCCACAGTTGGGTGCAGGCCCGGCGGGGGTACGGCCCGGTACGGTTGCGACAAGATTTGCTACAAAAAGGAATTCCCCGCAATCTTGCGGAAGAAGCGATTAGTACGGGGCTTTCCGCGGACGACGAATTGGCGGTGGCCCGCCAGGTCGCGCAGCGTGCATTGCGCACCCTGCCGACCCCGGTGGATCTCTCCACCCTGGCCCGCCTGCGGCGCATGCTGCAACGTCGAGGCTTCTCGTACGAGGTGATCGGCCGGGTCTGTGCCCGGTTGTCCGATCGTGTGACTGCGGAGGGGGACTGGCTGGAGTAATTCCCCGTGAATCCGTACACCCCAGCCGGTGTACGTCATCCATACCGGGAGGAGGATCGTCCCACTTTGACTATAGCCCAGTGGCTCATCGCTGCCCTGATCGCGGTGCTGGCGGGCGGCAGCGGAGTCGTTTACGTGTTGCTGCGCAACCTCAAAAAGGCTGAAAAAGCCCTGCACGAGGCGGAGCGCACTCGGGATCTCGCACTGAAAGATCTCGAAACGGAACGCCAGCAAATCCAGTTACGCGTCGCTGAAGAAGTCCTCCGCATGCGTGCGGAGCTCGAACAGGAACAAAAGGAGGCCCGCGCCGAACTCAACCGGCTGGAGCGGCGGCTCACGCAAAAAGACGAGGCGCTCGATCGCAAGATTGAGGGCGTCGAACAACGTGAACGTACGCTCACCCAGCGCGAACGCGAACTCGAGAAAAAATTCGGCGAAGCCGAAGAACTCGTGCAACGCCGCCAGGATGAGCTCGTGCGTGTCGCCGGCCTCACCCCGGAACAGGCCAAAGCGCAACTGCTGGAGCAGGTGCGCGATCAGGCCCGGCTCGACGCCGCGCGACTCGCCCGCTCCATCGAGGAAGAGGCCGTAGACCGCGCCGAAGCCGAGGCCCGCCGCATTGTCACCATGTCCGTGCAGCGCGTCGCCGTCGAACAGACGATGGAAAGCACCGTCTCCGTGGTGCCCATCACCAGCGACGAATTGAAGGGGCGCATCATCGGCCGCGAAGGCCGCAACATCCGCACCTTCGAAACGCTCACCGGCATCGATCTGATCATCGACGACACCCCGGAAGCCGTGGTCATCTCCGGCTTCGACCCCGTGCGCCGCGAAGTCGCGCGCCTGGCGCTACAATCCCTCATTGAAGATGGCCGCATCCACCCAGCGCGCATCGAAGAAACCGTGGAACGCGCGAAAAACGAGGTCGATCGGCAGATCAAACTCGCCGGCGAACGCGCCGTCATGACCACCGGTATCACCGGCCTGCACCCTGAACTCGTGCGTGCCCTCGGACGCTTGCGCTACCGCACCAGCTTCGGGCAAAACGTCCTCGACCACTCCATCGAGGTCTGCCACCTCGCACGCATGATGGCCGAGGAACTGGGCGCCAACATCGAAGTCGCCAAACGCGCCGCCCTGCTGCACGACATCGGCAAAGGCGCCGACAGCGAGAGCGAAGGTTCACACCATCACCTCTCCGCTGAACTCGCACGCCGCTGCCGCGAACCGCAGGAAGTGCTGCACGCCATCATGGCCCACCACGGCGACCCGCATCCCGAAACTGTGGAAGCCGTGCTCGTGCAGGCCAGCGACGCCATCTCCGCCGCCCGCCCCGGCGCACGCCGCGAAGCGCTGGAGAACTATATCAAGCGGTTGGAAAAACTGGAACAGATCGCCAACGCCCACAACGGCGTGGAGCGCTGCTTCGCCATCCAGGCCGGACGCGAGATTCGCATTATGGTCAAGCCCGAGCAAATCGACGACCAGGGCGCCTACATCATCGCGCGCGACGTCGCCCACGAGATCGAGCAGCACATGCAGTACCCCGGGCAGATCAAAGTGACCGTCATCCGCGAAACCCGCCAGGTCGAAATCGCGAAGTAACGACACACAGCAGCGATACAGACAAAGCGCTCCGCGACGGCCCCCTCCGCCCGGAGCGCTTCCCTATACCTCTGATCGGACCGCCCCCTGGTCGGAGCGCCCGCTCCTGCCGTGAGCCACGTCGAACGGTCCAGCCGGTCCCACCAGCTCAGCCCCCATGACTGCTCCCGGCGGTTGTACAAAGAAACCCGTACCATCATATCCCGACAGGATGCCAACTCCCCACACCCCACATCCCCGCTCCCCCCTGCAACCTGCAACCTGTAATCTGTAATCTGCAATCATGAAGGGGGCTGCCGCAGCAGCCCCCTCCTGTCTCCTGTCTCCTGTCTTATGTCCCTCACCCCATCCGCTCCCACAGCCACCCGCGCAACACCGCGAAAAACTCCTCGCGCACGGCGCGCTCTCGCCACGGGCTGTGCCCGCACTGCGGCCACGCGCGGTACTCCAACTGCGGCAAGTGCGGGAGCAAGCTGGCGTAAATCAACGGGCCGGGATGCGGATCATACTCGCCATGCAGCATGATCGCCGGCGAGGTGATGGCCGCAAACGCCCGCGGATAAATCTGCTCCTCCTGCAGGCGCACCATATCCTCCCACGTCTCCGTATGCGCGCGCGCGTCGAACGGCTCAGCCTCGTCCTCCTCCGGCAGCGGATCGCACTCGTACACCGGGCGGATCACGTCATACTGCCGCTTCAGCCGCTCGCCGGGGTCCGCCACCTCGCGGCATAACTGGTGCAACTGCTCGCGCATCCCCGCACTGATGCGGCCCTCGATC
>JAGUZN010000037.1 GCA_020060775.1 Armatimonadota bacterium
GAATCAGCGCTACGGCCTCACGGTCTACCTCAAAAGCCCAATGCGGAACACGACCGTTCCAGATGAACGGCGAGCGGCAGGCCCACTCGTTATTGATGCCCGTCCAGCGACGGCCCAGGCGCTGCAGATCCCCCAGGACCTGCCCCATCGCCTCCTGCACGCTGTTGCCGAACATGCGTCGGGCCGCGTCGCGGTAAAAGGCATCCGGGGTGAAACGAGAATCCCAGCCAAATCGCGCGAGGTAGGCGACCTCTTCCTCGATATCCCGCGCGCGCCACTGCAGGGTCAGAATGCCCTGGCAGCCTTTGCGCACCGCATCCGGCAAGTGGACGCCTAACCGCTCGACACCTGGCTGGCGCACCCACGTTTCCTCGTCGTCATTTTCCACCCACACCTGTCCCCAGCGCTGGCGATCAGGCGGCAGCGTCCCCCACCCCTCGCCGATGCTGTCGGTGGTGGTGGGATCAATGTTGCCATGCGCCGTGAACACCACGTCCTTCGGCAACAGCGCATCTAACCCCCGCGGGTAATCTTCAAAGCGCATCCAGCGGTCGCCACCCCACCCGACGACTGCCAGCTTCATTTGCGGGGCCTCCTCCTGCAACACGCGATACGCCATCAATGCGAACTCCGCGGTATGCAGACAGGCGAACATGCGCCGGTCACCGCCCAGGTAGGCTAACGTCGCGCGATGGCGCTCAAGCAATTCCCTGGCACTCGTGCTGTCCGGGATATCCGCCCCCATAATGCCCGCGCCTTCGCACTGCCAGAGGGCAAAATAGGCGAGATCGGGGTAGCGCCGCACGAATTGACGAACGCGTTCCGCGAACTCCTTCCGCACCGCAGCATCGGTCGGATCGCTCCAGGATGGCGCTTCAAAGCCGATTGCCGAATAGACGCCACGCTGCCGTCCGTACCGAATGGCCTCGGCGAGATTGCGGTTGTAGCCGAGCAGTTCATCGGTGACATCTTCTGCCGTTTCCACCGGAGACGAGCCATATACTTCCTGATCAAAGTACGCGGCGGTGCCGAAGGCGAACTCCCCGGTGCGATGGGGCACGATGCCGAACGCCGGGTTCATGCTGCTGTGCATGCGCCCATGCCCCTTCCACTCGCCCTCATAGCAGTACCCGGCCCCCGCCTCGCCATCGTACATGTGCAGCATCATCATATTGCAGCGCATGCGACTCATCTGGTCGAAGAAGTACCGCCAGTCCTCCCGGCCCCAACCGCTGGCGCCGATGAGGAAATTGCCGTGCAGATTCACCCCGCGCACCTGGAAGGCCGGTGCGCCTGCAATAGAAAAGTCCGAGGCTATTTCCGCCTTTCCACGGGGTGATGGCAAGGTATCGCCGCCCAGATAAAAGCCGATACCAAGCGCTTCCAGCAACGCGTACACGCCATACAGTGTTCCCAGCGGAGAAGCGCCGGTGATGCGCACCTGTCGCTGCTGCACGTTGATCGCGAACTGCTGCTCGAGCGGCGATCCCGGCTGTGCGGGCACATCGCTCCCCTCCGATTGCAGGACAACCACCGTGCCACCGGACGGCACTGCCTCGACCAGCGTGCAGGACTCTCCGGTCAGTTGATAAAGGTAACGTGCAAGCTCGCGGCCTGCCAGGGAAAGTAGCGGATGACGTTGCTGATCGGGGGGTAACAGGATCGCTGCGCCAGCGAGTGACAGTGTGGATGACGTTGAAACGCTCATATTCGAACATTCCTTTTACAATACTTCTGGATCGCCGAAAAGTGGGCCATCACCCGCTGCACTGGTGTATGCCGGCATCATCACCAGCATACTACCGCGGAGCAAGTGAACGCTCTCACCGGTAATCTCCCTGTTCCTTCTCCGCCTACAGGAGCATCCCTCTTGTGAATAACGAAAAATTCCAGACATTTTAGAACAAAATCTGCGACACGAATCGACGCCTACCCGGTATACGCCCCCGGGCCTTCCTCGCATACGGAAAGGCCCGGGGATGCTGGGAATCGGTGAGAGGAAGCTGAAGCTATATGCCCCACTTCTTCTTCAAATACCCGTATACCAACCCACTCTCGACTTCCGACAAAGCCGGGGTGAAGAGCAATATCTCCGCTATGTCAGCCGTATTCGGGCTATAGTAGGTCACAGGGCCGGTATTAGGCGGGGTGTTCTCGATACGTATGCCGATGGCTAACCGTTCAAATGAGAACTCGCCCCACTCCTTTGTGTAAATATTGGTTTTAATAGCTGTGCCATCGCACAGAATGCGCTGGTATATGCCCAGATAGGATGTCGTGTTCACTTCATAACCGTACGAGTTGCATTTGCCAATGCCGAATGTGCCGCTCGTTGGATTGGCATACAGCGGCACAGCAGGAGTTTGCGCATGCCGGTAGACCGTGTTCGCATTCAGCAAAGGATAGGCGGTAAATGAACTGGGAATCTGTGAGCAAAAGTACCCGCCACCGGTATTGTCTTTCGGCGCCGGCGAAAAGCTAAGGAGGGTGCAGGGCACTGTAGACACGCCGGAACCTTTCAACGTCCCGGCATGCGGCGCCATCACGGCAATGAAGGTGCTGCTATTGTTCACCGGCTTGTTCGGTTTGAACGTGGACGACGGCACGAGATACCCCGTTGCCCCGGTGGTCACGCCATCTCCCACAGCGCGCATACGTATCGCAGGCATGCTGCCGTCCTTCACCACCCTGGTCATGAACTGCGGCCTGGTGCCGGCAGCGCTCGGGCATACCATATCGTTGCCCTTCCCGCTGACGTCTTTCCAGGTGGTGATTTCATCCCCACTGGTCAGACCGGTCAAACTATCTGCCGTCAACCACATGGCCAGATGAGTGCGGATCGGTAACTTATCCGGTGTCAACGACATGATGTCCACATGCCCATCGACAAAGGTAGCCACGAACTTGCTGCTGTGACGGGCATCAAGATCGTCAAGGGTGTAGGCGCAGTTATCGTAGGTGACTGGACTGGTGGTAGCCGCGTGCTGGCCGTCCATCGTGAGCAGAGTGCTCGTCGGGTCACCGATCTCGCCTAACGTCAGGCTGGACACACCATAACTGTAGACATAGGCGTTGGCAACTTTCTTGCCCTTGGTAGGACACATCAGAATATTGCGGTCGATATTTAATTCGACCCAGACGTTGGAGACATCCGGTAATATTTCATCGTGATCTTGCGCATACATGAGAATTGCTACGGCAATTTGGCGCTGGTTGTTCAGGCAACTCGCCTGGCGAGCTTTTTCACGGGCCTTGGCAAACACCGGAAAAAGTATAGCTGCTAAAATAGCTATTATAGCAATAACTACGAGTAGCTCAATGAGGGTAAACCCTCGATTGCCTTCGGGTACCATAATATTCCTCCTCACGAATGTGATATGCATGGATCGTGATTCGGCTCACCGGAAACGAGGGTGAAGCCCCGTGTGTGAGAGTAGCATGGCAGGGTGCCCACAATGGTATCGCCCCATTATCATCCGGTATCACCGCGTCACGGCCAAGATGATTCTATTATTCGACTCGATCTCCTGGACGTCAATCCGCTGCAAGCGTATAATACCGTAACATGTTACGGAGAGTACGATGATTTCACTGCGGCAGTTAGCCCGGCTGGCCGGAGTCTCGCCAACAACCGTCTTGCGTGCGTTGCGGCATGCAAAAGATGTCGCTGAACCGACGCGTCAACGCATCATCGGATTGGCAGACGAGCATGACTACGCCCCCCTGGTGCGCGTGAAGCCCCAACGCACCTCGCAGCACCCGGTCATTGGCTGCATCGTACCCAACCTCCAGTCACAAAACGGTGCCATCCTCGTCGGACTGTTGGCCAACAAATGCATGCAGCACCACTGTCGCTGGCTGTTGCGCGAGTCCTACTCTCGGCCTTCGTGCACCCTGGAGGCCCTTCGTCACTTTGCAGATAACGGCGTGGACGGCATTATCATGCATTCCGGTCACTACCTCCCATTGCCTGCTGAAATCATCCAGTACTTGCAGGATCACCAGACACCGGTCGTCACACTCGATGTGACGCCGGCTGAGTGCCCACTGGACTGGGTGGGCATCGATGAAGAAGCGGTGGGGGAGATTGCCGTCGATTACTTATACGGACTTGGCCACCGGCAGATGGGTTTCATCGGCTATTTGCCGAGAGGCGATAATAGCGCAGGTCGTCCGCTTGGCGTCCAGCATGCGCTCGTAAGACGTAACATATCCCTGTCCTGCAGCATCGATGTGGAGTTCAAAGACCCTGTACAGGCCATCGCCGAACTCTTCCACGCGCCGGCGCTTCCCACCGCAATCATTGCTCAGTATGACCTGCTGGCGCTCATTGCCGTACAGGAGGCACGCCGTCACCGGCTGAGCGTACCGTCCGACCTCAGCATCATGGGGATGGGCGACTATCCATTTGCGCCATATACAATTCCGCCGCTGACATCTGTTGCGTATATTGAGCACACTGCAGTGGCACGAAGGGCTGTAGACCTGCTTTTTTCCCGTCTCGAGCATTCGACACCGACCCAGGAAAGCACTGTAGAACATATCGCCTTCCCACCACACCTCGTCGAACGTGCCTCCTGCGCCCCGCCCGCTCACCGGCGGTGACAAAGTGGCGAATGTATCTCCGTCCAGTACCGCATCTTACCATGCTCTACCTCCACCCCCTATCTGCCATCTGCAATCTGCAATCAAAAGGGGGCCGCGCGCGCGGCCCCCTTCTGTCTTCTGTCTCCTGTCTCCTGTCTTCTCCCTTAGATCCCGTACTTGGCGATCAGGTACTGCTCGACGAGCGAGCGATCGAGGTAGGTCAGGCTCGGGGCGAAGAGCAGGTATTCGGGCACGGTCATCGCACTGGTGTAGGTCATGGCGCCGCCGTTCCACGGGCAGCACTGGCGCACGCCCATGCGGAAGCGCTCGGTCGAGAGCGATTCCTGCCAGGGCATTGCATTGGTGTCCGTGCGCGGGGTGACGATGCTGTCCTGCATCTTCACCGCGCCGTTCACCGAACCGGAGGCCATGCCCGGGTGCTCGTAGGACATGTTGAAGGTCTGCAGCACGCCGGGCGTACGGGAGAAATACATGTAGCCGTTGCTGGTGAACTGGCCGTAGGCGGCCGACATCCACATGTGCGCGGAGTCGGCATACCAGCACACGCTGGAGAGGTAGTCGTTCTGGTCCGCGTTCGGATTGGACGGGTACGGCGCGCAGGTGTGCGGCGTGTTGAAACCGCCGGCGGCGTTCACCGCCATCACCACGGTCATGCCGGTGGCGCGCTTGGGCTTCATCGCGTTGTTGCACAGGCCGGCGCTGCTGAAGACCACCGCC
>JAGUZN010000427.1 GCA_020060775.1 Armatimonadota bacterium
AGGTGCGCGCGATTGTGCAGAGTACCCAGGCCCGATTCTCCCAGCCGCTGGCGTTGGTGATTGCGCTGCGCCGCCAGGCGGTGGCGAATCAGATGCTGGACGAGGTGATGCGCGCCCCGGCCGTACACACGCCGCCACGCCTGGAGTGGCTGTCGCGCCTGCTCATGCATCCCCTGGGGGGCTTGCCGGTCCTCGCGCTGGTGCTCTACTTCGGCATTTATCAGTTTGTCGGTGTGTTCGGCGGCGGCACCCTCGTCGATCTGCTGGAAGGCACGCTCTTCGGGAAGTGGGTCAATCCCTGGATCACCCGGTTGGCGGAAGGGTGGCTGCCGGGCGTCTGGTCGAGTTTATTCGTCGGCGAGTACGGCGTGGTGACGCTGGGGATCACCTATGCCATCGCCATTGTGCTGCCCATCGTCGGGCTGTTCTTCCTGGTCTTCTCCCTGCTGGAGGACAGCGGATACCTGCCGCGCCTGGCCATGCTCATCGATCGGCTCTTCAAAATGTTCGGGTTGAGCGGGCGCGCGGTCATCCCGCTCATCCTTGGCTTCGGCTGCGACACGATGGCTACGCTGGTGACGCGCATTCTGGAGACGAAGCGCGAGCGCATCATCGCCACGCTGCTGCTGGCCCTGGCGATTCCGTGTGCGGCGCAGAGCGGGTTGTTCATGGCCATGCTGGGCGCGGTGCAACCCTACGGCCTGTTGATCTACCTGGTCGTGCTCAGCCTGATCCTGCTGCTGACCGGGCTGCTGGCGGCTCGCCTGGTGCCCGGCAAGCCCGCGGATTTCTATATCGAACTGCCGCCGTTGCGCCTGCCGCGCATGAGCAATGTGCTGGTGAAAACATACAGCCGGCTGGAGTGGTATTTCCTGGAGATTCTGCCCATGTTCGTGCTGGCGAGCGTGGTGCTGTGGCTCGGCTCGTTGACCTGGAACGGCCAGGCCGTCGTCTTTAGCCCGCATCAGGGGCTGCTCGGCTACGTCGAACGCGCACTCGATCCGCTGGTGGCGCTCATCGGCCTGCCCACGATGCGCGATGTGCAACTCAACCCGGCCATGAGCGTGTCCGGCGGCATGATCCTGCTCGCTGGTTTCTTCCGGCGCGACTTCGGGGCGGCGGGGTTGTGGCACCTGTTCCGCTCGGGGTTCATCAATCCCGTGCAGGTGCTGGTGGCGGCGGTCACCCTCACGCTGTTCCTCCCGTGCGTGGCGCAATTCATGGTGATGAAGCGCGAACGCGGATTGAAGGCGACGCTGGCCATTGTCGGGGTGGTGCTGGTCGTCTCCTTCGGCGTGGGCTTCCTGCTGCGCCTGGGGCTGGAAGCCTCGGGCATTCATCTCATCCTGAACCGGGCGGCCATCCCGGCGGAGTAAGAGGAACACGCGATGTCCGATCGCATCACCTGCAGTTTCTGCGGTCGACCATTTACGGAAGAGGAAGGACGCACGCAGTGCGCGAATTGCGCCGTGCTGGGCAGTGGCGGTTGCCGCAAAGTGCGCTGCCCGCACTGTGGGTATGAGTCGCCGCTGCCGCCGCGGCTGCCGGGACTGATCGCGCGGCTGTGGCGCCGCCTGATCAATCGATAATCGAATCTGCATGCCAAGGGAGACCATATTATGCGCCGCAGCGAACGAACGGCGATGCCCATACAATTAACCAGCGATGCCGAGAATTATCTGAAGTGTCTCTATGGGGGCGAGATCGAAGACGATCCCCTGCCGCAGGAGACGCCCGACGACCGCGTGGTGGGGGAATTGCTGCGCCATGCGCTGGTGCGCCCGAGCGACGGGACGTATCACCTGACGAAAGAAGGCCGGCAACAGGCGGAGAACGCCGTGCGCCGCCACCGGCTGGCCGAGCGGCTGCTGCATGACGTCATCAATGTGCACGGGCAACAGGTGGATACGTCGGCTTGCGAGGTCGAGCACTCGCTGCACCACGGCGTTGACAGCCATATCTGCGCGCTGCTCGGGCATCCGAAAACCTGTCCGCATGGCCGACCTATTCCGCCGGGACGCTGCTGTCGTGAACGCCGGGGGCCGGGGCACGCGATCGTCACCCCGCTGTCGGGAATGAAGGCCGGGGAGCGGGGGGTGATCGCCTACCTCTCCAGCCACCACTCGCATACGGTGCAGAAATTGATGGCGCTGGGGGCGCTCCCCGGCTCGCCGGTGGCGGTGATGCAGACGTTTCCCAGCATCGTCTTTCAGGTCGGGCAAACGCAGATCGCCGTCGACCACCAATTGGCGGGGGATATCTTCGTGCGGCGCACCGGTGAGAGCGAGTAACCGTCATTCACTCCGCGGAATCCGCCGTGCTGAGCGCGAGCAGGCGGTCGGCCCAGCGGTCGGCCTCCGTCTCGGAGATGCGCCATGGGGAGCCGCCTGCTGCTTCCCACAGGGCGTGGTAGAGTTCGTGCGCGATATGCCATTGTTCCCGGCGTGGGAGCTCGTGTTCCGGGGCAGCGAGTGAACGGCGGTAAAGGATAATGGCGTCCGGCGGAACGAACTGGCTGGCCACCCGCACACCGGGCACGGCCGGGGCGTCCTCCTCCCGTCGCACCGCATATCCCAGCCGGTGGGCCAGCGCCTCCGGCGTCTGTACGTCGTAGCGGGCCAACAACTCCTCGGGGGTGGGCACGGGCACGGCATCACTCCTGGCGGAAGGCGGGGAGGTTGAGTTCGGCGCGCACCAGGCCTTCATCGAAATCCAATTTGGTAATGGTGAGCGGGGCGGGCGGGTTGAGCAAGGCATTCAGATCGGCAAGTGGGTTGATTTTTTTCAAGAGAAGTTCGGACAGGGCGTCGGGCAGCCGCACGACCGAGACGTGCAGCTTGGGGTCCTCCATATGCAGCACTGCACCCTCCTTCACCACCACTTTGCCGGCAATCTCCACCGGGATGCCGATGATCGTGCGCGTGACGCCGCTCACCCGGCAGCCGCCGTCGACCAGGCGCACGGTCAGGTCATTGAGCGGAAGGTCGCGCGTGCGCAGGAACGTCGTCACGCCACTCTCATCCAGCACCACCGTGCCGACGGCGCCATCCATCGCCTGCACCGTGATATCACCATCGGATACGGCATCCATCGGCAGCAGCACCTCGCGCAAGGTCCAGGCCATCTCGCGGATCGGCAATCCTTGTATGGTGCAGTGGTCGCAGGTGATGTGGCCTTCGATGATGCGCAATTGGCGGACACGCCTGGGTCGAGCGGGCGGCGCAGGGGGAGTTGTCATATGCGCCGGTGGTGACGGTGGCACAGGCTGTTTGGTGACAAACGGCAGGTCGTCCGCGGTGAAGCCGGACAGCGTCAACTCCAGCCGGGTGAAGGTGGTGGAGAGCGCCGAGCGGCGCTGCACGGTGACGGTGACTCCAGTAGGGTGGAGGTGGTTGCGCACCGCGTCTTCGATGCGAAGGGCGATATCGCGGTCTGACGGCACCTGCCCTCCGAGAAGGGCGATCAACAGTAATCCGAGTATGGCGGTCATGGCAACCTCACATTCGCCGGCAATGCAATAAAAAAAATCAATATTTATTCTACCGGCGGCGAAACTTTCCGTCACCCCCCGGGTCTATAGTATCAGATCCCCCACGGGATAGTTCTCCTGTCGCATGGGGCAGCGTCAGGGTTGGGAACTGCGGCTTACCGGCCAGGAGGTCGGCGCCAGCAATATTACTCCGTGGGGGATCGCGATTTTTCGCTTCCCCGCCATTGTTATCCGTAATCCAATCCTTGCAGCCCCCAGGATGCGCCTCGATGCAAACGTTAGTGTCTCCACATAATTTTACCCATATAATTGACATTATGGGGATAACAAGAGGTTTTTCGTGGAATAGGGTTAAATTCTTATGAGGATGGGAAGGTTTTGGACAACTCCGCGTAGAATGTCAAGCTGACACAGGGACGCACGAGACGGATTCGGGCCTCGCTGCCGTCTGCGACGCGTGACTCTGATTGCCAACACGTGGTACCGGTTAAAGGTTTTCGTCTCACCGAGACAGTGTCGTCATGGCGACAATTCAGCACACCAGCGGTAGTTTGCTGGCAGGAAAGGAAGTACCATCATGTTAGTGCTGACGCGTAAAACTGGCCAAAGTATTGTTATCGATGGCGGTATCGAGATCACCGTTCTGGAGGTCCGTGGGGAGCAGGTGCGCCTGGGGATCGCCGCGCCGCGTGAGATTCGTGTGAACCGTAAAGAGCTGCTGGCCCAACTCGAAGCCGCGGCGGCGGCAGAGGCCGCACAGCAGGCAGAAACTGCTGACACGGAGTAACCTTCACGATCAGGTATCGAACTCATCATCATGTGGGATGGCACCAGTGGCCCATGTGACGTGGACAACGGCATGCCCGGCTCTCCGGGCATGCCGTTGTGCTTGCCCTCGCCATCCCTGACGGCGTTCAGCGCAACACGCGCCGTGCCGGCATGGTTGCCTCCGCCACCTTCTCCTCCACTTGCAGTGCCAATTGATCAATGAGGGCGCCAAATTGGTTCGCAACTCCGGTATCCTCCTGAAGGTGCAGCGTCGCGCTGTCATCGTACGCGACCAACTCCAGGAAGTAATGAATGTGCATCGCAATATGCCGCAGATCTAACGGGCTCAGCCGTCCCCGTTGCACGGCGGAGCGTATTTGTTCGGCCAGAGTCTCCATACGCTGGGTCTGCTGCTGCAGCAATTCTTCGCGGGTCCGTCGATCCGCTTCGGGCAGCAGTTCGTTATCCGCCACCTGTTGGAGATAAGATTCCACTTCGCGGGTCGCCCGCTTCAACCCCCGCCCCTGCTCCAGTAATTGTTTAATGAGCAGCACGCGCCACAGGGCGTTGAAGTCATACACCCGCCGGGTTCCTTCCTCCCCGACCTCGTCATTCTCCCCTTCGATCGTCTCCACAATACCTTTATCAGTCCAATAACAGAGCTGCCGGCGCGAGATATCGCAGAACTCTGCGGCTTTACCTGTCGTCAGTTGGAGATGTTGGAGCAATTGTTCCGGATCGATGGGAGAGAGTGAGTTCCGTCCGTTCACACGGCCATTCAGTCGCATTATCCGTACTCCTCCCCCAGGGCACCACACAAAACCCACTTGGCGTTCCTGTGCTCCTAGCTTAACGAATGGCTCTACCGCGCCATGTGGCATGCAGAAAACACGTGGCAATCAATCACCCGCCATGTCGCCATCCTTGAACAGATACGGCGTAATGGCGCAGGGTTCCACCAGGGGAGAACCGCTGGTTCATGCGGAGCGCAGAGACGTAACAGGTCGAGCCCGATGCCGGCATCGGGCTCGACCTGGAAGAAGAGGTAACGCACCATTAGCGCTGGAGATCCTGCATCATCTGTTGCAGCGCCGAGTGCAGGTGCTGCTGGCTGGTGGCGCTGGAGAGGTCGCCGCGGGTGCGCTCGATGGTGCCACGCAGCACATCGGTGATGCGCCGCAGCCCGGCGGTAATCGCGGCGGGATAATCGAAGGAGATCAATTCATAATAGATCTCATCCATGGTGTTCAGCAGGTCTTCATTCTCGTGCGCCGAGGAGGCGCCCTCGCGAATGCGGTCAAGAATCAGGCGGCGCATTTCGCCGGTGGCATCGCCCACGCCGTGCAGGTAGGCCGGGTAGTCCACGCCCAGCGCATCGGGGTCAGGCAGTTCGTCGCCGGCAACCACCGCGAGGAAGATCGCCGCCTCCGCGTATTCTTTTTGCGCATCGTGCACGAACCCGGCGTACTTTACCTCCGGGAACCCGTCGAGCACGGCGTTCATCTCCTGCACCAGCGAATGCACGGTTGCGGTCAGCCCTCGCGCTTCATCGAAGTTGCGGCGGTGGGTGGCGCGGATGGCGTTGGCGCTGTTGCGCACCACATCGCGCGAGAGCGCCAGCCCGCGCTCCCGTGCGGCATCCTTGAGATCGAACTGTCCGCGGACCTTGTCACAGATCATGCGAAAACGATCCATATCAAACATGGCATGCTCCTTCACGCTTCGTCGTTGGGCTCGGTGATTTTCGTCATTATACCGGTTCACGGTACGTACTCCAAGCCTGCCGAACTATCCCATAGCGTACGAGATGTAACATGACCCGTAACATCAAAGACTTGCTCAATTGGTCAAGACGCAGTATAGTTCCCTGTGGGGCACAACCCACACCCCTCCTCGAGGATCCTATGCAGCAGTTCGCATTTCTCATACACCCCATTTCCGTGCGCAAGGATGTCGCACGCAAATACCCGATTGCCAGGTACCTCCCGGTGTCCTGGATGGAACGCCTGATGCAGGGGATGTCGCCCAAGGTGATCTCGCACATCACCGGCATTCGCTCGACCACCGGCGCGGAAGCCGAGGGCTGGTTCGTGGGCTGCCCGCTCACCCCGCGGCAGTTCATGGAACTGGACGTCGAGTTTGTGACGAATAAGATCATCCAGTCCGCCCGCCTGGCCGCCGCACAGGGGGCGAAGATCGTCGGGCTGGGCGCGTATACTTCCATCGCC
>JAGUZN010000339.1 GCA_020060775.1 Armatimonadota bacterium
CCTGGCCTGTGCCTGGATCACCAGCCAAGTGGCCATGATGTTTGAATGAAAAGGGAACGAGAATCATATCAGATATTCACTTTTCGGATAGGCTCTTAAGGCATGCGCTCTGAACAGCGGCTCGATAATCGACGAGATCCACAACGGTGCTGCTAATCATCGCCGCTGGATATGGTATTGTGTGTAAAGACATCATACTGATTCCTGGCTGAAGGTCTGTCTACCTCATACTTCCCCATACCGGTACTTCGTGCTCTCCTCAATCAATGTGATCTCGTCATCCGTCAGCCCGAAGAGGGCGTAGACGCGGGCATTGAGGGCGGTTTCGCGGGCCACGATCTCGGCGGTGAGGCGGGTGTGTTCGGCGCGTTGGGTGGTCAGCCAGTCCTCCACGTCGTCGCGGTCCTTCATGGGGATGTCGCGTTTGAAGACCTTCTGCAGTTCCGCGCGCAGGGCGGGGAAGTCCAGGTCCCACCAGGCGGTCAGTTTCTGGTTGAGTTTCTTCTCCGGCATGCCAAAGTCGGTGAGCAGGCGGTGGCGCACCCGCTGGTGCAGCGCATAGCGGGCGCGGGCGAGATCGGTGATCTCCATGGCGAGCGTCCCGAGGGCGGCACGGTCGGCGTCGGCCATGGCAATAATTGGCAGCCGACCGACAAATTGCGTGAACAGGCGGAACTGCCAGAGGCCGGCACGCAATCGCAGCGGTGTGCAAATCTGCATAATGGCAAACCAGGATATTCTGCTTTGCAATAGGGCTAACCACTCGGGATGTGTCGCAGGTATGAAATAGCCGGTATTCCCGACAAACACACCGGCCTCACCCCAGGAGCATCGCGGGAGTTTCGACACATCCGGCCAGAAGATTTTCGGTTGCTCGAACGCCTCGTAATAATCAACCGTATCTTGTATCTCATACCATTGATACGAACCGGGCTTTCTGCCCGGCCATGGTTTATTCTCATCCCAATGGCCTGGTCGGGGTTCAAGCTGCTCACGGAACTGACCGAGATAAGCCTTAATCGTCGGATATGCCTCGATATCAATGCCACGCCGAGTGAAGATCAGCCATCGCCCTTCATCTTCCTGATACCAAGGTCGTAAATCTTCACCTCGCAGTATTTTCTTTAAGATAGAGCCACACGCCGGATTGTCATGTATTAGGCGGTCACGTGTCTCCTGGTCGATGATGAAGGCCTCGTTCAGTCCGGTCAGCACACCGCGATACATGCGCCCTTCGACCACCTCCTCCAGCGGGCGACCGGCAGCCATGATCTTCTGAAACAGCCGTGTCGATGCGCCCGCCTGGAAGGTCCATTCCGCTTGCTCGAGGGCAGCCAGGTCGCAATCCACCCCTTGCTCAATCAACGCCATCTCCAGCGATGCCGGGATCTTGTCGGCGATGAAGAGGCTGCGGAAGCCATCAGCCGTCGGTGCTTTCCGCAGCACGACGATGGAGGGGCGCACCATTTCGGCGCCGGGGAAGGGTTGGTTTTCACCGAAGTCGATGATCGTTTCCATCTGCGCCACGGTGGGCAGCCACTGGCGGAGGGGGCCGGCGAAATTGGCGCGGGCGAAGGTGCCGGAGGAGATATACGCCATGCGCCCCTGCCGGCGGGCCACCTCCAGACCGCGCTCGTAGAAGTACAGGTAGAGGTCGGCGACGCCGTGAAACGATTTGAAGTGCTCCTGGAAATACGGCTTATACGGCGCCAACTGCTCCTGGCGCACATACGGCGGGTTGCCGATGACGGCTTCGAAGCCGCCCTCCTCGCCCAGCGGGCGACCGTGACGGTCGAAGTAGAGTTCGGGGAATTCCAATTCCCAGTGGAAGAAGCGTTCGCGGGCGGCGATTTCCTCCACCTGCGTGATGATGTTCTGCAGGGCAGGCAGCGGCATCCGCGACCGGCCCATGACCACATCGACCAGCGCGTTCCACAAGTCGGGCGACACGGCCACGCCGAAGTGCTGCGCGGTGAGGAGGTCGGCCAGTTTGCCGTATTTCTCCACCAGTTGCCGGCGCAGGTCGGCGTAGAGCGATTCCTGCTCCTTCACCTGTTCCACGCTGACGGCCTCATTCTCCTCGATGAGCCACATGGAGCCTACCGCCACCGCCATGCGCTGGGTGAAGTCGGCATCGGCGAACAGGGAGGCCTGGTCGGTGATGACCGGCGCGGCCTTCTTCTTGCGTGCGGCCTTCGCGGTGGCCGTGCTGTGCTGTTGCAGGGCGGTGAGGCGCGCGCCCACCAGCGAATTGCCGGGGCGCAGGTGGTGGTCGAGGAAGGAGAGCGGGCGGTCCTTCGCCACGGTGGTGAGCCAGAGGGACAGTTTCGCCAACTCCACCGCCAGCGGGTTGAGATCGACGCCGTAGACGCACGACTGCGCCACCCGGCGCTTCCAGAAGGCGAGGTCGGCCTCCTCGGCGGTGTTGCCCTCGGGGACCACGCCGAGATCGACGAGGAAGCGCGCGATGTATTCGGTGGCTTCCACCAGAAAATGCCCGCTGCCCATCGCCGGGTCGAGCACGTTCACCGCCAGCACGGCGTGCAGCAGGTCGGCATCCGCCGTCTTCCCCGCCACCGCCTCGCGCAGGGCCGGACCGACGGTGTGCTCGACGATGAACTTGACGATATACTCCGGCGTGTAATAGGAGCCGGTGGCCTTGCGCTCGCCCTTGTCGTTGACGAGATCGACCGTCCAGGTCGGACCGCCAGCATCCTGCCGACCCGTCTCATTTGCCGGCTGGAAGCCGGCGGTCCCAGCCAACGGCACCAGTTTGAACTCCAGCAGGCCCTCGTAAATGGTGCCCATATGGCGCACGGTGAGGTCGCGGTAGTCGATGAATTGCCCATCCACCCGCGCCAGCATGTCGATGGCCTGTTGCAGGTGGGCGTCGCCGACGGTGTAGCGCTCCAGAAAGGGATGTTTGCCGGGGTCGAACAGGCCGCCGTTGAAAGTGGCGATGTGCAGGTCAGGCTCCCCGAGATTAATGCACTGAAATAGCTGCCGCAGTCGCGGCCAGAGCAAGGCACTGGTCGACAGCAACCGTCTGCCGGCGTCACGAGCGACGGCGCGCTTGATGGCCAGCAGGCTGTAGGTGTCGCGATAGAGCTCGCTCTCCCGCACCGGCAGCAGTTCGCGCGCCTCCGCATAGAGGATGAAGATGAGCCGGTAGAGCAGGATGAGGCTGTTGTCGTAGGTCTCTTTCAGCACCTCCGGCGTGGGGTGCAGCCCGTTGCCTGGGTAATCGAGAAATCCCTGCGCGAGGTGCCGCAGGGCGTCATACACCTGACTCTTCAGCGTATTGCCGACGCCATGGGCGTACTCCACGCTGGCGCGTAGCAGATCGGCGAGACACAATGGTCCCGGCTCGAAAGCGGAACGGCGGAAGAAGGCGTAGAAGTACAGGAAACGCCCCACGTCGCCGCTCTGCACCAGTTCCGGCAGGTCCACCTCGTAGTAGACATCCAGTTTGTGCGCCGTGTCGCGGTGGTAGAGCCGCCACAGCCGGCCATTGGTGAGGATACCCCATTCGACGCCACTGTGCAGCATGTAGAAATAGATCTGGTACGCCGGGTTCTTATTGGACAGCGCATCGGCGCCCTTGGTGCGCACAGCGATATCCAGCGGGCGGTTCCAGTATTTGGCATCGCCGACCGCGAAGGCGCCTTCACTCGCGACTGCCTCGGTGAGCACCTGGTTTTTGCGCGCGGCCAGCGCCGCGTCGTCGCGGTAGAACACGTAATCCGGCACCTTGGTGCCATCGGGGGTTTTCAGTGGGGCCTGCACCTCGAAGGTGTGCCCGAGGGCGCGCAACACGGGGCAGACCAGGTTATCCTCCGTCTGCCGCTCGTTTTCGCTGGGGACGAAGCGGTCGAAGATGCCCGTGATCTCGGCCAGTGCCGACGCTGCCTGCGCCGCCAACGCCCGCCATCTCGCCTGGGTGGGCAGGATTTCGTTCAGATAATGATCGGAAAAGAGTTGGCGGTTTTGGTGCGCCGGCAGGTGCAGCGACAGTTGCGAATCGGGCATGGGCCATCCATCCATGAGCGCCATCCCTGAACACGCGGTATGCGGGGCAGCGCCCGGGTATCTGGTTACGCTAAATTCGCTGCAACCCTGTTCACTTCCTGCCTGATTGCGGCCGTATAGCAGTTACCTCCAGAGATGGCATTTCGCCAGACGATTCATGCAGGGACCGTTTGGCAGATTCAAACTGTCAGATTATCGCGTTTTGTCTCCTACCTTCTGTTCCGCCCCCCCAACAACGCCCCGTAAGTGGAGGACTTCATAACAGCAATAACGGTCTTTCCTGAGTACACTGAGCTCACGCTGTATTCAATGAGGAGTCAGAGATGGCACAGCAAGGCGCGCAACGGGGAGCCAATCCAGCAGCGCTTGCCACCGGGCGTGCGGTGGCGATGGGCACGCACGGGGCGGTGGCGTCGTCGCATTACCTGGCGAGCCAGGCCGGGTTCGAGGTACTCAAGCGCGGCGGGCATGCGGTGGAGGCGGCGATTGCCATGAATGCGGTGCTCGCCGTGGTGTATAACCATATGGCCGGCCTGGGCGGGGATTTGTTCTGCCAGATCTGGGATCGCGGCACCACCAAGGTTGAAGCGTTAAACGGCAGTGGCCGCTCCGGTGAACAGGTCACGCGTGACGCCTATACCTCGCGCGGCATGGAGAAGATTCCCCAGCGCGGGCCGTTGGCGGCGAATACCGTGCCGGGGGTGGTCGATGCCTGGTGGCAGATGCACCAACGCTATGGCAAGCTACCATGGGCGTCGCTCTTCGAGGCGGCGATCAGCTTTGCCGACGAGGGATATCCCATCTCGCAGAAGTTCCGCGACTACATCGCGCAGTACGCCGGCACGCTCAAGGAGTTCCAGGCGACCGCCCGGGCCTTCCTGCCGGACGGCAAGCCCCCCGCAGCGGGACAGGTGGTGCGCCAACGCGACCTGGCCGCCTCGCTGCGCCAGATTGCCGACGGCGGGGCGGAGGTGTTCTACCGTGGTGAGCTCGCCCAGCGCATCATCCGTCACCTGTGCGACGCCGGTGGCCTGCTGACCGATGCCGACTTCGCCGAACACACCTCCGATTGGGTCGAGCCGGTGCGCACGACCTATCGCGGCTATACCGTGACGGAACTGCCTCCAAATACACAGGGGTTGACCACGCTGGTGCTTCTAAACCTCATTGAGCCGTTCAACCTGAACGATCTTGGCGACAACACGGCGGACTATTACCATCTGCAGGCGGAAGCGACCAAGCTGGCCTTCATTCCGCGCGACCGCTGGGTGACCGACCCGGCCTTCCTGCAGATGCCGCTGGAGGAGATTACCTCCAAAGCCTATGCAGACCGCCTGCGGAAATTGCTGGATATGGGGCAGGCACGCAATGAGCAGGAGGTGCGGCAGCAGGCGCCAGATGTGGACGGTGGCGATACCACCTACATGTGTGCCGTCGATACCGAAGGCAACTGCTGCTCGCTCATCCAAAGCGTCTATTTCGAGTTCGGGTCCGCCTTCATGCCGGAGGGTACGGGCATCCTGCTGCAGAACCGCGGCTCGTTCTTCAAACTCGACCCCGAGCATCCGAACACGCTGGAACCGCGCAAGCGAACCTTCCACACGATTATCCCGGCGATGGCGCTGAAGGATGACCAGCCGTTCCTGCTCTTTGGCTCCATGGGCGGTGAAGGGCAACCGCAGACCCAGGCGGCCATGTTCACGCGCATTGTGGACTTCGGTTACACCATCCAGCAGGCCATCGAAGCCCCGCGGTGGCTGTACGGCCGCACCTGGGGCGAGGAGAGCCGCACGCTGAAGCTGGAGGGCCGCATCCCCGACGGCGTGGCCACTGAGCTCAAGCGTCGCGGGCACGAGGTCGAGATGATGGAGGACTGGTCGCAGAAGATGGGGCATGCGCAAGGGATTGTCATCGACCAGGAGACCGGGGTACTGGCGGCTGGCGCCGACCCGCGTGGCGACGGGGTGGCGCTCTGCTGGTGAGGCCCGAGGGAGGAGATCGTCATGCTGCCTATCACGCTCTGGACCTGGTTGATTGCCCTATCACCGCTGGTATTGCTATTGCTGCTGCTCGTCTGGCGGCGCTGGACGGCGGCAGAGGCAGGACCGGTGGGCTTCTTTGCCGCGGTGCTGACGGCGATGCTCATCTTCCGTACGCCGCTGGAGACCGTGGCCGTCGCGGCGGGCAAGGGCATCTGGGACGCCATTTTCATCCTCTATGTCATCTGGCCGGCACTGCTCCTCTATCTCGTCACCAAGGAGGCCGGCGCCTTTGACGCCATTCGCCAGGGCATTCAGGATATCACCGAGAGCCGTCTGCTGCTGGTACTGGCCTTTGGGTGGGTCTTTGCTTCCTTTCTGCAGGGGATTGCCGGCTTCGGGGCGCCCATTGCCATTGTTGCCCCTCTGCTGGTGGGCCTGGGGGTGCGTCCCCTCATGGCCGTGGTCATCCCGCTCATCGGGCATGCCTGGGCGAATATGTTCGGCACACTGGCCGTGAGTTGGTCCGCCACCAACCTCATTGTCGATCTCACGAACCCGCCGCTCACCGCGTTCCTGACCGGTATCCTGCTATGGATTCCCAATCTCGTATCTGGCTTCTTTATCTGCTACCTCTTCGGCAAATGGCAGGGCGTGAAGGTCGGCGTGTGGGCCGTGCTCATCATTTCGGCGATTCACGGGGGTGGCCAGTTGTTCTTGACCCAGGTGAATCCCACCTTGAGCAACTTCATTCCGGGCACGGTAGCGATGGGTGCGGTCTTTCTGCTGGCAAAATGGGGGCCATATCAGAAGCGTGCCATCGAGGACAGTCCGGTGATGAGCGACACGCATAAGGAGTTGAAGGCTGAGCCGAAGATGTCGCTGCATGTCGCGCTCTTCCCGTACTATGTGCTGACCGCGCTCTCCATTCTCGTGCTGGCGATTCCGGCGGTCAGTAATTACCTGGGCCGTTGGGAAGTGGGTCTGCCGTTTCCCGGCGTCTCGACTGGGTACGGTGTGATACGCGAGGCGGAGGTACCCTATTCCCCCTTCTCGGTGCTCACCCATCCGGGCACCTTCTTGATCATCGCCTCGCTGGCGGGATATTTCTGGTTCCGCTCGCGTGGATTCTACGATGAAGGGCTGTGGGGGCGGCTTGGCTCCGGTTTTGTGAAAAACGCCTTCCCGGCCAGCGTGGCCATTCTCGGTTTTCTGACGATGTCGACGCTGCTCGACCATTCCGGGCAGACCACTGTGCTGGCCCTCGGCATTGCTGCGGTTTCGCCACCGGTGGTGTATGCCGCGCTGGCCACGTTTATCGGGATTATCGGCGCCTTTATGACCTCATCTAATACGGCCTCGAATGTCCTCTTTGTGCCGTTGCACTCCCAGGTCGCCGCGGCACTGCCTGCCCTTGGACAACCACTGGTCGTCGCCGCACAATCGGTGGGCGGCGCCATTGGGAATGCCATCGCACCGGCGAACGTGGTGCTCGGGACCGGGACAGCGGGTATTGCCGGCAAAGAAGGGGATGTATTGCGCGTGACCCTGGTCTATGCGGCCATCGCCGGCGTGCTGGCAGCGCTCGCCAGCGTCGTGATCTATTGGTTGACCTGATGCCGTGCCAGCGGTTGGAGGATCACTATGCCTGAGGACTCGACGGGATTCTTTGCGAATAAAAGTGCGATGCTCGGCACCGCACTGGTGCTGGTGCTCCTTTCGCTGTTCCTCATCAACTGGGGCGTGCGTGGCACCACCTGGCTCTACTGGGTCGGGGTCGGCCTGCTGGTGCTCGGCCTCCTGTTAGCACCGCTCTCCCGCTTCACGGCGGGCAATAAAGCGGAGGAGGAGTCGGGCCGAGAAAAGGCCAGCGAAGAGGAGGGCAAGGACACGGGCACGGGTAAGCGCGAGGGGAATTAAGGAGGCACAGTTGCGACGACTCACGCGTGAGCATAAAGTCTTCACGTTGTCGAAAGAGCATCCGCCGGTCATGGAGATTGTTCCCGGCGAGACGGTGCTGGTCGAGACCACCGATTCCTTCGATGCGCAGTTCGATAAATCGAAATTGGCCAAATGGGATGCTGGTACGTCGGAATCAGACACCAGCATCGATCTGAACCGCGCATTGCCGCATACCGGTCCCATCGCCATCCGCGGCGCGGAACCTGGCGATACCCTGGTTGCGGAACTGCTGCAGATTGTGCCGGTGTCGAACGGTTACATCTCCTGCCTGCCGGGCTTTTCCCGGCTGTTGCTCGGACACAAAATTCCACAGGACGAACGCTGGACGGTACGTATTGTCGAGACGCTGCCGGGCGTGGTGAAGTTTGACGAGGGCATCTATTATCCCTATCGCCTGATGGTCGGCTCCTTGGGCGTGGCGCCGGATGGTGAGGTGCCCACGGCCACGCCGGGTGACTACGGCGGCAATCATGACTGTTACCTCTACACGGTGGGCAGCAAGCTGTACCTGCCGGTGAAAGTGCCCGGGGCGCTGGTCGCGCTGGGTGACGTCCACGCCGCCATGGGCGACGGTGAAGGGGCGGGCACCGCCAATGAAATTGACGCAGAAGTGACGGTAAAGTTCGACCTGATCAAAGGCACGGGACACATGATTGATTTCCCCATACTCGAAACCGGCACGCATTGGATGCCCTACGGCAGCGCCGAAGAGACCGATGATGCGCTGGCGGCGGCGAAAGATAACGCGATCAGCCTGCTGCATCGCAAACTCGGGCTGGATTATGCGGATTGCTACATGCTCATGGCCGCGGCCTGCCACATCCGCATCAATGAGTTGGTCAATCCGACAAGGTCGGCGAGGGTCGAGATCCCCAAGTACCTGTTGGCGACGATAGTGTAAGTCACCGAGTATAGACGCGGGAAGTCAGGAACGCATGTCCGAAGAGCAGCACCGGTCATCAGAAGATGGACCATCACAGCGTACAGACCTAGCACAGGACCGCACGGAATGGGCGGCGCATCGCACGGTGCTGGCGAACGAGCGCACCTTCAGCGCCTGGCTCCGCACCGGGCTGGCGACCAGCGGCGCAGGGTTAGCTGTCTCGGAACTCCTCGGCACCGGGGCAACCGGCTGGCTAGCACGACTGGCTGGTATCCTTTTGGTCTTGAGCGGAGCCGGAATTAGCCTGTTGGCGCGCTGGCGGTTTCACCAACTCTCGGCGGAACTCAAGGCACGCCAGCTCCCCGTCATGCCATCCTGGGTCGGCAACGAACTCGCTATCACCGTGGTGTTGATTGCGGCACTGGTGTTGCTCCTGCTCCTCGTGCGGTAGGGCGTTTATCGGCTCGCGGGCGTTCTCCGGCGTCGCCAGACCATCATGAGACCGAGCACCAGCAGCAGCAGGCCGAACAGACTGCGCAGAATGAGTACGTCAAGCCTTACCGCCAGGAAGGAGCCGGCGAATGCCCCGGCCACCCCACCCACGGCTAACCAGAGGACATCCCGCGGGCGGATATTGCCCTGCCGGTAGTGAACGAATGCTCCGGAAATGGCAGTCGGGATAATCACCGCCAACGAGATGCCTTGCGCCAGCGTCTGCGTGAACCCGAGAAGGAAGACCATGGCCGGCACCATGATGATGCCACCACCGACCCCAAGCAGTCCGCTGAGAATACCGGTGGCTAATCCAATGCCCAGCACCAGCACAACGGACCAGACCCCGCCGGCAACGATGCCGTGCCCGGCAAGTTCGTCCGAACGGTCCAGCAGCACGACGCCGACGACATCATAGAGCATGCGCGCGGCGACGAGGATGAGGAAGCCACCGAAGTAGCGCCGAAGCGTTGCCGCCGGTAGTCTATTCGCTAATTGAGCGCCAAGCACAGCTCCTACGACTGCGCCAGTCGAGAGTTCGAGCACGATCAGCCAATCCATTTGCCCGGTAGTGATGTAGGCATAGAGTCCGGCCAGGGCCACGAAGAGGATGACGGCCAGAGAGGTGCCATGGGCGCGATGCTGTGAAAACTGCAACAGAAACACCATCGCCGGCACCAGCAACACGCCGCCGCCGACGCCGAGGAGTCCGCTCAATACTCCAGCGATCAGTCCAATGCCAATCCCTAATACGACCTCATGCATCGATGCCCCACTGCGCTTGATTAGCATAGCGCAATCCTGGAAGGGTGTGTGATGCGATGGACGCCGTTGTTGCGCGAAGAACGGTACGATATGGCCATCATCGGTAAGGGATGAGTGCAACCGATGCAAACCTGGATTGATGACTGGCATCGGATTTCGCGTTATCTGGAGTGAACTGCATGTGACCCTCACCAGCGAGAGCAATTGGGAGAACGCCAAAACACTATTGCTTGGCATCGTCGAGCAGTACGCGTCGCTGACCGAGGAGACCGTGTCGCAGGAGCTCGCCTCCGGTACGGAGCGATATACCATCTTCCAGACTCAGCTCCAACCCGCCGTCTGGGCTTCATTGAATGAGAAGGGGACGACCATCACCATGCGTTACCTAACAGAGGCACGCGACCGGCGTCGGGTGAAGTCACAGGTCTCTGCAGCGGTCTTGAGTACCTTGGCGGACCATGATGATATCCAGACAGCCTACCCGACCTACCGGGTAGGCATGCCTCGTTCGGCGGGCGATATGGGACAGTAACGTGTGTTCCACCGGTATGACTATGGAGCGCATAGCAGTATGCGCTCCATAGGTGAACTGGCAGCTAAAGTGTGCCGAGTTACTTACGGACGTTCACCAATGCTAGCGCAAGGAACATACCGGAGATCAGACCCAGAATGGTGCCGCCAGTCATGCCTAAGCCCCATCCGGTCATTGCTGCTGTACGAATTGGGGCACTCACGCTGGCCATCAGCGATGTGCTCGGGGGCAACGCCTTTGACGCCGTCATCGCTGGTGTCGCAGATATCGCCTATCGGCAGGAGTCCGTCTACCATGCGTTAGGCACCGGGAGCCGTTTTCTGACTGCGCTCGCCATGGCCCTAATCGAAGTCGGCCTGTGGCTGTATGCACGGTGGATGGCACGGCAAGAAGGAGAGCAGCGTGGGTGGGTGTGCATTGACCTCCCGTCGCCAGATACCGCGCGTGGTGTGTCACAGCAGGGCAGCCTTTCTCGTTCTAGCACCGGCAAGATACATGCCGTTATACATACTGTGGGCGTCGTGGCGATTGCCGTAGTCACGATTATGGTGCTGGTAAGCTGTTCTCCATTTTTGTATCTATGATCGTCGGTGGTCGGTGGTTGGAAGCGGGGTGTCATTCTTTATCCGAGCGTAGGGATACCACGTAGACAACCCCTGAAGAGGTGAACTCAGTCGAACGGTGTTTACTTCCACGAACAATCCTTAATGGAAAGTATCCAGTATGGCTTTCCGCCCCACCTCTCTCTTCGTGCTGTGAGAGCGCCCCGATTGCTGTCGATCTCACAGCAATCGGGACGTTTCTCATGGCTAGACGGTTTCCTTCACGCGACGGGTGCCTGACAGGGTCAGGTGCCACCGGACACGACCCCTGGCGTGTTCCCAGGCGAGATAGACCGCCGGGAGGACGCACAGGGTGAACAGGGTCGAGGTGATTAGGCCGCCCACCAGGACGATGGCGAGGGGCTTTTCGATCTCCGCGCCGACGCCACTACTTAGCAGGATGGGCGCCACACCGAGGGCGGCACAGGCGGCAGTCATTAGCTTGGGACGCAACCGTTGTACGCTTGCCAGCCGGATCGCCTCCTCCTTGCTGTGCCCCTCCGCGACGAAGTCGTTGGTCTGCGTCAGCAGCACCAGGCTGTTTTGCACCGCAATCCCGAAGAGGGCAATGAAGCCCACCGCCGAGGAGACGTTGAGCGTTTCCCCGGTGAGCAGTAACGACGCCACCCCGCCGACGAAGGCGCTGGGCACCGTAGCCAGGATGAGGAGCGCCTGCGATGCGGACTTCAGCGCCAGGAAGAGCAGCATGAAGACGATGACCAGGGCAATCACCGTCGCCAGCGCCAGCGATTTCATGGCGCGTTGCTGGTTCTGGAACTGCCCGCCGAACACCACGTAGTAGTCCCTCGGCAGCTTCACCTCCTTCATGCCGGCCTTGATGTCGGCCACCACGCTGCCGAGGTCACGCCCCTGGATGCTGGCATTGATGCTCAACCGGCGGTTCATCGCCTCGCGCCAGATGACGTTCGGGCCTTCCGCCAGGCGGATGTCGGCCATCTGGGACAGCGGCACCGCCGCCCCGGACGGCGTGTCGACTAGCAAGTTCTTCAGCGCCTCGATGTCGCCCCGCGCGTCGTCGGCCAGGCGCACGAAGACGCCGTAGCTGCGCTGGCCCTGCCAGACCTGGGTCAGTTCTTCCCCGCCCACGGCGAAGTGGAGCATCTCGGAAATCTCCCCCACCGAGACGCCATAGCGCGCCGCGGCCTGCCGGTCGATCTGGATCTGCACCTGCGGGATGCCCGCCACCTGATCCATGTTGACGTCGGCGACGCCGGGGGTGCGCTCCATGATCTCGCGAATTTGCGCGCCCTTCTCGGCCAGCGTCTGGATGTCCGGCCCGAAGAGCTTTATCTGCAAGGGCGCCGGGGTACCTTCCATGCTTTCGTTGATCTTATTCTGCAGCGGCTGGGTGAAGGCGACCGCCACCCCTGGAATGTGCTCGATCTCCTCGCGCACCTCGGCCAGGATCTCCTCGCTCGGTTTCGACAGCTGGTGTTTCGGCTTCAGGTTGACGAACATCTCCCCTGAATTGACCGGCAACACGCAGCCGATGGCGCGTTCGGACCGCCCGTTGCGGCGCACCACCTCGACGATATCCGGGTGGTCGAGCAGCAGCTGTTCGATCTGCCGGGTGATGCGGTCATTCTCTTCCAGCGACGTTTCCGCCGGGGTCGCCGTTGACACGAACCAGGTGCCCTCATCGAGTTTCGGCATGAAGTCGCGGCCCACCGCCAATAACCCCAGCGCGGAGGGGATGAGCAGTACCACGGCGATGCTGATCACCACCCAGCGGTGCCGCAGCGCCCATTCCAGCGCTGGCACATAGCCGCGCTTGATCCAGGCGACGAACTTGACTTCACCGTCCGCATTGTCGAGCGGTTTCGGATGCAGGAAGCGCATCCCGAGCACCGGCGTGAGGGTGAGCGAGAGTAGCAGCGCCACCAGCATGGCCGCTCCCACGGTGACGGCCAACGGGCGGAAGAGCAGGCCTTCGATACCGCCCATCAGGAAGAGCGGCAGAAAGACCGCGATGATGATTAGCGTCGCGAAGGCGATGGGGCGACCGACTTCGATGGCCGCTTTATGCGCCACCGTGCGTTTCACCCCCGGATCATCGAGGTTTGTTCTGCTGCGATGGAAACGATGGTAGAGGTTCTCCACCATGATGATGGAGGCGTCCACCATAATGCCAACCGCGATGGCCAATCCGCCCAGCGACATGGTGTTCAAGCCAACGCCGAGTTGGCGCATCAGCACCCCGGCGATGATGACCGACAGCGGCAGCGAGACCGCCACGATGAGCGTGCTGCGGAAGTGGCCGAGGAAGACCAGCAGCACCAGGATGACCAGCACGGCGCCGATGAGGATGGCTTGCGTGACGCTGGAGAGCGCGTGATTGATCAGGTGCGTCTGGTCATAGTATGGGGTGATGCGCACCCCGGCCGGCAGTGTTTCGCGCAACTCGGCGAGGGTGCGTTCGATGCCCTTCACCACCTGCACCGTGTCGGCATTCGGCTGCTTGATGACGAGCGCCACCACCGTTTCCTTGCCATCTTTGCTGGCGATGCCCCGCCGGATGGCCGTGCTCTCCTTGATGGTGGCGACATCGCGCAGGTAGACCGGCACGCCATTACGGGCGGTCACCACCGTCATCTCGATGTCCTCGACCGATTGGTAGCGCCCCAGGCCACGCACGGTATATTCCGTCACCCCCGTGCTGATGAAGCCGCCGGACGCGTTCTCATTGCCACTTTCGACGGCATCCTCCACCTCGGCCAGCGAGACACGATACGCGCGTAGGGCGCGCTGGTCGAGGGTGACCCGGTACTGCCGCAGGCTGCCGCCCATGTTGAGGACTTCGGCCACGCCGGGCACGTTGAGCAGGCTGTAGCGGATCTGCCATTCGGCCAGTTCGCGCAGCTCAGTGGGTGGGAGATCACCCTCCACGGCGAACTCATACACCTCGGCCAGGCGTGTGGTGGCGCTGGAGAGGGTCGGCGGTTCGGTGCCCGGTGGCAACTGCCCGGTCACCTGGGACATGCGCTCGGTGACAAACTGGCGCGCGCGCCAGAACTCCGACTCGATGCCAAACTCGACCACCACAGAGGACAACCCCTGCGTCGTCTGCGAGCGCACGCGCTGCACGCCGGGCAGGCCGTTCATCGCCGCCTCCATCGGGCGGGTGATCGTCGTCTCGATCTCTTCTGCGGCCATCGATTCGTTCTCGGTGACGATGGTGAAGACCGGAATGGTAATGTCGGGATAGACGTTGCGCGGCAACTGCTGGTAGGCGAGCACGCCAAACACCAGCGCGAGCCCCACGAGCATCACGACAATGGCCTGGTGACTGAACGCGGCATGGATGATCTTCTCAATCAGACTGCCGTGTGGATGGTGTTGCTGATCCATGCCCCCTCCTTAATGATCGGTACACCCGGCTTCGAGTTGCCCGGAGCCGAGTGCCGTCTTCAACTGGTAGTTGCCGGTGGTCACGACATCGAGACCGGGCTCCAGTCCGCGAAGAATCTCGACCTGGTCGCCGTGGGTTGCTCCCAGGATGACTTCCAGCTTATCGAAGGAGCCGCAGCTTTTCCCGGTCGCCTGATCGTCCTCGCAGTCCATGCAGGGGCTGAAGACGATTTTTTTGCCGGCCTCGTCCAGCACGGCCGCCTTCGGAATCAGGAGCGCCTGCGTGCCTTTGCCGGTCGCGATGTTGACGGTGGCGAACATGCCGGCTTTCAGCGCGCCGCCGGGGTTGGCCACATCACAGCGGATGCGCGCGGTGCGAGTTTCGGCATTAAGCGCCGTCCCAACCTGGCGAACCGTGCCGCGGAAGGGCTGGCCGGGGAAGGCGGTGACGGTGATCTCAGCCGCCTGTCCCAGGCGTACCTGCGCCAGGTCCTTTTCGTAGACATTCGCCCACACCCACACCTTCTCGGTATTCACAATGGTGAAGAGATCGGTGGACGCTTCGACGGCCTGGCCCGGTGTGGCCTGACGCTCGGTGATAACCCCGCTGATCGGCGCAGTAATGGGGATGCTGACGGCATTGCCGGAAGCGCCGGCAGCACGCAGGGCACGCAGCGCGTTCTCGGCCGCCTGCACATCAGCCCGTGCGCGCGCCAGGTCGGCTTCCGCCTCCTGGATCTCCTGCCTGGCGAGGAGCGCCTTCCCGGCGACCTGTTTCTCGCGGGACAGCACGGATTGGGCGACAGCCAGTTGACCTTTGGCGCGCTGCAGGGCCACCTCACAGGTATCGACTTCACGCTCGGCCTGGTGCAGCGCGGATTCGGCAGCTTTCGTCTCGGCCGACGTATATAACCCCTGCCCGGCGATGCCTTCTTCACGGCTCTGGGCCTGTTTCGTCAACTCCACCTGCGTGCGTGCGGCGCCCTCTTTGGCTTTCGCGTCAGCCAGCTCCGCTTCGGTGGCTTCCACTTCTCGTCGTGCCGCGATGCCGGCGTCGAAGAGTCGCTTGCTGCGATCATACGCGGCTTGCTTCACCTTCACTGCCGCCTGCGCCGATTCCAGTTCCGCCTGTGCGGTCGCCACCGCGCCCTTCGCGGCCTCGACCTGCGGGGCATGAAAGGCATTGGCCTTTGCCAGCTTGTGCTTGCGTTCCAGTTCGTCCGCCGCCAGTTCCCGTGCGTTGCGCGCACGGGCCAGCGCGGACTCTGCTTGCTTGACCTCGGCTTGCGCCGCACTGTAGGCCGCTTCCGCATCCTCGAGCGGGCGTTGCGTAAGCGCACCGGTGGCCGCCAGTTCCTTCACATTGGCCAGCCGGGCACGCGCCGCCTGTTCCTCGGCACGGGCACGGGTTAACGCGGATTGCATATCAGCGACATCGCGGCTGGCGACGGTCGCCAGGGTTTGCCCCGCGCGCACGCGCAGGCCAACTGTCCCGGAGAGCTGGGTGAGTCGGCCGGAGACGGGAGAGCCCACCTTTGCGGTCTGATCCTCGTTCGCCTGTATGTCCCCGCTGACGGTCAATACGGCAGTGACAGGCGCCATGACCACCGGCGCGGTCTCCAGGCCGGCAATGGCTACGCCTTCATGACCGTGTGTGTCCTCACTGGCTTCATGCCCATGCCCCTCGTGATCCGTCTCTTGCGCAGCAGTGGCGGTTTTCTGCATGGTGACACGGACAATCGCAAAGACGCTCCCCGTGACGATGAGTCCAAGCACGGCAAGTAAGAGAAGACTCCGGGTATTCATCGTGTGGCTCCCTTCGCGGCGGGTGTCGATGGATGTGGTGCGTCGGTACCGCAGGTGTCGCCTGCTTTGTGGTGATGACCGTCATCTGCATGAGCATTCGTATCAGGAATGCTAGTCTCACAGGCATCACCAGCCTTGTGGCTATGGGCATTTTCGGTGCCACGCGTGCCGGTGTCGCACGAGTCTCCAGCCCGGTGGGTGTGATCGCTCGCCTTGCCAGCGTTCGTGCCAAGTGTTTTGGGGTCCGCATCATTGCATGGATCACCTGGAGCACCGTGTTTGTGCCCTTCAACAGCAGGGCGAGACTGGGTTGGCGGATGTGCGGGCGGACGCGTCGTGGTTTTGGCCAGAATCACGCCCGACACGATGCTGACCGCAATCACGGCGATCACGGCGAATATCATGGGTTTGTTCTTAGTGCTCATTGTTGCTGCTCCTTGTCAGCCGCCGGCAATGTCGTGCCGACGGCCCATTCCAATTGCGCCAGTGCCGTCTGATACTCACCGAGCGCGGTCAAATATTCGATATGGGCAGCGCGCAAGGTCCGGCGCGCTTCCAGCACTTCCAGATAGGTCATCGCCCCTTCCTGATAGCCGGTGGTGGCCATTTGCGCGAGCTTGTCTGCTGGTGCGAGCACCTGGTCGCGTAAGGTGCGAATTTGCGCTTCGGCGCTACGCGTTGCGATCAGCGCAGTGCTGATCTCCTGCCGCACCAGTAAGCGCGTGGCATCCAGTCGACGCTGCTGTGCGGTGACCACCGCCTGGGCACGGTCACGTTCAGCGCGCGCCGACCCCCAATCGACCAGTGGGAGCGAAATCCCCAGGCCGACGCCGCCATCGCCATCCCAGGATTCACGCCGCACCTGGATGGCAACGTCTGGTCGTTGTGCCGCACGTGCGGCATCGACTTCTCCAGAGGCGGCTGTAACCAGGGCCTGATCACGCCGGAGTTCGGGACGATGCGCCACTCCCTGCTGCAGCAAGACCTCATCCTGTAAGGTGACGGGGGTGTAGGTGAGGGACTCGGTCAGTGTCATCGGCGTATTGGGATCACGCCCCAGGGCGCCGTTGAGGGCGGTTTGCGCGTGCGCGACAGCCGCGTGAGAGCGTGTCAGTTGCTGCCGAGCCCGCGCCAGTTCCACCTCTGCCTTGATGACATGGGACGTCGGTTCGTTCCCGAGTTCCAGCTGTTTCTTGGCTGTTGCCAGGAGCGTTTCGGCATACGTGACATTCTCCGCATCAAACATAGCTACGGCATGCGCTTGCGCTAAATTCCAGTAGGCGGTTTTCACCGCGAGGATTAGATCGCGCTCGGTTACCTGCTGTTCGGCTTTCACGGCCTCCAGTTGGCTGGAAGCGACTTTCGTGCGCGCTCGCCGTGCACCGCTGAGTTCGAGCGGCTGCGTAATGGACAGCAGTTCGTCAGAACCTGCCGGACCTAAGAGGCCGGGAGTCACGACGATTTCCGGATTGCGGAGCGTCCGTGCGCCACGCAGATGAGCCGATGCGGCCGTCAGGTCGGCGGATGCCGCGTGATAAGACGGATGGTGCGTTAATGCGTACTGAATCGCATCAGCGAGGCTCAACGGTTCTTGCGCCAGTGCTGGTAGCGTCAGTACCGTGAACATACCCGTAAGTGTCAGGTATCGTGTAAACGTTCGCATAGACAAGTGTCCTTGTGAATCGACCCTACCGCGCACAGCCGGAATAAACCGCATGCGCCCAGGGAGGGGTGATATATGGTGAATGGGGAGTCCGACGCCCAGCCGCCACGTGACATGGCAATGTCTTGAGAAACGCGGTAACGCCCGAGATGGCAACCGCCCTCTTACCACGCGCGTGGTGTTGGCAGGTCACCAACGAGCACTGCCGTGGAACCAAGGCAATGACGTCACGGTGAGGAGACGTGGGTATGCGTCGCTGGTCGAGATCAATCGACCTGTGGGTGAGGGCTTAGCAGGATTTCGGTGGTTGGAAGATGGTAAAGGCGATGTCACGCAGGCACAGCGCATCGCTGTAAACAGTTTCATGGGCGCGTTCGGCTACATGGAGCGCTGGTGGACAGGAATGCGAGCTATCCAGGCGTACCGGTGCCTGGCAGCAGGTACACACACAGACGGCTTCGGTGTCATGGTGGTCTTCCTCATGCGCGGCATCGCAAGGCGCGGAGATCCACAAGAACGCACCCAGGAGGAGCAAGGCCAGTATGCGAAACCATCGTCTGTCGTGTTGAGCCATTTCAGGTGGTCATATTATGAAAGGTGACCGCATTACCTGTCAATGAGTATAACGCCTGGTTCGCTAAACGTTGACCGAAAAACGTTCACAGCCGTTCGTTGCCAGCACTGTTTGATGCAGTTATCCAACCGGCGCCTGCTCGTTGAGATCGCGGTAGCGTTCACGTGCGATCCCCAATGCCTGTTGTGCGCGGCGCAACTCATCATTCTGCATCTCCAGCCAATCTGGTGGACGCGCAATTCGTGTATGACATGCGCCATTGCTTCCGGTAACAGGGGGTGTTCCGCCTCCTCGGCTACGCGGAGTTGCGCTTCGGCACGTGCCCGCAGGCTATGATGCTCATTCGGTGCTGTCATGCGGCGGCTCCTGGGCGCAGCGACCGTTATCTGTGATGATACCTCCGCGTGCTCTTGGGTCCAGGTTGTCTCATCGGTTACGCCACCGGGAGGGTGAAGGAGAACGTGCTCCCACTTTCAACCTGGCTATTGACGTGGATGTGCCCGCCGTGCGCTTCCACCAGCACCCGGGTGATATACAATCCCAGTCCGGTCCCTGTCGCCCGGTGTTCATCTTTTGCCCGCGAGAACCGTTGGAACAGGCGCGGCAGATCCTCCGGTGCGATCCCGCGCCCCTGGTCGGACACCGCCACCACCACCTCGTCGCCCTGCCGATACACGCGGATGCCGATGGGGGTACCGGGATCAGCGTATTTCTGCGCATTGGACAGCAGGTTGGTCAATATGCGGTCCAAACGATCAGTATCCGCTAACACCTGTGGGACATCATCGGCCACCTGAAGATCGAGGCGTTTGCTATCAAAGACGGTCGCTGAGCGGTGTAAAAAATCGCGCAAGAAGGATGGGAGCGCGATCGGTTCTCGCTCAAGCTGAAGTTGTCCGCCTTCGATGCGGGCGAGCTCGGTCAAGTCTTTGAGCATCGTCTCTAACCGACGCGCATTCCGGCGTATGGTGGCCAGGCTCTCGCGCATCGCCACTTCACTCTCAGGTGTGCCGATCATCTCTTCGAGCAATCCGATGTGCCCATGCATCACGGTCAAGGGTGAACCGAGGTCATGGGAGACGATATGGAGGAGGATCTGTTGTTCGTGCAAATCATGTAACGCGGTGGTATCGGTCACGGCCATCTGATATACCAACTCCTGGTCAGCGCCATGCATGGTCATCTCTTGAACTGTTGTAACGTCAACCTGCGCCCAGAACAACGTGCCATCGGCGCGCACCATCGAAAAATCCACCGTCCCTGGCGCCTCGCCTGACTGCAGGTGCTGCCGAAAAAAATGGTAGTCATCCATGGCATCCTCCGCGACAAAGTCTGCGAAGGACCTGGCGAGCAGTGATTGTCGAGGGAGGCCCAGCAGACGCTCACAGGCCAGGTTGGCCTGCTGGATGCGTCCCGCCGTCGTGCAGGTGAGTAATCCCACCGGTGCGAAGTCATACAAATCACGATACTGGTCGCGTGCGGCCGTCAGCTCCTCCTGGGTTGCCCGTAACTCATCGTTCTGTACTTGCAGTTCCACCTCGTGGACGCGCAACTCGTGCAGCAGGCGTTGCACCTCCTCCCGTGAGAACCTGTCGAACGATGGTGCCTTGCCATAGAGGCGCTCCTCGGCACGCTGGCGAAGTGATTTCTCGCCGGGCGATTCATTCATGGTGTCTCGCTTTCGGTCACCTCGTCGATGGCCAGCAGGATCATGCGCGGTTGATACGTTTCCTGGCGCAACTCGCGCGCATTCAAGCGCATCACGCGACGTCCTATCTGTTCGAAGGTATGCGTCACGGTATAGTCCGTGACCACGAAACGCTCCGGCAACACCGCTTCAAGCAGCCGCCGTAACTCCGGGATGTCCCACTGCCCGTTGCCCAAATCATACAGCCGTCGTCCCACAGTATCGTCTCTGTTCACCACAAAGGTGGTCGTAAATGCCTGGTTGACGGAGATCACCCGCAGGTCGGCATCCAGTACGAGCAGCGGTTCCCGGATCGTCTCGACGATCTGCTCGGCATAGGCGTGCGCCAGTTCGGCCAGCCGCGAGGCCTGCAACGCCTCCCGCAGTGTGTGCTGCTCGGTGACATCGACAAAAGTGAAGACGACCCCGGCCACTTCGTTCCGGAGCGTGCGGTAGGGCAGGATACGCATCAGGTACCAGTGCCCATCCGTCGTCTGCACCTCGGTTTCCTTTACCGTCAATGTGTGATACACGTCCCGCGCGGCATCGAGCAAGCGGACATCGCCGGTCAGATTCGTGCTGTAATGCGCCAGCGGCCGGCCGATATCCGCCGACCGGATATTGACGATCCTGGTGGCGGCCGGCGTGAACTGCTGGATGCCAAAGGCGTCGTCGAGAAAAATCGTCCCGATGTCGGTGCCGGCCAGCAGATTGTTCATGTCGTCATTGGCCTGGGACAATTCCTCGACCTTTTTCTCCAGTTCGGCATTCACTGTCGATAATTCTTCGTTGACGGACTGCAGTTCTTCGCGTGAGGTGTCCAACTCCTCATTGGTCGATTGCAGCTCTTCATTGGCGGATTGCAGCTCTTCGTTGCTGGTGCTCAACTCTTCGACATGCGATTGCAGGAATTCATCTTTGAGGAGGAGTTCCCGTTCGAGCTCTGCGATGCGTCGATCCTTGTCCGAAAGGGGCGCATGGGGTGTGGTATCCATGGACGGGAGGCTGGCGGTGGGCACCTCGTCAAACACGACCAGCAGCAAGGTCGGCGCAGGGGACAAGGACACCGGATGTACCAGGAGATTGACGGTGTGCATGCCGCCATTCACCGGCACCTGCATCCCATCATAGCGAATCACTTCATGCTGCGCGAGGGCTTTGCGAATGGCGACAGTGAGTTCCAGGCGCAGTCCGGGACGCGCCATGCGATGAATGTTGAGGTTGGCCTCCCCGGTGGCGGTTTCCAGATACCGACTGGTGCTCCCATGCACAAAGAGGATGTCGCCCTTTTCATTGATGAGTACCGCGGAGGCGGTGTAGTGTTCGAGCAGGATCGTCTCGACCAGTTGCCGGAGACTGCGCGGCTCCGCGGGTTGCACGGCTCGCTCTTGCGTCGACGGCACCGGGGTGACACGCGCCAATGGAACCTGGGGCAAGGTGCGTGCGGTGGTCACTGCCGCTTTGCGCTGGTAAATTTTCCACTTCCGATTGACGATCGCAAACAGGTCTGTGAACTCGCCGATGCTCTCCGAACTGCCCAGCAGCAAGAATCCCTGTGGATTCAGCGCATAGTGAAACAGAGGCAGCAGCTTCTTCTGGAGATCGGCGGTCAGATAGATCAACAGATTCCGACAACTCAACAAATCGACGCGGGAAAACGGGGGGTCCTGGATCACGTCCTGTTCGGCGAAGGTCACGGTATCGCGAATCGTCTTCTTCACCCGGTAATGCTGTTCTTCCCGGGTGAAATATCGCTCCAGATACGGTGGGGGGACATCGGCGGCGATATTCGTCGGATAGGCGCCGGTCCGGGCCTGCGCGATCGACACCGGATCGATATCGGTGGCAAAAATCTGCACCGTGCACGCCTGCTGGTGCGTGTCCAGATAATCGCGGATCAGTATGGCCAACGAATAGGCCTCCTCACCCGTCGAGCAGCCGGGCACCCACACCCGCACGGTCGCGTCGGCATCTTTGCCATCGAAGAGATGGGGCAATACGTGCGTTTTCAGGGCGTCAAAGGCCTCCGGGTCACGGAAGAAGCGGGTGACGCCGATGAGGAGTTCGCGGAAGAGGATCGTCGCTTCGTCGGGGTTATCCTGCAGATAACGGAGATAGGCCTCCAGGTCGGCGACCTGGTGGACGGCCATGCGCCGTGCAGTACGGCGAAGCATCGTACTTGATTTATACTCGGAAAAATTATGCCGGGTCCGTGCGCGGAGCACGCCGAATATTTTCTGCAAGGCATCATCGACTTGTGGGGATGGTGGCAATATGGTTGGCAACAGCCGGTGCGTCAGGTGGCGGGCATACGCCAGCAATTGGGCCGGCATCTCCGCTGGCGGCAGAATGTAATCGACCAGGCCGGTGGCGATGGCACTCTGCGGCATGCTGGCATATTCCGCGGACTCCGGCGTCTGAGCGATGACGAGGCCACCCGCCTCTTTCACCTCGCGCACGCCGAGCGCCCCATCGCTCCCCGCCCCGGACAGGACAATGGCGATGGCCTCTTCCTGCATCTCCTGCGCCAGCGAGCGGAAGAAATGGTCAATGGGCAGGCGCGGCCGTCGTGATTCTGCCGGCGGCGTGACGTACAACCGCCCCTGCACCAGTGCGAGGTCGGTGTTGGGGGGAATCACATAGACGCCATTCCGCTCCACGACCATGCCGTTTTCCGCATCGCGGACTTGCAGAGGAGTGAAACGCTGGATCAACTCGGCCAGGATGCTGGGATGCTCGGGGGCGAGATGCTGCACCAGCACAAACGCCATTGCCGGGTCCATGTCGGCGGGGAGGTGCGAGAAGAACGCCTCAAAGGCCACCAGCCCGCCCGCAGACGCGCCAATACCGACCACCGGCACACGGGATGACGGGCTGTCCTGCACGTCCCCAGGCGCCGGTTGGGCAGACCGCGGCGACGTCTCCTCGCGAGGACGGGGGCGTTTACGCGACATACTCCCTCCAGTACGCACCACACATTATGGGTCTGGTTAGGCTAGTGCAAGCTTTGTTCAACTATACAGGTTTCCCTGCCGAATGAAAATAGCCAGGAGAGAATGGCCTGGGAAGGTGCCTTCGCCTGACAACAATACTGTAATCCGTATTGCGTGCCGTCCGCAACGCCATGGAAACGTCAGTACTTGCGATATCTCGACGCTCGACTCCCAATTTGCCGCTGTTTCTCCCACGCGTATA
This sequence comes from Armatimonadota bacterium, assembly GCA_020060775.1. Lineage (GTDB taxonomy): Bacteria > Armatimonadota > Hebobacteria > CAIYQO01 > CAIYQO01 > JAGUZN01. Next base: position 23,539 of record JAGUZN010000339.1, read on the forward strand.
GCCATGACTCAATTACAATGATGAAGATCTTACCGTATGAAGTGGCATCGGAGGGAAGCCGTGATGGACCATCACCAGCACTACCGCCTCTCGGTCGGCGTGCCGGGGCTGGATGAAATCCTGGATGGGGGATTACTCCCCCGCCAGGCCTACCTGGTGCGCGGAGACACGGGGACCGGCAAGACCACCCTTGGCTTGCATTTCCTCCAGGAAGGCGTCACTCAGGGGGAACCGGTGCTGTTGATCAGTCTCATGCGGGGGGAGGCGGAGATTCGCCGGCATGCCGCCTCGCTGGGGATGTCCCTCGACGGGGTGACGTTTCTCGACTTAAGCCCCACACCGGAACTCTTCTCGGAAATGCAATCCTATAATGTGTTTACCCCCTCTGATGTCGAACGCGGCCCCATTTCCCAGCAAATCTCCGGCGTACTGGCGCAGGTGCACCCGCGCCGGATCTTCGTCGATGCGTTGACACAACTCCGCTATGTGGCCACCGACGAATATGATTTTCGCCGGTTATCGCTCTCCCTGCTGCGTTTTCTCACCGGTGGCAAGGCGACCCTCCTTGTCACCTCGGAGACCATGGAGTACGCCTCTGATGCCAGCCTCAAGTTCCTCTGCGACGGCGTGATTGACCTCTGTATATCCTCGTATGGTCGCACGGTGCAGGTGACCAAATATGTCGGGTCAGCCTTCCGCTTTGGCACGCACTCCATGCACCTGGAGGCGTCCGGTATGGTGGTCTTCCCGCGGTTGGAGGCGGAACAGCCCACGATCCCGTTCACCGGTGAGTTGATTTCGTCCGGTATCCCTGCGCTGGATGCGATGCTGCATGGGGGCATCGAGCGTGGTCTGAGTACCATCATCACCGGCCCGAGCGGGGTCGGCAAAACGACGATCGGCATGCAATTCGTCAAGGAGACGGCCAAACGGGGTGAACGCTCAGCGATCTTTATCTACGAAGAAGCGTATCAGCCATTGGTACACCGCATGACGGAACTGGGCATTCCCATGGAGACCATGATCGCGGAAGGCACCCTCGCCGTCATCCCGGTGCAGCCATTGCGCTATCTCCCCGATGAATTTACCGCGCTGGTGCGCGCGGAAGTCGAGGAGCGCCACACCCGTGTTGTGGTACTGGATAGCATGCGGGGCTATCAATTGACCTTACACGGGGAAGACCTGACCAGTCACCTGTATACGCTCATCAAATACCTGGCGGGACGGGGTGTGACGGTCATCTTGCTGAATGACGTGGAGATGATCACCGGCGATTTTCGCGCCACTGAGGTGGGGATCAGCTATATCGCGGACAACATTCTCTTTCTACGCTATATCGAAGTGCGCGGCGCCTTGCAGAAGGCCATTGGGGTGCTGAAGAAGCGGATGAGCGGATTTGAGAAAACGCTACGGGAGATCGATATCACGCAACACGGCATCGAAATCGGCCCCCCCTTGCTCGATATGCGAGGCATTTTGCTCGGGGTGCCGGAGTGGGTGCATCCTGACAAGGCAGGGGAGTAAATGGCAGATCAACCCAGCCCTGCGAGCCGTATCCTGCTACTGGTCGATCACCCGGGTAATCGACAGCGACTGGCGAACGCACTGGCACCGCAGTATGCCGTCGTGTTGCCATCGTCTGATGCTACCCTGGCCGAACCGGTGGATTGCTGTCTCCTGGATGCGCCGGCATTGGCCCGTCTCACGGAGCGCCTCCTGCAACGCAAAGCGGTCGAGGCGCCGAATTTTCTCCCCATGATCTTGTTGATCCCGCGTGAGGCTGTGCGCCTGGTGCCCCCAGCGTACTGGGACGTCATCGATGAGGTGATGTCCATCCCTGCCGAGAAGCCTGAACTGCTGCAGCGCGTGTCCTCCTTGCTGCGCATCCGGCGCCTTACCAGCGAGGTCCGTCAGAAGGCCGCCGCTGATGCGACACTGGCGTCGCTGGCGGAAGGGTTAATCATCTATGATACGACAGGTCATATCCTGCAAAACAATCACATCGCCGACGCCTACCTCGACTACTTCCGCGTCACACCCCATCCCCCATTTCTGGACCGGACACGCGACTTGCACATCGAAACCGTGGACGGCAGCCCGTTTCCTCCCGAGGCCCTGCCCACCGTGCGTGCCTTGGCGGGTGAGACCATCACAGGCCTGGTGATGGCCTTCCGCTACGATGCCAGCGCCACGCAATGGCTCTCGGTCAATGCGGCGCCGATTCAGTTGCCGTCCGGGGAACGGATGGGCGCCGTGGTGACCTTTACCGATATTACCCGACGCCGTCAGATCGAGGAAGAGCGTGAGCGGTTGTACGCCGAGTTAGATTCGACCATCTCCGCGATCGCCGACGGTATTCTCGTCTTTGACACGGACGGCAAGGTGATGCGGATGAATCCGACGGCGAGAATCCTTCTCGGCACGCACAATGGCAACGGCATCGAGCAACTGGAGGAGCAGATCGCCTTCCCGCTGTCGACGACGCCGGACGGTCCGACCATGCCGGTGCACGTGCTCCCGGTCTGGCAGGCCTTGCGCGGGGAAACGGTGCATGGCCTGACCGGCCTGCTGCGGGCTCCGAACACCAGGGAGACCTGGCTCTCCATCAGTGCGGCGCCGATTCGAACAACGCAGGGGCGGATCATCGGCGCGATCCTCTCCCTGACCGATGTGACCGTACTGCACGAACTGCAACAACGCCAGGAGGATTTCCTGCGCATCGTTTCCCATGATTTGCGCAATCCGCTCACCATCATTCAGGGGCATATCCAGCTGTTGTCCTCCAGATTGGCCTACGCGGGCGTGAACGGCGATATGCGCAGCGGCGTCGAGGCGATCCAACGCAGTGTGAAGCGCATGAATGCGATGATCCAGGATCTGGTAGATGCCACCCGGCTCGAAAGCGGCCAATTCCCGCTGGAGTTGCACGCGGTCGATCTACGAGATTACCTGCAGAATCTGTTATCACGCACGGAAATGCTGATCGACTACGCCCGCATCACTCTGGAGATTCCATCCGATCTCCCGCCGGTGTCCGCCGATTACAATCGCCTCGAACGGATCTTCATCAACCTGCTCTCCAACGCGCTGAAGTACTCCACGCCGGGTACCCCGGTGCTGGTACGTGCTCGACGAGAGGGTGGGATGGTACGCATTGCGGTCACCGATGAAGGACCGGGCATTCCGCCCGAGGATCTCCCCTTGCTCTTTCAGCGGTATTATCGTGTGAAAGGCGCTCGTATGCAAGAAGGCATCGGCCTCGGGTTGTATATCTCACGCCTCCTGGTCGAAGCGCATGGGGGACGGGTGTGGGTGGAGAGTGAAGTTGGCAAGGGGAGCACGTTTTCGTTCACGCTGCCCGTGGCATAGTTCCCGATCAGTGAAACTACTCAGGGACAATGTGCAAACATGTTATACCAGCAGGTTGACGTGAAGTGGAACCAAAGGTCCCATTCGTCAGATTGGAGCACACCATGAGCGATGAAGCATCGATGAACGATACAGAGCATCAATGGGTTGAGGCGATGATTGACACCATGCGCGAGCCGGTGATGTCTCTACAAGGTGATGCCGATCTGTTGGCCGAGATGGTGCGCGAGCGGTGTCCGGATACCGAGACCCACGAGCGGGTCGCGACAGTGCAACGTAACGCTCACCGCATGCATGTGATCATGCTGGACCTGGTGGATATGGCGCGGCTGGACAGTGGACACCTGACGCTCCACTATCAGCCGTTGGAACTGAACGCATTCCTTGATGATCTACTCACACGCTTGGCGACGATGCTGGAGGTCGCGCGTATCAGGACCGAAATCCCTCCCGACCTGCCGATGGTCAATACCGATCCCGCGCGGCTGGAGCGTATCTTTATCAATCTGCTCAGCAATGCGATGATCTATTCGCCAATACACACCCCGGTGACGATCCATGCGACGCTCGGGGCTGACACGGTCATCGTGTCAGTGCACGATACGGGACGCAGCATTGCGCGTGAAGACCGCCCCCATATCTTTGAACGCTTCTACCACGCGCACGGTGGCCGAACCGCGGAGAGCATGGGCTTGGGCCTCTTTATTGCGCGCATGCTGGTGGAAGCCCATGGTGGGCGCATCGGAGTGGAAAGCGATGTCAGCAGGGGGAGCACGTTTTTTTCACACTGCCGGTTGCCTGATATGCACAATACGTGCCTCGCCTGCGATTGTCATACGGGACAGGAGTTGGTGCGATGATGACCCAGTCGCCTATTGCCCGTGTGTTAATACTCGGCGCGAGCCTGGTTGTCGTTGTGGCAGGACTGCGGGCGGCGGCGGCGTTTATCGCGCCTGCGTTGTTGGCGATGCTGCTTGCGGTGGCGGTACTGCCGATGATTCACTGGCTTGAACGGAAACGGCTTCCGACCTGGGTGTCCATCTTGCTGGTCATTGTGGGCGGACTGCTGATCGGGTCGGCGCTGATTTTCTTTGTCTCGATGTCGCTCGTCCGGCTGGGAATACATCTGCCCGCCTACCAGGAAAGCTTCACCGCCAAGCTCACCGCCCTGGCTAATTGGCTTGCGCGCTACGGGGTGCCGATGCCATCAGCATCCTCAAGCGAATTCTTCAGTGTGTCGCGCATCTTCAGTGTATTGGGGACGGTGTTCGGTATTCTCAGCCGCGGCTTGACTGCCGCGCTCCTCAGTCTGCTGCTCTTTGTGGTGTTTTCGATTGAGGCAGCCAGGGTTACCAGGCGTATCGGAACGCAACTCGGGGTAGAGAGTCCGGCGGCAGCACGATTCGTGCGACTGGGGAAGGATATCGCGAGCTACTTCCGTGTCCGCGCATATAACAACCTGTTTGTCGGCGCCGCGTTAACCGGTTTGTTCTGGGGGTTCGGCGTGGATTTTGCCGGGTTGTGGGGGGTGCTGGCATTTTTCCTCGGTTTCATCCCCAACATCGGGCTGCCGTTAGCTGTGGCGCCTGCCGTTGTTTTGGCCTGGATTCAGCATGGCGGGTTGACCGCACTACTCATCATCGGTGGGGCCATCCTGATCAATATACTCGGCGATTATGTCCTCACCCCGCGGATGGCAGGGAAGGCGCTGAATATGTCGATCGCTACCATCTTCCTGTCGTTTATCTTCTGGGCATGGATCTTCGGACCGTTAGGAGCGCTGATCTCCATTCCACTGACTTCTATCGTGATGATGGCGTTGGATAGCTACCGCGAGACGCGCTGGATGGCGAATCTCATGAGCGCACAAGGTCTCAAGGAATATCCGGACACGGAGAGTACCGTAAGTACAGCTCCTCCTCCCGCTACGGGAGGACCGGATGAACAACACGAGCAGCATAATGCGTAGTACAAGCAATATCGGCGAGGCCATACGCCACCTTGTGACGCACAGTCGTATCCCCGCGTTTCCCAGTACCCATCAACAAGCCCCAAATCCTGTAAGGACTCCAATAATAGCCCACAACACGAGTAGCCATCACCAATGGCACCTCAGTGGTCATCGACAGTTTCTCTTCGCCACCCTGATACTGGTATGGTAACTGGAGAGCATTACTCATCAGGCTTCTCATGTTTTCGTCGTCGCTGTTCGCCGACGTGCCATTATGGCAATCACCATCAGGATCACAGTGCCAGCAGCCCCCGCCATGATTGCGAATGCCCAGCTATTCAGTAGCGATGCACCCACGAGCACCCTGATCAGCAGCCCCCCGAGCAGGGCGCCGACAGTGCCGAGGAGCACATATCCCCAGAAGCCGCCGTATTTCCCTGTCCCCATGATGAGGGCAAAGAGCAAGCCAACAACTAATCCGGTGATGGCCCACAACGCGAGTGCCATTGGAAATGATACGCCATCAGCCATCGATACTCCCCCTGAATTCATCCGCTATGGATACTGTTACCTCGTTATGGTGTGATGACTCTCGCTTCATGGTGCGAAAACAGCCTAGAGCCTAATGCAGAAGAGGAGTCGATGATGCACGAAGGTGTCTAGGCAAGCAGTATATCTGTTACGAAGCATCCTGGCACTATTTCATCCCGCGACACAGTGGCACCAGCGGCAAGTGGTGACCGTCCCAGCGAGGACAACCCATGATGCCTGCTGATGCAAGGCAGGGAAAGTATCGGCATCTCATGTTTGGCCTGCGATCGCATCTCTTTCTCGTCATCAGAGTGTATCACTGCCTGGAGTTATGCGAGGACTTGTGATTTTTCACAGGCAAACTGGACATGGCCTTGACATGAATGAAGTAGCACCCGGTAAAAATTCGAATGAATGTTTTCGTTAAAGCCGGGGGACATCCGATGGCCATCCGCATGTTAGTGTTGTGTATTCTGCTGCTAATCAATGTAGCGGTCTTCGCGCAAGCGCCGTTGCCACCGGAGGTGTATACGACGCCAGGCCCGCATGTGGTGGTGAATGGTACGCTGGTGCGTGCCCCGGTGCGTAACGTCAACGGGCGCTTGCTATTGCCGATGCGGGCGGTCTTCGAAGCACTGCAGTCGGATGTGCAGTGGTTTGCCGCGACCCAGCAGGTGACCGCGACACGCGGGCAGACGGTCGTGCAGTTGTGGATCGGCCGCTCGTATGCGCTGGTAAACAGCCAACAAGTGCCGCTCGACGTGCCGCCGCAGCTCATCAACAGTGTCACCTACGTGCCGCTGCGTTTCCCCGCGGAGGCGTTCGGGGGCGACGTCATTTGGGACCCAACGACGCAAACGGCGATCATCACCATCCCACCGCTCGGGACGGTTCCCCCACCGACGGCGACGTTCACCGGCACGCTGCTGGATGTGCGCACCACCGACGGGCGCACACTGATCGTGCAGGAGCGGGGGACGAATACTATCGTAGCCGTCCCCCTGGCGTCGAATACCGTCATGACGCGGGGTCGCGTCAATGTGCCCGCGCAGTCGGTAAACATCACTGACCTGCAGCCTGGTGACCTGGTGGTGATCACCCGGGACAGCGCGGGCCGGGCGACGCGCATTGACGCCACCTATCAGCAGGTGACCGGACGTGTGTCAGGCATCACTGCGAATCGTGTGTTGCTGCAGGACGGCGCGGTCTACGAGTTGCGCCCCGAGCTGCGCGTGACCGATACCCTCGGTAATCCGGTCTCGCTGTCCAGCGTGCCGAGCGGCACGGAGGTGACGCTCCGCATCACCCCCGGCACCAGCCAGGTTTGGGCGATCATGACAACCACAACAGCGCCGCCGCCTGGAACGCCGTCGATCACGTCGGTCAGCGCCGTCAACTACACCCGGCCGCTGCGCGCCGGAGAGACGCTGGTGATTCAAGCGACCGGTATGCCGCAGGCCGATGCAGTGACGGCGCGGGTGGGCGATCTGCTGACGAACATCCCGCTGGCCGAACAATCGCCCGGCGTGTATCAGGGACAGGTGACGATCCCGGCGAATGTGAACCTGACTGAGACGCCGATTTACGCGCGCATGCGCCGTGGGACGACGACATCCGCCGAGGTGCGCTCCACGCAGACCATTACCATCGACACCCTCCCGCCGGTCATCGGCAACCGGACGCCGGCGAATAACAGCCAGATCGCGGATCGCAATCCCGTCATCAGCGCCAGTTTCGATGATCGCGGCGGCAGCGGTATCAATCCGCAGGCAGTGCGGATACGGGTCAACGGCATCGATGTCACCGGCTCCGCGCTGATCAACCAGACGGGCATCAGCTACCAGGGGCGCGACCTGCCCACAGGACAAGTCGTCATTCAAGTCGAGGCTGCCGACCGCGCGGGGAACACCACCGCCGCCGACTGGCGGTTCACGGTGACGACGGGCGCTCCGGGGTCTTTGCAGATTTTGTCGGTGACCCACAACGCCACGAGCCCGCTCCAACCCGGACAGCAGGTGACCTTCACCACCCGACTCTCTGCCCAGCCGACACGCCTGGAGTGGTATCTGGACAACCAGCTCATCGCGACCGGCGGCACGCGGGCGACCGGCACGCTGGAATATACCCAACGCTACACTATTCGGAGCACTGATCCGACCGGCACGCATACCCTGAGCGTGCGGGTCTTCGATGCCGCGGGCAACAGCCTGCAGCAGGCGGCCTCCAACCCGCTGATCATCGGCACACCGTCGTCGCAAACCTTCGGCATCACCGCGCCGGCTGATGATACCCCTGCGCCTGATCCGCTGGTGGTCACCGGCACAGCGCCGGCAGGCAGTCAGGTACGGGTGACGGTGACGTACCAGGGGAGCATCGTCATTTTTCCGACGCAGGGGCAGCTGTTCCAGGGCACCGTCACGACGAATAGTAACCGGATCTGGACAACGTCGGGGATCAACCTGTCAGTTCCCGCGCTGACGACAGTGGAGGCTTATACCGTGCGCGCGGAACTCCTCGATGCACAGGGCAACGTCGTGCAGACAGACACCGTGACGCTAACTGAACAATAGACCGGCTGAATGGGTACAACTACAACAGCTTGCGAACCGTTAGCTATATAGGGCATATTCTGTACCTTCAACCGGGGTAACAGGATATTGCGGATTAAGTTGTCGTATCTCTTCCCATGGTCGTGCATTGGCGATACTGGCGCCACAATTGGGGCAGGTATTATCGGCAGCGACCCAGGCTGCCGCGCTATAGACATGGCCACAGAGTTCACACCAGATATACTTACCGAATGATTCCTCCAGTGGACTATCAGTTCCCATATCATGTCCCTCCCCTCTCATCGATTTGTTCACAGCGATCAAGCGCATGAAAACTGACCATTTGCCGCCGGCGTTCGTCGTACAGATTCAGCCGTATGGTTTTCAGGCTGCTGCGCAGGGTTAACGCTTTGACCGCCTGCACGGCCGGCGTCGCATCATAGGCTTGCTGCAAAGAGTAATTCGGGATACGCGGGCGCAGATGGTGGACATGATGCAAGCCGATATTACCCGTGAACCATTGGAGCACTTTCGGGAGTCGGTAGTATGAACTTCCCTCCAATGACGCGCGAAAGAAGTCCCACTCCGCCTGGCGGGCCCAATAGACCCCCTCGAATTGGTGCTGGATGTAGAAGATCCAGACACCGACCATCCAGAGAATAAACCAGACCGGCACCAGCACCAGCAGCAATGGTCGAAAGCCGACCGTTAAGCCGACGACCGCGGTCATCGCCAATAGCGCGCCATCGGTCAACCAGACGCTTCGGCGCTCACGTGCTGACGCTCTACGAATAGGAAAGCGATAAATTATCGCAAAGAGTATCGTTGATCCAAGGCCGAACAGCACGAATGGGTGCCGATACCAGCGGTAGACCAACCGTTGCCACCGAGAGGCGGCCTGATATTCATCGACGGTCATAAGCTTTACATCACCGACACCCCGGCGGTCGAGATTGGCAAAGGAGGCATGGTGCTTCAAATGCGACCAGCGCCACTGGCCATAAGGCGTCATCATCAATACGCCCAGGAGAAATCCCAGGATCGCGTTTGCCCGCTGCGATGGAAAGAACGAGCCATGGGTACAGTCATGGAAGAAAATGAAGGTGCGGCAGAGGAATCCCGCCGCCACCACCGACATCCCCAGGGTGATCCAGTATGGGTAGCCGTGTGTCACCGTATACAGCATCATCCCCAGTAGTCCAAGCAAAGGGATGAGGGTATTGCACAGTTGTATGAATGCCCGGCGGATGTCCGGTTTCTCATATTTCGCCAGTTCTTTATACCACTCTGGCTTTTCTGGTTGATGCTCCGCATGGTACGCTGCGTCTGGCATCGGATACCTCGTTATTCTGGATAGACCAGCAAGGCCTTCATGATCGTGCCTCCCATACCGCGCCCGACGGGATGGTATACCCGAGTCGGCGGCAATAGGTAGAACACGACCGCCAACCGACGGAGGCTTGCATGCGTGCGTGGCGGCCATCTTGGTCACCCCGGCACCCCGGTCGGCGTGTCAGCATTGTAGCAAGTTGGCGCGGCCGAGCGTTGTCGCTTTGCGTGCGAAACTCTGGTCGGTGGAACGATGCAGGGACATGGGAATCAATACGAGCCGTGGTGTAGATCGGGAGGACAGAGCATTCGTCTCGTGTCACATCATGGGATCGAGACATCTGTGTCTGGATCATTCGTGTGCAGTCTGCCGGAAAGCCTTTCGGCGGCGTATCCACTTGTCGATTTCGACGATGCCGATAATGGCCACGGCGATGGCGCCGGCATCGAGCCATGACACCCATGGAACCGGCCTCGTCTGGAATAGACGTTGCATGATGGGGGTGTAGACGACTAAGAGTTGCAGGAGGAGCATCACTCCCGCCCCGCCGACGGCCCAGGGATTCGAGAACAGCCCGAGATGCCAGACAGGATAGAGCAGCGAACGGTTACAGAAGAGGTAGACATACTCCGACATATCCGCAGCCGCACCAGCAAGAGAGCGTCTCGTTCTATGTCAGGTCACGCGGTAACCACACGTCCCGCATCTCCAATCGAGCGAGATGCCTGGCATGACTCATTGGGATACCGATGCGTGAAAACTATTCTGGAGGGAAGGTCATGGTATCACCCTACCATGGCGGAGATCCCAATATTTGAGTTCAACTGCCATCTATCCGGGGCTGGGGTTCACGAGCGCTGGCCCCGCAGTATCGAGCAGTCTCCGGTGCGTGGACGCCCATTATATAATAGTTAGTTAGTATTTTTACTGTTCTATGGTGTTCGGCAGCCAGGAGAGGAAACTCCACCCGCCCTTTACATCCACCCTTAACTGTTCGCTGCTACTCCATTCACCCTCTCTCCGCGCAAACTCTCGTTCGTGCAGTCGTAGTGAGAGTCTTCCCCTCCACCAATATCAGCTGATCAAACCGCCGCCGGGCGGTTTCTCAGCTTAGGCTAGGGAGAGGCCGAGATGCGAATTTCTACGTTCAAACCGTCCTGCTGGGACACACGTGGATGGCAAAACCAGGGGACGAGGTGTCGCCGACCAGACCCCCAAAACGCCCAAAATCGGCTAATTCTCTCTCTGATTCTCCTTGACCTTCGGACTCATCCCATCCCGTCCAGAGGTCAGCGTGCGGAGAGCACGCGCAGGCAGGGATATTGCGCAAGCATGCGCTCGGCCAATGCGCGGCCGTTCATCTCGGCATTACCACATCCGTGAGCAGGAGCGCGATCGCTCCGGCATACGTTGCAGCGATGCGTAACGCCTCGCCAGGGGTGCGCGCGGCGAGGAGGTGGTAGCCCCGTTCAGGGAGGATGGATGCGGATAACTCCAGGAGGGCCTGGTCATCTTCAGCCAGCAAAATCGTTTCCGGCCCGCCATCAACCAGTGCCATTGTCGGCACCGGTTCGAGACGAGTGGATGATGTGCTGGATGCCATATGGCGACATCACAGCCGAGCCCCATGCATGTCCATGCCGATTTCCCGGGCTGTGACATGCACGCGCCAATTTCACCGGAGCTCGCTCACGCGCGAGGGCGTCACGGCGTGCTGAACGCGTTTAGCACCCATGTTCCACCCCCTGTCGTTGACAACCCCACCGCTTGGCGGATAATGAGAATATCAACGGCATCCTTCCTCCGCCCCAGGTTCGGACGCCCCACTTTCGACATACCTGCACTGCACGAGCAGGGGAGACACTAACTATGCGTACACGTTCTCATGGATTTGTATGGGCGCTCTCGCTGTTCATTCTCGGGCTACTGGCGCCGTATACTGTTGCGGCAGAACCTGCAGCGTTGGATCGGCGCATGTACGGCATCGATGATCTGCCCAAACGGGTGGGCGTCGTGCAGACGTCAACGCCACCCACCATTGACGGCATCATGGAGCCGGGCGAGTGGGAGGCGGCCGCCGCCATCACCGGACTCACCGTCGGCACCGTGTCGCTCTACCATTTCTGGGGCCTGCAGAATGTCGCCGGCGATCAGAGCACCTTCTGGATCACCTACGATGACGAGCACCTCTACGTCGCCCACCACAGCCCGCCACCCGCGCGCATTGCGGGCAATCAGGCGATGATCCCCATCATGCTCAAGCGCACGGAAACCGTGCACGACGGCTGCACCGATTTTGATGACAGCATCCGCATTTCCATCCAGGATCCCTACCCCGGTGGGGACGAGTACTGGATCTAC
>JAGUZN010000191.1 GCA_020060775.1 Armatimonadota bacterium
GCAATCTTCCACGACGCCAGCTCCGGCCCCGTCGCCCGCACCCAGCGCGGCCCCGAAGCAGGTGACCGTGCCCGATGTCTCGGGGGTGGTGGAGGCGAAAGCGAAGAAGCAGCTTGAGCAACTGGGGTTGAAGGTCAGCGTTGCCACCGCTGCAGACGACCTGCCCGCGGGCGTGGTGGTGCGCAGCAGCCCGGATGCCGGCGCGGCGGTTGACCCGGGGTCCACCGTGCGCATCACTGTCAGCCAGGGAAGAGTAGCCGCAACGCCGCAACAGACGACCGCGCAGATTATGTTGAAGGATTACAGCGGCGTCGCCCTGCAGGCCGCGACCGACGATTTGCAGCGTCAGGGGGTGTCCGTGGCGGTCGCCTACCAGGCGACGCGCCTGCAGCCTTCCGGCTATGTGGTGCAAACACAGCCGGCCGCCGGCAGCTACCTGGCCCCGGGCGGCCGGGTAACGCTGATCGTCGCGCGGTAAGTCACATTGCCTGGCCGTCACTACAATACCAAGTGCGGGGGACGCCTTTGACGTCGCCCGGTGCATCGCCTACAATGAAACGCCGGACCGCATGCCGTCACTGCGATGGAGGAATCGCCACAGGTGTCCACTGAAACGACCCCGATGTTCCGCCAGTATCAGGAGCTGAAGCATCAGTATCCTGATGTCATCCTGTTGTTCCGCTGTGGCGACTTTTACGAGCTGTACGGCGAGGATGCGGTCATTGGCGCACAGGCGATGGACATCGCGCTCACCTCCCGCGAGATGCGCGGCGCACGCATCCCCATGTGCGGCGTACCCTTCCACGCGATTGATCGCTACCTGGGGCGGTTGCTCACTGCCGGACATAAAGCGGCGCTGGCCGAGCAGATGGAAGATCCCAAACTGGCGAAGGGGCTGGTGAAGCGTGATGTGACGCGCATCCTCACCCCGGGCACGGTGGTGGAGGATTACCTGCTCGATGAGCGCTCGAACAATTTCCTTCTCGCCCTGCACACTGATCGCGGTTATGGCCTGGCCGTGGCCGACTGTTCCACCGGCGAATTCATCGTTACCGAGACCACCGAAGGACGATCACGCGAACGCATTTTGGAAGAAGTCTCGCGCCTGCAGCCGGCGGAGATCCTGCTGGCGGCGGGCATGCAGGATGACGCGGATTTCGTCGAGGCGTTGCGCGCGCGCAGTTCGGCCGCCATCACCACGCCCGACCTCGACGAATTTTCCTGGGAAAGTGCTGATGAGACCCTGACCAAGCATTTCGGCGTCAGCACGCTGCGCGGGTTTGGCTGCGAGGGCATGCCGCTGGCGGTGGAGGCCGCCGGGCTGCTGCTGCGCTATCTGCAGCAGACGCAGAAGACGACGGTGGGGCAAATCCGCAGCATGAGCACCTATTCGCTCGACGCGTATATGCTGCTCGATGCCGCCACCCGGCGTAATCTGGAACTCGCCGCCTCGCTGCGCGATGGCAGCCGCACGCATACGCTGCTGTGGGTGCTCGACCACACGCGCACGGCGATGGGCGCGCGCCTGTTGAAGAAGTGGCTGCTCGCGCCGCTGCTCGATGTGGAGGCCATCAACCGCCGACTCGACGCGGTGGAGGCGTTTCGCGCCGATGATCTGTTGCGCGAGAAAGTGCGCGAGACGCTGCACGGCATCCACGACCTGGAACGTTTGCTCTCGCGCGCCGCGTCGGGCACGGGCAATGCGCGCGATCTGGCGCAGTTGCGCGACTCCCTGGCCGCCATCCCCGGCGTGCTGGCGCTACTGGAAGATGCGTCGCCGATGTTGAAGACGCTGGTGGAGGGCGCCGACCCGCTGCCGGAATTGCAGGCCACGCTGGCGGCGGCATTGGTGGAAACGCCGCCGATCTCGGTGCGCGACGGGGGCATGATCCGCCCCGGCTACCACGAAGAACTGGATACGCTGCGCCGGGCCACCACCGAGGGCAAGGATTGGATTGCCGCGCTGGAGAGCACCGAGCGGGAGCGCACCGGCATCAAGTCGCTGAAAGTCGGCTACAACAACGTCTTCGGCTACTACATCGAAGTGAGCCGCGCCAACCTCGACCTGGTGCCGGAGGACTTCATCCGCAAGCAGACGCTGGTGAATGCCGAACGCTTCATCACCCCGGCGCTGAAAGAGTATGAGGCGATGGTGCTGGGCGCGGAGGACAAGCTGAAGGAACTGGAGTTCAAGCTGTTCACCGCGTTGCGCGGTGCGGTGGCCATGGAGGCCGACCGCATTCAGCAGTTGGCGTGCCTCATTGCGCAGGTAGATGTGCTGGCCGCGTTTGCCGCGGTCGCGGCGCGCAACCGCTACGTGCGCCCGCAGGTGATGGCTGACGAGCGCCTGCACATCCAGAATGGTCGTCATCCGGTGGTGGAGCTCACGCAGGCCGGCGAGCGTTTTGTGCCCAACGACACGCAGCTCGATACTGAGACGAGCCAGCTCATCATCCTCACCGGCCCGAATATGGCGGGAAAATCGACGTACCTTCGCCAGGTGGCGCTCATCACGTTGATGGCGCAACTCGGCAGTTTTGTGCCGGCCGAGGAGGCGGAGATCGGGCTGGTGGACCGTATCTTCACCCGCGTGGGCGCGAGCGATGACCTGGCGACCGGGCAGTCGACCTTCATGGTGGAGATGACGGAGACGGCGAATATTCTGAACAACGCCACACGCCGCAGCCTGGTGGTGCTCGATGAGATTGGCCGCGGCACCAGCACCTTCGATGGCCTGTCGCTCGCCTGGGCAGTGGCCGAGCACCTGCACGAATCGCCGCGTCTGGGTTGCAAAACGCTGTTCGCTACGCATTACCACCAGTTGAACGAGCTGGAGAACACGCTGGAGCGCGCCAAAAATTATCGCATTGCCGTGAAGGAAGGGCCGGAGGGCATCGTGTTTTTGCGCAAGATCGTGCCCGGCGGCACCGACCGCAGTTACGGCATTCATGTGGCCAAGCTGGCCGGGCTGCCCGCCGAGGTGGTGGAGCGCGCGCAACAGGTGCTGCATTCGCTGGAAGAGAATGACCAGATCGCCGAACACGCTCGCGGCCTGGTGGATAAGCACACCACCATCCCCCCGCCGCAACCGCGCACGCAACTCACGTTGTTCGAAGTGGTGGATCACCCGATCGTGGAAGAGCTGAAGGCGCTCGATGTGGATGACCTCAGCCCGCGCCAGGCGCTGGACATGCTGGCGCGCCTGCAGAAGAAGGCGGGGAAGAGTGGATAGCTGATCAGGTGGCTGGGTGGATAACGCCCCCCAGTTCCTCACGGTTTCGTGAAGGAACTGGGGGGCGTGTTATTGTGTATCCGCTGGCGTCCGGCAAAGATCCGCAGCCGACCGGACCGTTACGAGGCGTGGGGCGGGGCAGTGGTGCCGCGCACGACCAGCGACGTCGGCAAGGTGAGGGTTTCGTCCGGCGGAGCCTCGCCATTGATGCGGCGGATGAGCATGCGCGCGGACTCTTGTCCGAGCTCGTACAGTGGGACATGTACGGTGGTGAGAATGTTCACCCCATGTTCGTCCTGAATGCCGGAAGCATCATCAAAGCCGACCAGGCTGATGTCCTGCGGTACACGCCGTCCAATGCGCTGCAGCAGGTCGTAAAACTCTATGGCGAGCGCATCATTGGTGCAGAGCACCGCGGTTAGATCCGGATGTTGATCAAAGACTCCTCGCATAAAAGTTTCCGGATCAGCGATTTGCTCTTTGATCCACCGGCAAGTGATGAGTACCTGGTCGGCGTCCATCCCGCGATCGATGCAGGCCTGCCGGAACCCGGCCAGCCGCTGCCGATGCGGGTAGCAGCTTCCTTCGGAGAAGAATTGCAGTATGCGCCGGTGGCCGAGTTCGAGCAGGTGGGCGGCGGCGGTATACCCTCCTCCCCAATCATCCGCCTGCACGGATGAACAGGTGGGCATCGGCTCGAGGATGCTCACGATCGGGCGGGTGCGGAAATGCGGCTCCTCGCGCAGCCGATTGAGCACCGGCGAAAACTCGTGCACATGCTGGATGACCACCGCACCATCGACGTCGCCGCGGGTGATAACAAACGGCAATTGGGCTTCCTCATCGGAGGGCGTCGACATGTCCCCGAAATTCGTCACCAGGGCAAATCGTTCGCTGTACAGGGCATCCATGACGCCGGTGAATACGGCATTGAAATAGGTCAGCTTTAACGAGTGCGGGGGGAAGAAGAGGGCGACGAGATAGTTGATGGGCGCTTCTTCCGACTGGCTATAGCGCAGGCGACGGGCGGCATGGTAGAGCGAGGGATCGTACCCCATTTCCTTGGCCATCGCCTGGACACGTTCCATGGTAGCCTGACTGACATAACGGCGCTTGCCGCGCAGGGCGAGCGAAACGGTCATCACACTGACGCCGCAACGGTTGGCGATGTCCTGCATGGTGACGCCTTTTTTCTGACGCTGAGAAGTCGAGGTCATGGTATCCGACTACCTTTACACTTGACGGTTATAAAGCTACATGGCCGTAAACGGTTAACTTTATAGAGTTTAACATTAACAGGCGTTAAGTGGATTTGTCAATAGCTGGGCAGGGGAGCAAGCGAAGCTATTCGTGCTGGAACCGGTACCAACTATAACGGTATAGGGGATTCACCGCTTCGCTTAGAATTTTCCGGGCACGTGGCGACTGTTGCGTGTCCGCTGCCAGGCGCAGCGGACACGCAATAGGGGAACGCGCAGACGAACAATATTATCTTACTTTGTCACCCGGCCAGCACCGCGTCCTGGCCGATCATCCGCCGTTTTACGTCCAGATAATAGAGGAAATTTTCGTAGGAGACTTCGGGCGGCACGGTGTGATCCACGAACGGGATGTAGCCGCCGCTCTCCAACAACGGGGGGACTTTAGCTTGCAGTTCCTCATCGATCGCGCGCTTGTCACGCATGAGCGCCCGCTTGTCAATGCCCCCGGCGTACGCCATGTCGCGCCCATAGATGCCGCGCAGGCGCACCGGGTCCATGCCGCAGGCCTGTTCCATTGGCCAGAGGCAGGTGATGCCCGCCTCGATGAGCAGGGGAATGAGCACTTCGACATCGCCGTCGCTGTCATACCAGATGTGCCGGATGCCCGCCCGGCGCAAGCGTGCGGTAACACGCTGATAGGAGGGCAGGAAGAAGCGGCGGAAGATCGCCGGCGAGATGAGCGGCCCGCCCTTGCCGGCCAGATCTTCGAAGAAGTTGAATGCATCGAACTGCACGTGCTGCAGCGCCGGTTCAACCAACTGCAGGAAGAAGTCGGTGGCAAACTCGATCATCTCCTCCACAAATGCCGGGTCATCGTAGAAGAGGTAGGAGATCTCTTCCGTGCCCACCCAGGAGCGGAGTTGTGAGTACAGGCCGAAGGTGGCGTTGGTGAGCAGGAAGAGCGGGTAGTCGCGCCCCTGCCACATGCGCGTCTGCTCGTCCCACCAGAGCGGGTAGCGCGTCGGCTGAGTGGGGTCATATCGCTTTGCAATCTCCCGGAAGGAGGCGCGGTCGGTCACCGGATGGGCGATGTACTGATCCATGCACATGCGCGCCCCGCCGATCGACCCTTCCTTCAGCGCTTTGGAGATGATGCCGTTGGCATGGCGTATGGTCACATACCGCTCGTCCTCGTCCAGCACCTCCTCAGGGAAGGCGGGGTGCATGCTATAATTGATGGCGGCAAAAGCGCGGCGTTCCAACCCGAAAAACGGCTCGCCCTCGAACCAATGCTGGTAGAGCACGCCCGGCGGCAACCCTTCTTGCTCCCACTGTTCGTAGACCTGCGGCCAGGCGCCCAATTCGTAGTTGGGCAGGCGGTCGGCCGGTTGGAAGTCGAGCACAGCATGGAAACGTTCCTGGTTCGTCATGGTGGTATCCCTTTTACGCATGAATTTCGTCGAGGGCCTGCTGGCGCTGGCGCAGGCAAGCAAGTCTGCCGGTGGTGAGGAGATCGACGAAGCGTGCGGCATTGCGCTGCAAGCGCTGCCGCGAGGCGGTCGTAAAGAGGGCGGTCCACTCTTCC
>JAGUZN010000028.1 GCA_020060775.1 Armatimonadota bacterium
GAAGGGTTGCGCCCGTTGCTGCCCGCCGATTTTCCCCTTGACGATATGGTCGGTCTGGTGGAGACCAGCATCGGTAAAATGGTGCCGATCATGACCGAAGCGCAGCGACGTGAGGACCCGCTCTGGGTCTTCGCCGAAGCGTACAACTCCCTCATCCTCGATGCGCGCGCCTTTAAGAGTCCCATCCCGCAGGTGCCCGGGCTTGCCCCGAAGCAGTGCATCGCCGCCTATGTGGACCGCAAGCTGTTCATCCACAATCTCGGGCACGCGGCCGTCGCTTACTTCGGCTATCAGCACGATCCGTATTTCACCTACATCTGGCAGGCAGTCGAGGTGCCTGAGGTGCGCGCTCGGGCTGAAGCGGCGATGTGGGAATCGGCGCGTGCGCTGATCAACGCCTATCCCGATGAGTTTACCGAGGTCAACCAGCGCGAACACATCACGGATCTGCTGCGCCGCTTTGGCAATCGCGCCCTCGGCGACACCATCTACCGAGTGGGGCGGGACCTGTTGCGCAAGCTCTCACGGGAAGACCGCGTGACTGGCGCGTTGCTCTTCGACGCCGCGCACGGCGAATCGTACACGGCCACGGCGCAGGTGGCGGCCGCCGCCCTCGAGTTCCGCGGGACGGATGAACGCCATCGGCTGTATGCGGCTGATGAAAAATTCGTCAACGATTATTACCCCCAGGGATTGGATGCCGTGTTCTCCACGTTGTGCGGATTGGACCTCGCCAATCCTGCCGAGCGCGCGATTGCCGACGCGATTCGGGCGGCCCATGAGGCACTGCGCACGATTCGTGCGTGAGAAGGGCTGTTGACGTTTTCTCCAAGGACTGTTAAGGTTAAATGCCCCTGCCTTAGCAATGCTGGAACCGATACCATTGTTTGATGGGTTCCTGTTGATCGCTGCCCCCGAGCCTTGCATACCTTATGAAGGAGTGTGACCGGTGAAATTCCATCTGCTCGTGTTGCTCTGCTTGTGCTGTTCCTCGCTGGCGCTGGCCTTACAGCGCAGTGAAGTGCTGTTCTACGCGCCGCTCGATGGGCGGGCCGATGCGGAAATCGCCGCCGGTAGCCCCGCTGCCCTGCCCGGGCTCAACCCGCGTTTCGTCGACGGGCGCAACGGGCAGGCCCTGCGCACCGGTCGCAAATCCTGGGCGACCCCCGAGCTCTTCCCCGAGCCGACGATGACCTTCACCATGGACATCGACATCTATAAAAAATACGGCGATGCATCGACGGTGGGGCCGTTGCGCTATGCGGCGACCGACAACATCCGTGCCGAAGAGGGGACGTTGAGTTTCTGGATGCGCCCGGTGAACTGGAAATCGGGCGGACGCGAGCGTTTCCTCGCCAACCTGGGCATGCAGGATACACTGGCGCTCTTCTACTCGCCGTACTGGGCGTACGACATGTTTGAGAATTACGAAGCGCCCGACCGCTATACGCGCGCGCTGGTCGGCGGCGGCGAATTCCGCACCAGTGTGTGGGAGCATGTAGTCATCGCGTGGAACAGTGGGTTAATGACCTGGTGGAAGAACGGCGTGCGCATGGCAAAGGAAACAAGTATCGTCCCGCTGAAGAATGCCACCGGCATGCTAGCTTTCGGTGACGGCTCGGATGACGAAACCGATTTCGACGATATTCTCATTCTTTCCAGAGCAGTTACTGATGAAGAAGCGCGCGCGTTATACTACCGTTTAGCGCGTCAGGAGCCCCGCAGCCGTCTCACGCTGGGCCAGGGCAAAGAGCGCGCGGTCACCCTGCGTGGATGGAACGATCGCCTGCTTGGCGTGGCCAATGCCGACCCCACCGCGGCGCGCGTGTGGCGCGAGGCCGATGGCCTGCATGTCGAATTCACGTATCCTATCCCGGATAAGTATCGCGCAGACCGCGCCACCTTCCTGGGCGTGCCGCTGCGCTATCGCGCCGCCGCAGATTCTCTGGCGATTTTCGAGGACGACCTCGTCGAGGTAAGCGTGCAGACCGGCGAAGGCGCGCCCACCTATCGTTTTGTCGTGAACGGGGCGAATACCGCCTACGATGCGCGTGATGGCGAGGCAGGCTGGAACGGGGCATGGCGGCATGCGGTGGATCTGAATGACGACCGCTGGATCACCACCATGGTGATCCCCTGGAGCGATTTGGGCGGAGCCCCGGCGGCAGGGACGTCATGGGGATTCAACCTGCGCCATCAGACCGTGCACCTGGATCGCGAGGATTCTGTCTGGGCCTTCACCGGCGCCGAACAGCCCATGCTGGGTGCCATCGCCTTTGCCGATCAGGCGCCGGCGATTACGGTGGCTGCAGCAGCTAACCCCGGCGGCGGGACCGTAACCTTGCGGGGCAATATCGCCGGGCAGGCCGGTGCGGCTTATACGGTGACCGGCACGGTCACCACCACCTGTGCGAATGCGCTTGATCCGGACTCCCGTTTTGCACAAAAGGATCATATTGCCCCCGACGGCTGGACCGCTGAACGGCAGATTACCGGTGCGGGGGACTTTTCTTTGCAGACCACGCTGCCCGGGGGCGTACCTGGCGATCTGGTGCTCGCTGTCAGCGATGCCCAGGGGAACGAGATCTTTCGCCAACGGCAGCCGTTCGCCTACGCCATCAGTTGGAATGTCTACCTGAGTCCATTGCCCACAATGGAGCGGCTGGTGGTGGAACTTGATGCCGGCGGTGAGGGGCCCATCAATGCCGGGCTAGGGGCGGAAATTGCCTTCAAAGATGCGGACGGTACAGTATTGGCCACCCAAACGGTCAAGCGCATGGCCGCCATCCGCGAGTATGCCGAATTCTCCCTTGCCGGGGTGATGCCGGGCCAGTACACGGTGGAGACGGTGTATCAGCTGGATGGCCGGGCGACGCCCGCTATCGCCCGCACCTTCACCATGCCCGAGAAGCCCGCGTGGCTGGGCACAACAATAGGGATCTCCGACAAGGTGCCCGCGCCCTGGTCGCCGGTGAAGCGCCGCGGCTCCACGCTGGACGTGTGGGGACGGCAGTACGATTTCACCCGCAGCCTGTTGCCGCGCCGCATCACCGTGCTCGGTGAACAGATTCTGGCCGCGCCGATGCGCCTGCGCATGGTCGCCAACGGCAAGGATGTGACGCCCACCCGCGCCAGCGTGCTATGGACGAAACAGACCGACCGCCGCGTGGACAATACCGCGACCGCCCGGGTGGGGGATCTTAAGATCGCGGCATCGACCTGGACGGAATTCGACGGCTTCATGTGGGTGACCGTGAAGATGAGCGGCCATGGTCAGCTTGATCGGTTGGCACTGGAGATTCCGCTGAAGCCGGAGTATGCCACGCACTGGTTCAGCGGTGAGTATGTGGTCATCAATCCCTCGGGCTACCTGCCGAGCGAACCATATGCCAGCGCCCCGCGCAATGCCGCCCGCTTCGGCAGCCCCGACCGCGGCATCCAGTGGTGCTGGGAGAGCGAGCAGGGGTGGAGCCTGCAGCACCGCGACGCCTCCTTTACGCTGCAGCCCGGCACGCAGGCGTACGTCATCAGTCAGACATTCGTCGATCACCCGATCACCATTGACGGCGAACGCACGATTCAATTCGGCCTGCAGGCACTGCCGGCCAAGCCGCACCCACATCCCGGCTGGCGCGACATCTGGTGGTTCGGCCCCTGGCAAAAGGAGCCGGAGCGCCCCATGCGCACCACCACGCAGTGGAACGGCGAAGAGAACTGGGTGATGCTGCACCACAACTATCCGAACCAGACGGATGAGCGCATTCGCCAGGTGCGGGAACAAGTCATCAGGGGGTTGAAGCAAGAGCAACCGCATCATCATGCGTACAAGCATTTTGACTGGCATGCCGATGCCAACACCCCGGAATATCGCCTCTTCGGCGAAGAGTGGCGCTGCTGGCCGTGGGCGCGGCCGGATTTTGCCACGGTGGAAGGCAAGCCCGACGCCGAGATTTGGGCGTCGGTGTGCTACAACGCCCAGAGTTATCTGGACTTTTACCTGTACCATACGCATCGCTACCTGAACGCCATGCGCGGTCCGGAGCGGCTGCCGGTGAATATCTACATCGACTGCACCGGACCGGTTTCTTGCAGTAATCCGTACCATGGGTGTGGCTGGGTGGATGACACCGGTGCGCGGCGTACGACCTATACGATCCTCGCCCAGCGCAGATATATGCAGCGGCTCTACCAGATCTTTGCCGATATGGGCGAGGATACCTGGATCACCGTGCATATGTCCGGCAATCCGCTGATGGCGGTGTGGAGCTACGCGCATATGATTATGCCCGGCGAGCAGTTCGCCTCTTTCTTCCAGAAGGAACGGGCGCGCATGGACGCTGCCGGCGAACCGTGCCACTACTCGTATATCCCGTATCTGCGCATGGACCGTTTCCGCGCGGAATTCGCGTCAACGGCGTACGGTGTGCCGCAGGGCTTCCTCCAGCAGCTATACTGCATCTGGAATACGGAAGACCGCCAGGAGATGAAGCGCGACCCCAATGCGTTGACCACTGGTAAGCTGAAGGGATATACCGATGGGCTGCGGCACTTCAGCAGTATGTGCATCGTGCATGACACCATCCCGTGGGGCGGCACGGTCGAAGAGCAGCATGCCATCCGCACGAAGTTCAAATGGGATGACAGCGTGCGCTTCCACGGCTACTGGGCGAACAGCGACCTGGTGACCTTCGACATCCATGACGAGCAGCGGTACGTACTCTCGCTCATGACCCGGCCCGAGCGTTTCCTGCTCATCGCCTTCAACGATACCGATGCCCCGGTGACAGGCACGGCGACGCTCAACCTGGAAAAACTCGGCTTCCCGCAGGCGGCGGACGCTGAACTCCTCGACCTGCTCACCGATGAGAAAGTGGCAATGCAGGGGAACCGTGTCACCTTCACCATCCCGCCGCGCCGGTTGCGCCTGCTCATGTACGGCGCGCCCTGGGATTGGCGGACGGAGGTGAAGCAGGGGACGTATACGCCGTAGGGCAGGAGACAGGGGACAGGAGTTTTCGGCACAGCAAAGGGGATATCGATGAACAGGTTCACATGGCTGCTGGTACTGTGCCTCTATCTCTTCGGCACTGCGGCTACGGCGGTAGAGGACGTGCGCGTACTCACTGCTGACGAGGCGAAGGCGCGGCATGCGCAGGCGCGCCGGCATGCCACCAGTCTGGTGACCCTGGGCCTGGGCAAGGACAGGGTGGTCACGCTGCGCGGGTGGACCGATGCGCTGCTTGGATTGGCGAATGATGACCGCACGGCGGTGGCCTTCTGGCGCGATGACGCCGGGTTGCGCGTGGAGTTCGCCTATCCGATCACCGAGGCCTTCCGCGCCAACCGCGCGACTTATAACGATTTCCCGTTGCGCTATTTCGCCTCGGCCGACAGCCCGGCCATCTTTCAGGATGATTGTGTGGAGGTGCAGATACGGCCATCGCCTACCGGGCCGCTGTTCCACTTCGCGGTGAACGGCTTGGGCGCCGCCTTCGATGCCCGGGATGGCGATATCGCATGGAACGGCAGGTGGAAGCCCGAGGTGAAAGTGGACGATCACTTCTGGCTCACCCGCATGACCATCCCCTGGGCGGATCTCGGCGGCGCGCCGGCGGAAGGCGCCGCCTGGGGCATCAATGTCTACCACCGTGCGGTCCATCTGGAACAACACCATTCCGTCTGGGCCTTCACCGGCGTGCAGCGCCCCATGCTCGGCACGCTGCGCTTTCGCGCCGATGCCCCCGGCGTCACCATCAGCAAGCAGGAGAACCCCGCGTACGGCACGGTGGCACTGCAGGGCAAAGTGACGGGGGAGGGCGCTGTGACAGTGCAGGCCGAAGTCTTTCCCCTCAATCTCATCACGCTCTCACCTGATGATGAGTTCAGCAAGAAGGATGACGTCCTGCCGCCAGGATGGACCGAGCAGACGGCAATCTCCGGCAAGGGAACGTTTTCCTGGCAGACTACCCTGTCGCGCAGCATGGCCGGCGATGTCCTGTTCATGGTTCGCGATGCGCTGGGCGCAGAGTTGATCCGCCACGCCCGACCTTTTGTCTATGCCGTCAGTTGGGATGTCCTGCTCAGTCCGCTGCCCTCCGCGGATCGACTCATCGTCGAGCTGGATGCCGGCAGCGAGGGCGCGGTGGCCGGCGGGCTTGCGGCCGAGATTTCCATAACGACCGGGAAAGGTGAACCGGTAGGCAAGCCCACCGCTGTCCAACTCACCCGGGCGCGCCAGGCGTGTGAGCTCACGACGAAACACATACCGGCGGGCGAGTGTCGGGTGGAAACCCGCTTCATTTCAGGCGGGGTGAAGGCGCCGCCCATCATCCGCACCTTTGTGAAACCCGAAACACCGGTCTGGGCCGGCAACACTATCGGCATCAGCGAGAAGGTGCCTGAGCCGTGGGTGCCGGTAAAGCGGGTGGGGGATGCGCTGGAGGTATGGGGGCGGCGCATCGACTTTGCGCATAACCTCCTCCCCAGCCGCATCACGATTCTCGATGAAGAGCTGTTGGCGCAGCCCATGCGCCTGGTCGTGCAGGCCGATGGGCAGACGCATACTCCGCAGCCCGCTGCAGTCTCCTGGGGCACACAGACCGACCGGCGGGTGGAACTGGCCGCACAGGCGCGGGCGGGCAACCTGACCGTGCGCACCGAGAGTTGGGTGGAGTTCGACGGCTTTATCTGGGTGACCGTGAAGCTGCAGGGGAAAGGTACGGTGGAGCGCCTGGCGCTGGAGGTGCCCTTCACGCCACAACAGGCCACCCACTGGATCAACCAGAAATTCGCCAAAGACGCCTCCGCGACCGGCCTCACGCCTGCAGAGCCGTTCACCGGCAATGCACACATGCCCACCATCGGCAGTGAAGACCGCGCGCTGCAAATGTGCTGGGAAAGCCAGCAGGGATGGAATTTGCGAGAACCCAGGAAAGCCTTTGAGTTCATCCCCGGCCAACAAGTCACGTTGGCCCGCCTAATCTTCATCGATACTCCCACTGCAATCGACGGCGAGCGCACGATTCAGTTTGGCCTGCAACCGCTGCCTGTCAAGCCGTTTCCACCCGCCGGGTGGCGCGACATCTGGTGGTTCGGCCCCTGGAAGAAAGCACCCCCGCGCCCCATGCTCACCACCACCCAGTGGAATGGCGAGTGGTGGTGGCCGATGAAGCACTGGAATTACCCGAACCTCTCCGACGAGCGCCTGGCGGAAATACGGCAGGGAGTCAAGCACGGATTGGAGCATGCAACACATTTCCATGCGTTTTACCATAACGATATTAATACGGATGCCAACACGTCGGAGTACCGCATTTACGGTGAGGAGTGGCGATCCTGGCCTGCGCCGCGCCCGGATTTCTCTGTGGTAGAAGGGAAACCGGATAAAGAACTGGTCACACAGGTCTGCTACAACGCCGACAGCTACCAGGAGTTTTACCTCTACCATACCCGGCGCTATCTGCAGGCCATCCGCGGCGAGGAAGGGCTGCCGGTGAGCATCTATATCGATTGCTCCGGCCCCAATCACTGCAGCAACCCGTATCACGGCTGCGGCTGGATTGATGAGGACGGGGAGCGCAAGTCGCACTATAATATCATCGCGCAGCGGCGGTACATGCAGCGGCTGTACCAGATGTTCCGCGAAGACCTCGGAAAAAACGCCTGGATTTCCGTGCACATGTCCTGGACACCGTTGATGGCGGTATGGGGTTATGCCGATATGATGATGCCTGGGGAGGAGTATGCCGCGCATTTCGCCGCAGAGCGCGCCCGCTTCACGGCCGAGGGGACGCCGAATCCGTATTCCTACATCCCCTACATCACCATGGCGCGCATGCGCGCCGAGCACAACCCGTGGCGATTGGGCGCTACCCAGGGCTTCCTGCAGCAATTGTACTGCCTGTGGACCGATGAAGACCGGGAGGAGATGAAACGCGACCCCAATGCGTTGACCACCGGTAGGCTGAAGGCCTATACCGCCGGCCTGCACCATTTCACCGCGCTGACCACCGTGCACGACTGTCTGCCCTGGGGTGGTTCGGAAGAGGAACCGCTGGCCATCCGCACCAAATTCAAACTGGACGACAGCGTGCGCTTCCACGGTTACTGGCGCAATCACGACCTGCTGACCCTCGATATCTACGATCCTGAGCGCTACGTGGTGTCCATGTACACCCGCCCGGAGCGCTTCCTGTTGCTGGCCTTTAATAACACCGATACCGAGACAACGGGGACCGTCACCCTCAATCTCGACAAGTTCGGCTTCCCGCAGGCCGCAGGCGCTGAATTACTCGATCTCCTGGACGGCACCACCGTGCCCCTGCAAGGGAATCGCGCCGCGTTCACCATGCCGCCGCGACGGCTGCGCTTGCTCATGTACGGCACACCGTGGGATTGGCAAAGCGATGTGAAGTCAGGCGCCTATCAGCCCTGGTGAGGAGAGACGACCATGCATAAGATCATCCGTATCGCGCTGTGCATCCTGTGGCTCATCCCGTTGCTGCCGGTACACGCTGCCCTCACCTCGGCAGACCTGCTGTTCTATGCCCCGTATGACGGATCGGCTGAGGCCTGGACCCCGGGTGGCATGTTCGCGCCGGAAGGGGACGTAAAGGTCACCTATGCCGATGGCCTGGTGGGACAGGGGGGTATCCCCGGAGGATATATCCCGTACCGGCTGGGGGAGATGCTCAACGCCGAAGGCAGTATCTGCTTCTGGATCAAACCGATTGACTGGAAAGCCGGCGATGGACATAACCATTACTTTCTGGAATTCATGACGCCTGGAGGGCGGAACCTGCACTATCTCCTCTACTATGCCGCCTACCGCTACTACCAGGATTTCAAGGGCGACCTGTGCATCGCCGAGGTGTACACCGATGCCTTCGAGCCTGGTAAATGGCGGTGCATCGGCATTACCTGGCGGGCAGCAGAAATCGGCCTTTACATCGATGGTCAGTGTGTGGCCAAGGCCGAGCAACAGGTGAAGCCAGTGATCCCGGACGCGAAGAACCTCTTGCGCCTCTGCGAAGGTCGTCACGTCATCGATGAGTTGATGATTTTTCGCCGTGCGCTCACCGCGGAGGAGATGCGTGGATTGTGCTACCGCCTGAAACGCCCCGCGCCGGAGCAGCCGGAATAATCCTGTAATAATTTTACAGCCTGTTTTATCCGGCAGGGTCTTGGCGACTCCGCGCTGAACTGTTACACTGTACCGGTTCAGGTTGGTGGCGCAGGTGTTTGCCACCACAACATTACGACATTTCAGGAGCCGTGATGAGAGACGGAAAACTGTGCGTAGCGCAGATCGGCTGTGGCGCTTTTGCCGCTGAGCAGGATCTGCCGAATTTTCAGGCGAACCCGCGTGTCGAGTGCACTTGGTGCTGTGACGTCAACGAGGAGAATGCCCGCAATCGCGCGCGGCAGTTCGGCGTGCCGAAGGTCACCACCGATATCATGGAGGTGATGGCGGATGACGAGGTGGACTTCGTGAAAGTCGCTACCTCGCACGAAGCGCACCTGCCGATCATCGAGGCGGCGGCGCGCACCGGTAAGCACGTCTTTTGCGAAAAGCCGATGGCGATGGACCTGCGGGAAGCCTTGGAGATCATTGGGATCGTGCGGCGCAGCGGCATCAAGCTGTGCGTGGACCTCAACCGCCGCATGGCTCCATCGCTGCACGCCCTGCGCGCGCGCTGGCAGGCGCACCGCGCCAACCCTGTCACCCATCCCTGGCGATACGTCGAGGCGATCCGCGATCCACTGCCTGACGAACTGACCTCCCACTTGCTCATCCGCATACAGGACGACTCGGCCAGCTACCGCATGATCCACCTCGACCCGTTGCGCGGCGGCGGACTCATCATCGGTGAGATGGTGCACTGGCTCGATCTGGCGTGCTGGTGGTTCGCCCCGCAGATCCCCATCGAAGTGCACGCGTGGGGGTCCACGCGCCTCACACATGGCATCAACTTGAAATTTTCCGAGGGCGACACGGCCACCATGCTCTTCCACACCGGCGGGTCGTTCGATTATCCGAAAGAGATGTTCGAAGTGACCTGCCGCGGTGGTTTCTTCCGCAATGAGTTCTTTGTGGAAAATCAATACTACGGGATGCCCGGCCCTGAGCGTGAAACCTTCCCGCTGCTGCGCGATTGCCTGCCCGAGGTCGGCGCGCAGGGCGGATTTGCCGGTTACATGGAGAAGTATCGCGCGCGCGTACGGGGACTGGCCAATGCGAAAGAGGGCCATAGCTCGCTCACTGTGGATAAAGGGTGGGGGGCCATGCTCGATGGCTTCATCACCGCCATCCTCGACGACCAGGCGCCGCCCTGCGATGAGATGGCCGGGTATTTGAGCACCTATCTGGCGCAACTCGCCATCCAGTCCATCACTACGCGCCAGGCGTTGCCCGTCCCCCTGGAGCGCGTGGTCTTTTCCGTAATATAAAGGTGGCCGCTTGTCGGCGTGGAAACTCTTGCCCCTGTACGACGACAATGTTGTGCAGGGGCAAACGTTTTACTAGCTCAGGTGTCCAATCATCAAACAACCAGCGACGGGAGTACAGTGTGTTGTTCAGCCAGACGAAGATGGCACGGCCATGGAGAGCGATGCTGTGTGCGGCAGCGCTGATGGTCGCCATGTCGGCATGGGCCGAGACGGAGACGAAGAAGTTTCGTATTCTCATTAGCGCGAATGAGACGAAAGGCGAGACGAGTGAAAAGCTCACGTACGCCTGGTCACTTGACGGGCAGTGGCATCAGGTGGGCGAGCGTATCGGCCTGGAAACGACGCTCGACTCTGATTACTCGCGCAGCGACGACACCGAGGTCGACCGCCTGCGTACGGCATTTCGTTTCATCAGCCCCGAGTACGGCAAGCAGTTGCATAAGTGGTATCCGATTTTCCTCGCGCAGACGGAAGGGGATCATGACTTTGACAGCGTGCATACGCTGTTGGCGTTCGGGTACCGGCAGAAACAGCGGCACGGCTACTTGGAATTCAGCGCCGGCGCCAGCAAGGATATCCGCACCGGAGAAAGCTGGCTGGGCGACGTGGGGATGGCATTCCAATACGAGCGCAAGATCAGTGAAAGACTGACGGTCAGCACCGGCCCCAAAGCGGAGTACGGCGCGGTCGGTGAAGTCCGTTTACGAAAGGACCGCCTGCGCTACTCCTGGGACGTGAACATCGATTACGAGTTGGGCGAGCGCATTGGTCTCGGCTACCGCCTCTGGTACGGCAACACCGTGCCGAACTCCCGCCGCACACAGTGGCTGGGCGTCACGTACGAGATGAAGTGAGAAGCATAAAAAAACCGCGCCCCCTCCGAGGAAGGAACGCGGGGTGCGCAACTGTGTGTGGGACTTACCAACCGCGCGAACGACCGCGTCCGCCGCCTCCGCCAC
>JAGUZN010000396.1 GCA_020060775.1 Armatimonadota bacterium
CCGTTCGCCCTGCGCCGCCGTCACCGCGAGGCGCACGTGCGGATCGCGCAGATCGACCTCCATGAGGTGGATCGCCCGATAGCGCGCATCGTTCTGTTCTTCGACGAAGCGGTACCGGATCGCCGGGGTGAACTCGCGCCGGGTCTCCCGCGTGAAACGTTTTCGCACATCGACTACCACGCGGTGCGGCTTGCCCTCCAGCGGCGGCAGGCTGAAGACCCGGCATGTGCGCGGCGTGGCCAGGGTGATGGTGAGCAGCGCATTACCGTGCGCATCGGGGACAAGCTGGATGCCGGTGGCGATGGGGTCGTCCAGCGTGATGGGGTCGAGCGGCGCGGCAAGGGGCCACTCGAGCGCGACGATGCCTGCGGTAGGCGTGGAACGATCGGTGAAGGCGACTTCGCGCGGGAGGTCGAGCACCACGCGCACGGTATCCGGCGCGATGGAGTAACGGACGCCGATGGCCTCTTCGGCGTGCGCCGATGCCTGCAGCAGCAGAATGATCGCGAGGACGGTGACGGCAATAGTGGTGCGATGCATGGCGGCAGCGACTCCTTCAACTGCTGTCCATTATACCCGATTTCCCGTCAGGATACCGGGCGATGCCCCGCTGGTCGCGCGGACGGAGCAGGATTTTCAGTGGGCAGGCGATAATACAGGGTAAGAGCACAAGCGAGGAGGCATGACATGCGTGTGTCGGTTCGCGATATCATCCGTCATCTGGAGGGGATTGCCCCGCCCGCGCTGGCCGAGGGGTGGGATAATGTCGGCCTGCTGGTGGGCGATGGGTATACGGCAGTGTCCAGCGTGCTGGTGGCGCTCGATGCCTCTG
This sequence comes from Armatimonadota bacterium, assembly GCA_020060775.1. Classification (GTDB taxonomy): domain Bacteria; phylum Armatimonadota; class Hebobacteria; order CAIYQO01; family CAIYQO01; genus JAGUZN01. Next base: position 833 of record JAGUZN010000396.1, read on the forward strand.
CCGATGTGCTCGACCAGGCGGAGGCGTGTCATGCCGAGCTGCTGGTGGTGCACCACCCGTTGATCTTCAGCGGGCTGCAGCGGCTGGTGGAGGATGACGGGGTGGGGACGCTGGTGCGGCGCCTGGTACTCGCGGGACGCAGCCTGATTGCCGCGCACACCAATCTCGACGCTGCGCCGCAGGGATTGAATCACTATGTGGCCGCGCGACTCGGCCTGCAGGAGATACGGCCGCTCATCCCTGCGGAGGCGCGCCCGCTGATGAAGCTGGTGGTGTATGTGCCGGAGGGACATGTCGATGCCGTGCGCGAGGCGATCTGCGACGCGGGCGCCGGGCAGATCGGGCAGTACCGCGATTGCACATTCGGCGTGACGGGCACCGGCACGTTCCGCCCGGAAGAGGGTGCATCCCCCTACATTGGCAGCGCCGGCATACTGGAGCGGGTGGCGGAAGTGCGCCTGGAAACGGTGCTCCCGCGCGCGGCGCTCGGCCCGGTGCTCGCGGCGATGCTGGCGGCGCACCCCTACGAAGAAGTGGCCTACGATCTCTTTCCGCTGGAGCAGCGCTGGCCCGGCGCCGGGCTGGGGCGCATCGGTACGCTGGCGCAGCCCGAGCCGGTCGGTGCATTCCTGCAGCGCGTGCGTGAGGTGTTGGGGACATCGCGCCTTGCCGTGATCGGGGAATGCGCGCGCGACGTGCGCACCATCGCGTTGTGCACCGGGGCGGGCGGCGATTTCCTGGAAGCCGCCCATCGTGCGGGGGCTGACCTGTACCTCACCGGCGAAGTGAAGCACCACCAGGCGCTGCTGGCGCGGCAACAGGGGATGGTCGTCATCGATGCCGGGCATTTCGCCACCGAGCGCCCGGTGGTGCCGTTGCTGTCCGCTGCGCTCGCACAGCAGTTTCCCGAACTCACCGTAGTGCCGGCGCGCGAAACGGATCCATTCACGGCGGCATGATGATGCCGTCCGTATTGCTGCTGGCGATGCCTTGCCTTCCCGGCACTTCGCCGGTAATATAGGTAGACATCATGACCGTACAGGGGGGAAGTGCATGGCTGTCACCGGCAACCTCTACCCATTTTTGCTGCAGCAGGCTCAGGCGAATACGCCCACCCTATCGTTCCTCAACGAGTGTTTTACCGAGGTTGAAGCCTGGCGTGCGGAGACGCGGGAATACCTGCGCTCCCTGATGCTCTTTGCGCCGGAGATGTCGGAACTGGAGCCCGAACTCGTCGATCACGTCGACTACCCGGAGTACGCGCAGCAGAAGTGGTACTTCACCAGTTTGCCCGGCGAACGCATCCCCGTCATCCTGCTCCTCCCGCGCGGCTCACGCGAGCCGGCTCCTGCCATCGTAGCCCTGCACGATCACTCGGGCATGTACTACTTCGGGAAAAAGAAGTTGTTGGACGAGGAGAACGAACCGGCGCTCCTCACCGATTTCCAGCAAACCTATTACGATGGCGTGGGCATCGCCAGCGCGCTGGCGCGTCGCGGTTATGTAGTCGCGGTCATTGACAGTTTTTACTTCGGCGAACGTCGCCTGACGGTGCCGCCTCCCGCCGATATGCAGGAGGAGTTCCTGCTTGCCGCCGAAGGGTCGGAACAGTGGATTAGCCTGCTCAACCGGATTTCGGCGCGCATGGAAGACGTGGTGGCTAAATCGCTTTACTGGGCGGGGATGACCTGGCCGGGCATTCTGGCGTGGGATGATATGCGCACGGTCGATTTTCTGCTCACCCGCCCGGAGGTGGACGGAGAGCGCCTGGGGTGTGTGGGGTTGTCGATGGGCGGCATGCGCGCCGCGCTGCTGGGCGCGCTCGACCCGCGCGTCAACGCGGTATGCGTGGCCGGGTGGATGTCCACGCTGGGTGAGATGCTGGAAGAGCACGTGGCGCTCCATTCCTGGGTGAACTTCATTCCCGGTTTGACGCAGGTGCTCGACTGGCCGGATGTCGCTGCCCTGCACGCGCCGGATCCGTTGCTCGTGGTACAGGGGAGCCAGGATCCCTTCTTCCCGCTCGACGGTTTCCAGAAGGCGGCAGAACGCCTGCGCACCATCTACGCGAAAGCCGGCGCTCCGGGCAAACTGGATATCGGATTGTTCGACTCCGGGCACGCCTTCACCGCCGATATGCAGCAGTTAGCCTGGGAATTCTTCGACAGCGCCTTCGGCACTACCCGGCACTCCGCTGATCCCGCAGCGTCCTGCTGACCAGGAAATCGGGCGTAATACGGCGAAGAGCTGGGAATACTCCCTGCAGGTGCTCATGCCTATTTCACGGTACCACCCCATCATCGGCGTCTTCGTGCTGGCCATCCTGTGCTGGATGACCGGCGCGGCCGCGCTGGCGGAGCCGATCACCGACCCCGCGCTGCGCGAGTTGCTGTCGTCCGCCCCCCATGCGCACGCGTACCCGCGCGACGATGCCGCCATCCTGCTGCGCGAGATGGAGATCACCGTCGATGCGGCGGGCGCCACCTCGGTGCGCGAGCGCAAATTGATCACCCTGCTCACCGAGCGCGGGCTGCGGCTCGCGCAGTGGGAGATCCCCTACGATGCGTCCTGCGAGCGCCTGCAGGTGAAGACGGCGCGCACCCTGCTCAACGGGTATGCGTTCCCGTACGATCCCACGCAGGTGGCCG
>JAGUZN010000107.1 GCA_020060775.1 Armatimonadota bacterium
CAGCGACGGCGCATCATCCTGCAAGAGCTGTGCCGCCACCTCGGCGGGCATGCTGGGGTCGAGGACCAGCGCCGGGGATGCCATTACCATGCCCACGGTCACGCTGTCGAGCCCTGCGGACGCTTCCCGCAAGGCGGCAGCCACCTGCACATCGCTGATCCACCCTATCAGGCGGCCCTGCTCGACCACCGGCAAGGCGGCCACCCCCTGCTTCTGCTGGAGGTGCAATACTTTACCCAGCGTGTCCGCCGGGTGCACCGGATCGATCTCCAGCACCAGTTGGTGCAGGTAGACCGGCACGTCGAATGCTTCCGCCGGCGGCGGCAATATGCGAGCCCAAAGACGATGCGCCATGCCCCTATTATACCCGGCATCCCTCCCGAATCACGGCGGGATGCTCCAAAAACGGACAGGCCGCCCACACGGACGGCCTGTCCTAAGCACTATTCACTGACCACTCGCCACTGTTACTGGCCGAGCTGGAAGCGGACAAAGCGCACGGCGGTGAGTTCGGTGCCAACGGCCTTGGACGTTTCGGCAATGAGATCCTTCACCGACTTGTCGGTATCTTTGATGAACGGCTGCTCGACCAGACAGTTGTCCTTGAAGAATTTCTCCAGGCGCCCGGTGGCAATGCGGTCCAGCATCTGTTCGGGCTTGCCCTCGTTGCGGGCGAGGCTGCGGTAGATTTCCATCTCTTTGTCGATGGTGCTCTGTGGCACGTCGTCCCGAGTCAGGAACTCGGGGGACGCCGCGGCCACCTGCATGGCCAGATCCTTGGCGAGGGTGCGCACGTCGTCATTGTTCGCGCCGTCGACCTGCACGAGCACGCCGATCTTGCCGCCGAGGTGGATGTAGCTTTCCACCACGCCATTGTCGCTGGCAAAGCAGATGCCGCGCTTGAACTGAATGTTCTCGCCGGTCTTGGAGATGCCTTCCTTGATGACCGCTTGCAGGTCATCGGGCAGATTCTCCGCATCGATGGCGGCGCCGCACCTGGCCAGCGCCCACGCGGCAGCTGAGCCGGCGATCTCTTTGAACTGGTCGGTCTTCGCCACGAAATCGGTCTCACAGTTCACTTCCACCAGGGCGGCGGCGCGGTGATCATCGCTCTGTGCGGCGGCCACGGTGCCTTCGACGGTGGTGCGGTGACTGCGTTTGGCGGCTTCCGCCTGGCCCTTTTCACGCAGGATCTCGACCGCTTTGTCAAAATCGCCATCGGCATCCACCAGGGCGCGCTTAGCGTCCATCATTTTAGCGCCCGTCTTCTGGCGCAATTCCATTACCAACTGGGCAGAAATTTCAGCCACAACATCCTCCTCACAGGCGGCCGTGCCGCCGGAAGCAAGTTCACGCGGTCTTCGCCGGTGATCTGCGTGCATCCAGGCAGGTCATCGGGCGAGGAACACAGCGCGTGCATCCCTCGCCCAACAGTGCGTCTGCATGCCATAGCGATCGCCCGGTCTGCAGACCGAACAGATAGATCAGTCTTCTTCACGAAGTATGCCGTAGTCCTTGGCCACTTCGAAGTACCGTTCCTTATCGTTGACGACCGGTTCCTCTTCAGCTTCGACGAACTCATCGGCGTTTTCAACCGCCTCGGAGGCGGCATCAGTCGCCGCTTCCTGCTGTTCCGCCTCGGCGGTGCCGACCGGCAGCGTTTCCTCTTCTTCCGCGCCTTCCTGTTCAGGCAGCGGGCGGAAGGGGGAGAGGTCGGACGTATAGCCCTGCTCGCCGTAGAGTTCACTCATTTTTGCATCGTACTCATGACGGCCTTCGATCACGGCGTCGGCCATCTTGCCGGCAATCAGGCGAATGGCGCGGATGGCATCGTCATTGGCCGGAATCACGTAGTCGATCATCTCCGGATCGCAGTTCGTGTCCACGATGGCGATCACCGGGATATCGAGACGGCGGGCTTCCAGCACGGCGATGTCTTCCTTGCGCACATCCACCACGAACAGCGCTTCGGGCACGATGCGGAGGTGCTCGATGCCGGCCAGCGTGCGTTCCAGCTTGGCCAGTTCTTCACGCAGTTTGATGACTTCCTTCTTCGGCAGGCGCTCGAAGGTGCCGTCTTCTTCCATGCCGCGCAGTTCGCGCATGCGGCGAATGCGCTGCTGAATGGTGGGGAAGTTGGTCATCATGCCGCCCAGCCAGCGATGGGTGACGAAGTGCATGCCGCAGCGCTGGGCCGCTTCATACACGGCGTCCTGCGCCTGCTTTTTCGTGCCGACAAACAACACCTGGCCGCCGTTGGCGGCAATCTCGCGCACGAAGGCATAGGCATCTTCCAGACGACGGAGCGTTTCGTGGAGGTCGATGATGTAGATCCCGTTGCGCGCGCCATAGATGAAGCGCTTCATCTTCGGGTTCCAGCGCTGGGTCTGATGGCCGAAGTGGACGCCGGCCTCCAGCAGTTCTTTCATGGATACCAAAGCCATGGAGACTCCCTTAATTCCCGTTGCGGGAAAGTGTAATGTGTGTCCGCGTCCTCAGATTGCCTGCGGGGCAGGCGCGTCGTGGAGGGAGTGAACTCGCCACGACTATCAGACGCAAACCGTCATAGTATAGGCAAGCCGTGCTGGCGCGTCAAGACAATGCTACGCGTGTGAGTTCAGAGGTCTCGGAGTAATTCGCCTGCCTAAGCCGTAGGATCGATGAAGAGGGGATGCCGATGAGCATGTCGGTCTGCGCGGTGACGGGGTCGAGGCCGCGGACGACGCAGGTTTCGAGCAGGATGCAGAACACCATTTTGGAGTGTGAGCCCTGCGCCGAGCGGATGCCGCCGCAGATTGACCGTGCGGTGACCGGGCTACGCACGGCCTGCTCAGCGACGTTGTTGTGTGAAGGCGCCGTTGGATACTGCAGGAAGACGATCATCTCATTTTGAGAATCGGTGAAACAGCAAGCCAGATTCGCCCACTGATTGGTTACCGCCTGGCGGTGAAGCGCGGCATACGCCGACAGGTGCACCTGGAACGCCAGTCATTACTCGTGCCGCCACTCCTCGGGTATGTTCACATAGTCGGGCGTCGCCAAGGGTGCGGTCGCCTTCTCGTAGATCTCATTGTGCCCGCCTACCCAGGCGTGCGCATCCGCCAACCACGGAGCTTTCAGCCGCAGTCGGTGTCCGTGCGCAAGAGATGCACCCAACAGCACTGTTTCTCACACGGGAGCAGGTCATACCTTTTTAGCCGTCGCTCACCACGATGCCGGTGAAGTCCGCCCCCAGCACGTTCAGTGGGATCTGGCCGCTACGCGAGGGGTGGCGTTCGAAGTGGCGGATCATGGGATTCAGGAACGCCCAGACATACCCGTGTTGCCCGTCCTACCACCCTCACGTGAGTTGCTGGCCACAGTCGGTGCAGACATCGGCCGCGTGCTCCACGGTGCGGTCAGATGCGGCAACGCACGTGCAATCATAACCCTGCCCGCGCCGTTTGCAGACAGATTTGGTGGTGGGCTTCGAGGTTTTCGGCTTGGCCCAGGACGGGGGATTCCCTTTCCTGGCGACCTCGTCCCGTAGACATGCGTTTTCCTCATGAAGAGCAGCGACTTCCGCGTCCAATTCTGTCATGCGGATCTGCAGTGCCTGCATCAGGGTCAGAATCTCAGCAAGTTGTGGCGTCACCTTAGGCGTGAACAATGACTTACTGAAATGTTCGAGAAATCCTTCTCTGGAAAATCTTTAGTAACGTGAACTCTTACGACATCTCATCCGCGACAACGAGGTAACCTTGACAGGCGTGGGAGCCTCCGATATGATCCCAATTCGAGCGTACAGGACGGCGAGCCCGAGAGGAGAGCATCCGCGGTGGATATGGCCCAGGCGTTAACATGGTATCGGCAGCCACTGCTCGCGCTGCTCGCACAGGCGAATGGCGTGCGGCGCGCCGGGGTGGGCGACACACTGGATCTGTGCACGATCATCAATGCACGCTCCGGCCGTTGCCCCGAGGATTGCCAGTACTGCGCGCAGTCCGCGCACTACCAGACGACGGTGGAGGAGTATCCGCTGCGCGATGTGGAGACGCTGGTCGCCGCCGCCCGCCAGGCGCGCGCGATCGGCAGCGGGCGCTTTGGCATCGTCACCAGCGGCAATACGCTGGATGCCGCGGAGTTGACGGTCGTGATCGAGGCGGTGGCGCGCATCACCCGCGAAGTGGGCATCGACGTGTGCGGCTCGCTCGGGGCGCTCACCCGCGACCAGTTGGCGCAACTGCGCGACGCCGGACTCACGCGCTACCACCATAACATCGAGACATCGCGCCGCTACTATGCACACATCGTCTCCACCCACACCTTCGACGACCGGCTGCGCACCATTCGCGATGCGGCGGCGGTCGGGCTGTCGGTGTGCAGCGGCGGCATCATCGGCATGGGCGAAACGGTGGAGGATCGCCTCGACATGGCCCTGACGCTGCGCGATCTGCCGGTGGAGTCCATCCCCATCAATATTCTCACGCCCATTCCCGGCACGCCGCTAGCGGAGCTGCCGATGCTCGATCCGGTGGAGGCGCTGCGCACCATCGCCGTCTTCCGCCTGCTCATGCCCGAGCGCACCATCAAGCTTGCGGCCGGGCGAGAAACCGTGCTGAGGGATTACCAGGGCGCCGCCTTCCTGGGCGGGGCGAACGCCATGATCATCGGCGGCTACCTCACCACGCGCGGCCGCGCCGTGGAGGATGACCATCGCCTGATCGTGCAGGTGCTGCGCTCCTGGGAGGAGTGAGGCGGAGGGGGGTAGGTGGTTAGGTGATTAGGTGACTAGGTGGTTGAGGGGTTACGGATCGGATTGAAGAGTACATTGTGACAACGCACGACCGCGATGCACCCTATATCGATGCACTGGCCGAACGCGAGCGCGCGCACCTGCTGCGCCGGCTGGCGCCGGCCGAAGTGCGCCAACCCGGTGTCCTGATGCAGGATGGGCAGGCGCTGGTCGATTTCTCCTCCAACGATTACCTCGGGCTCTCCGCGCATCCGGCGGTGATCGCTGCCGCGCAGGAGGCGCTGGCGCGCTATGGGGTGGGGGCGGGCGCCTCGCGGTTGATGAGCGGCGACCTGCAATTGCACCACGATCTGGAAGCGGAAGTGGCGGCGTTCAAATCGACGGAAGCTGCGCTGGTGTTCAATTCGGGCTATCAGGCCAACACCGGCATCATCCCCGCACTCGTCGACCGCCACGACGTCGTATTCGCCGATTACCTCTGCCATGCCAGCCAGCTCGATGGGGCGCTGCTCTCGCGCGCCAAACTCATCCGCTACCGCCATAACGACCCGGACAACCTGGCGGCGCTGCTGGCGCGGCATCGCGCGGCGCATCCGCGCGCGCTCATCCTCACCGAGAGCGTGTTCAGCATGGACGGCGACCTCGCCCCGCTGGCCGAGCTGGCCGCGCTGAAAACGCAATATGACTGCCTGCTCATGGTCGATGAGGCGCATGCGGCCGGGGTGTTCGGCCCGCAGGGGCGGGGGTGCG
>JAGUZN010000149.1 GCA_020060775.1 Armatimonadota bacterium
CAGCGCAAGCTCGATTTTGCCTGGAGCATCTGGCAGGCGAAGGTCGGGTGGGGCGTGCTGACGGGCGGGATCACCCTGGGCGTACTGCTCTGGCGCTGCCGCCCGGCAGCAGGCGACGCGATGCGCTGCCAGGCGATCAAGATCGCCTGGGGGGCAGCCGTGCTGGCCGGGCTGCTCAACGACAGCAGCATCTCCTTGACCGGGCTGATGTGGCTCATCACCGCCGCCGGGTATGCCGTGCTGCTGCTGGAACGATCGGTCAGAGGTGATCAACCCGACCCAACACCACAATCCGTACGATGTAGTCCATGTTAACCCAGTGAATGGTGTCGCTGCCGTCGGCCTGGATGGCCATCCATCCCGCATCGGTGTCCATCACCTCGCCAGTCATCTCGTCAAGGTGGTCGCCCTGCCAGACCTGCAGCATGATGCGTCGTCCCAACTGAAAAAACGGAGGGGTGCCATTGTTCGACATTGTCGTCACTCCTACGCTGTAGAGTACCGCACCTCGCGCCCATTATAGCGTGTGTCGCCGCCGGGCGCGATGGGCGATCCCGCCATTCTGCCGGCAACTATAGGCGAATCGCGCCGACAGTGGTATAACTATGTTCAGGAACTGAAGAGCGGATAGGATCACCATTTCATGCGCGTTATCGATGGATTGCAGACCGATGTGTTGCCCGCGTCCGCGGTCACCCTGGGCATGTTCGATGGGGTGCATCGCGGACACCAGGCGTTGCTCAGTGCCTGTCGGGCACATGCCGCCCGGCTCGGTGTACCGTCAGTGGCGTTAACCTACGAGCCGCACCCCTCGCGCGTGCTGCGCCCTGACCAGCCGGTGCGCCTGCTGACACCGCTGCCGGAGAAGCTAGAGCGGATGGCGCATCACGGCATCGACTACGTACTCATCGCCGAGTTCACGCTGGAATTCTCCCGTCTCTCGCCGGAGCAGTATTTGCGCAGCCTGGTCGCCGCCCTGCATCCCCGGGTGGTGGTGGCCGGCTACCGCACCACCTTCGGCCATCATCGCGCGGGCAGCGCCGACGTGCTGCGCGAACTGGGCGCGCGTCTGGGATTCGGGGTGGAAATCGTGGAGCCGATCCTGGTAGAGGATGGCCCGGTAAGCAGCACGCGTATCCGCGAAAGCCTGGCGGCAGGCGAGGTGGAACTGGCGGCGGAGTTGCTCGGCTATCACTATCGGCTGAATGGCGTGGTGCGGCACGGCGATGGGCGCGGCCAACAACTCGGCATCCCTACCGCCAACCTTGAAGTGACCGCGGAGAAACTGATCCCCGCCGACGGCGTGTACGCCGTGCAGGTCACCGCGCCGGATGTGATCTGCCGCGGGGTGATGAACATCGGCCAACGCCCCACCTTCGATCGCCCGGCCTCGCTGGAAGTGCACCTGCTCGATTTCCAGGGCGACCTCTACGGCACGCCGATCACCGTGACGTTTTTGAAACGCCTGCGAGCCACGCGCCCCTTCCCCACCCCGGAGGCGCTGCTGGCACAGATTCACGAGGATATCGCAGAGGCGCGTGGCCTGGCGATGGTACAGCCCTCCTGATCACACCGGCAACAGGGCGCGGCTGATGATCTCGTCCTGCACGCGCTGATCGAGGCAGACGAAATGCGCCGATAATCCGCTGATGCGCACCACCAGATCGCGGTACTGCTCGGGATGCCGTTGCGCCTCCTCCAGTGTCTTCACCGAGACACAGTTCACCTGCAGCGTCGGGCCGCCCAGCGCGGCGAAGGTGCGCATCAGCGCCGAAAGCGTCTGCGGCGGAATGCCAGCGCCTGTCGGCAGTTGCAGGTCGAGCACGGCATTGCCGGGAAAATCACGAAAATCGATGCGCGACAGGCTGTGAAAGAGATCGGTCAGGCTTGCCGGCGGGGCGGCGCGATCGCCGGCAATTCCTTGCGTCAACATTTCGCCATCCCTCCGGCCGTCGGGCGTTGCGCGCGTCTGCGCTCCCATGGTGCTGAAGGCGTAGTACACGAAGCAACTGCTCTGGAATGTGCCCCCGCGCTCGGAAGGCAACGTACGGATGAAGGCGGCCACCTCGCGGCAGAAGCGTGCAGCCAGTGCATCGACCTCCGGGTGGCCGTGCCCGAAGCGCGGCAGGCGGCGCACGCGCGCCCGCATCGCCTCCCACCCCTGCCAGTTCATCGCCAGGCAAGTGCGCAACTCGGCCAGCGACAACCAACGTTCTTCGAACACGGCCGTGCGGATGGCAAATAACGCGTCGACCACCGTACCCAGCCCCACCAGGGCAATGCCGCTCTGATTATATTGTGCTCCGCCCTGCGTATAGTCGAGACCGGCATCAATGCAGCCGAGCAGCGTGGTGGAGAACCATGGACAGGGGTTCACACGCCAGTGTTCGCGCCCCAGCCGCACGCCCCACTCCGCGCCCAGTGCGATCAGCCGCGTCAACTCGCGCAGGTAGTCCGCGTAAAATTTCTCGAAATTCTCGGCCTCGATTTGCGGGGGCAGGGCCTCCCGCACGGCCACCGGCACCCGGGCGACATCGTCGGGCGGCAGCGGCTGCAGGCACAG
>JAGUZN010000170.1 GCA_020060775.1 Armatimonadota bacterium
CGGCTCGACTGCGGCCGGGGGCTCCGGTTGCGGAGTAGCAACGGGCTCGGCGGCCGGCACAGGCGCTTGTGTGGCCCAGATGGCGATGAGGCGCTGCACCAGCGACTCGGCCAGCGCGGGAATGCCGGTCTGCTTGAGGGAACGGTCAGCGACATCCAGTTCTTTGGCGGTGCTCACCTGCCGGACCTCCAGCCAGGCGACCAGGTCGTCGCGGCTGAAGGCAAAGGTGTAGATTTCCGCACGGTGCGCGGTGACGGCCTGGGTGCTCTGGCTCAGCCCGCGCACGGTGAAGCGCATGGCGCGCTGACCGGACACCGGCCAGGCATCAGCCGAGATCTCGTACCCCTTCGTAAAGTAATCATTGAAGCGTTGCTTTTTGTACAGTTGCCGCACCACCTCCTCGGCCGCGTCGGCACTGGACTGGCGCTCCACCTGATACGCCACCATGGCATAGCCTTCAGCCTGCCTGGGCAGATTCTCCAGCGGTGTTCGCCAGATCTGCCGCACATTGGTGGCGGTGAGTTCTGACTGTAAAACGGCCCAACCGGGGAAATGCTCGGAAGAGAGGCGGTAAGCACTGAGGGGTTCACACCAGGCCGTACCCAGTGCGAAGAAGGTAATGCACAGCATCCCAATCAGGCGGTGGTAGATCGTACTACGCATAGCTCCTCCATGGGGGACACGCAGTATTATGCCGCGACTCGGCGGTTTGGTCAAGCGCGACGTTCCTGGCCATGCAGGCGGCAGCCGGATACGCCAGCCCGGTTGCCCCGGCGGAAATGGCCTGCGAGAGGTTCGCGCGGCAGGCCGTCTCTCCTGTTGTCAAGCCGTAACAAAACAGGTACAATGAGCCGAATTTGCACTCTGATGGAGGAACGTACGTGGCGTACAAGATTGCCGTGATACCGGGCGATGGCATCGGGCCGGAAGTCATTGTCGAAGGGTTGAAAGTTCTCGGCGCTGTCGGCAAAAAGCGCAACATCCAGTTTGAGTACGAGCACTTCGATTGGGGCGGAGACCGTTACCTGGCCACTGGCGAGGTGATGCCCTCCAATGCGGTGGAGCTCATGCGGCAGTTCGATGCCATTTACCTGGGTGCGGTTGGGCATCCGGATGTGAAGGCCGGCATCATCGAGCACCAGCTGTTGTTGGGGCTGCGCTTTGGGCTCGACCAGTATATTAACCTGCGCCCGGTGAAACTCTATCCCAACGTCGATACGCCGCTGAAGGATAAAGGTCCCGAGGACATTGATTACATCGTCGTGCGTGAGAACACCGAGGACATGTATGTGGGCACCGGCGGCTTCACCCATAAAGGGGAGCCGATCGAAGTGGCCACACAGGTCGCCATCTACACCCGCCAGGGCGTGGAGCGCGCCGTGCGCTACGCCTATGACCTGGCGATGTCCCGCCCGCGCAAGACGCTCACCCTCGTCGACAAGTCTAACGTGCTCACCTACGGGCATGACCTGTGGCAGCGCGTGTTCAAGGAAGTCGGCGCGGAATATCCGGAAATCAAGCAGGAGCATGCCTATGTGGATGCCTGCTGCATGTGGATGGTGAAGAATCCCGAGTGGTTCGACGTGATCGTCACCACCAATATGTTCGGCGACATCATCACCGACCTGGGCGCGATGACCCAGGGCGGCATGGGCATTGCCGCCTCCGGCAACATCAATCCGAAGGGCGTGTCGATGTTTGAGCCGATTCACGGCAGCGCGCCGAAATACACCGGGAAGAACGTCATCAACCCGCTGGCCACGATTAACGCCGGCTCGATGATGCTGGACTTCCTGGGTGAGAAAGAGGCCGCCCAGGACGTGGAGAATGCGATCATCGCGGCGCTGCAGAGCGGCAAAATCCCGCATCTGGGCGCGGGCGCCATCCCCACCGATGCCTGCGGCGACCTGGTCGCCAGCCTCGTCTAGCCTCACAGGCGAGACACCAGTTTACAGGGCCGCAGGGAGTGATCCGGCGGCCCTGTGTTGCGTTTCGGGCAGTCACGCCGCCATCCGGCGCTCCAGCATGGGACGCAGGATTTCGAGGGCCGAGGCGCCGCCAGTGCGGGCGCGCAGCAACCCCTGCTCGTCAAAGAGAAACAGGCCGGGCAGATACTGCGCATCGAACGCTTCGGTAACCTTGAACTGGTTATCGAGGCCGCACGGGTCGGTGATGCCGATCTGCTGGGCGTGCTCCTTCACGCGCTCGACCTCGAGGTCTGCCGGTGACTGCGGGACGTGGATGGCGATCATGCGCAGCCCCTGTTGCGAAAACTGCTCCCGCCAGGTCGCCAGTTCCGGCAACTTCTCATGACAGAGGTGGCAACTGGACGACCAGAAATAGACCAGCACAGCGTGTCCGCGCAATTCCTCCGGGTGCGGTTTCCCATTAATCCAGTCTGTTGCCCCGCCGATATCCGGCATAGGGGTTTCCAGGCGTAACGGCATCGTGCATTACTCCTCCATCGTTTTCTGCCCCGGCCGCCAGTTCGCCGGGCACAGCCCACCGCTCTGCAGTGCTTCCAGCACGCGCAATGTCTCATCCACGCTGCGCCCGACGTTCATGTTGTGCACCACCATGTACTGCAGCACGCCGTCGGGATCGATGATGAACAACCCGCGCAGCGCCACTCCTTCGTCCTCCACGAGCACGCCATAGTTGGCTGATACTTCCTTGGTGATATCGGAGGCCAGTGGATAGCGTAGTCCGGCGATGCCATGCTGATCGCGCGGGGTCTTGATCCAGGCACGGTGGCTGTATACGGAATCGGTCGACACGCCGAGGACATCCGCGTTCAACTGGGTGAACTCATCATATCGTTCGGAGAGCGCGGTGATTTCCGTCGGGCAGACGAAGGTGAAGTCGAGCGGATAAAAGAAGAGCACCAGCCACTTCCCCTGGTAGTCAGACAGCGAGGCTGTGGTGTTCAGGTTCTCCATGTCGGCGGTGGTGCGCATGGTGAAATCCGGCGCCGGTTGGCCCACCTTGGCCAGCGAACAGTAGGCGTGATCTTCACAATACATGGATTGTCTCCTCCTCGTCGCCGGAGGGTCGCGCCGGCGAACGTGACGTGCATCGTGGATGTCCACGGGATTACTCTTTTGTTATAACAGCGAAGCAGGAGCGGCGGCAGGACGGGAGCATCCCAACGCGATGGCGCCGCGGGAATTGTCCGGTTTTTTCGCCAGCCGCAGCGACCGGGAATTCTCGGTAGTGCGCTTGCTCCTCCTGGCGATCCCGAGTACAATCTGCTGGCGGTGCGTTGCGCCGCACGGAGGACTGCGCATGCACGAAATGCGAACATACCTGCAGGTTGGGCTGATTCATTTTATGGCGTTCCCGCAGGTGATGAAGGGCGAGGGACCGATCCTGGAGACACTGCGCCGCATTGTGGCCGATGAGTATTTTGACGCGGTGGAAGTGACCTGGATGCGCGATGACACGGTGCGCCGCCAGGCGAAGGCCATGTTGGAGACGACGCATATCACCGTGGCGTATGGCGCGCAGCCGCGCCTGTTGACGGCCAAGCTGAACATCAATGATCTGGACGAAGCGCGTCGGCAACAGGCCATCGACACATTGAAGGCGGGCATTGATGAAGCCTATGAGTTGGGCTGTACCGGTCTGGCTTTTTTAAGCGGGCCGTATGATGAGGCCCGCCGGGAGGACGCGTTCGCCGCGCTGCTGGATTCGACGCGGCAACTCTGCGCCTACGCGCAGGCGAAGGGCGACCTGCAGATCGTGCATGAAGTATTCGATTTCGATATCGAGAAGAAGAGCCTGGTCGGTCCGGTAGAGCTGGCGCGGCGGTATGGCGAAACGATGCGCGCGGCGTATGCGAATTTCGGACTGATGGTCGATCTCAGCCACCTGCCGTTGTTGCGCGAATCGTCGGAGGCGGCGATTCTGCCCATCAAAGAGTACCTGGTCCACGCCCACCTGGGTAACTGCGTGGTGGCTGATCCCGGCCTGCCCGGCTATGGCGATCAGCACCCGCGCTTCGGGTTTCCCGGCGGTGAGAACGATGTGCCACAGGTGGTCGCTTTCCTGAAGGCACTGCATGCAGCCGGCTTCCTTGATGCGACCCGCCGTCCCATCGTGAGTTTTGAGGTGAAGCCATTTGGCGATGAAGATCCCGAGCTGGTCATCGCCGGAGCAAAGCGCACGCTGAATGCGGCGTGGGCGCGTTTTGCCTGGGAAGCGTGAGGAGATGGCCATGGCCAAGCCGAATGTCTATGTCACCCGCCAACTGCCGCAGCCGGCGCTTGACCTGCTGGCCGAGCACTGCGCGGTTGAGGTCAACCCCGACGATCGCGTACTGACGCACGACGAACTGGTCGAGCGCGTGCGGGGGCGTGATGCCGTGCTCTGCCTGCTGACCGATCCGGTCGATGACGCGGTGCTGGCATCCGCCGCGCCGACCTGCCGCATTTTCGCCAGTTATGCGGTCGGCATTAATAATATCGATGTGGCTGCCGCCACGCGGCTGGGCATTATCATCACCAATACGCCCGGCGTGTTGACCGAGGCGACCGCCGATCTGGCCTGGGCGTTGCTGTTTGCGGTGGCGCGGCGGGTGGTGGAGTCCGACCGCTTCACCCGCGCGGGCAAGTTTCACGGTTGGGGGCCGATGATGTTCCTCGGCCAGGAGGTGACGGGGAAGACGCTGGGCATGGTGGGGGCCGGGCGCATCGGCGCCAGCATGGCGCGCAAGGCGCGCGGATTCGACATGCGCGTCCTCTACACCGGTCGCCACCGCCACCCGGAGTTCGAACAGCAGACCGGCGGCGCCTTCGTGGACAAGGCGACGTTGCTGCGCAAGTCCGACTTCATCTCGCTGCATGTGCCGCTCACCCCGGAAACGCGGCATTACCTTGGCGCGGCGGAATTCGCGCAGATGAAACCCTCCGCCATCCTCATCAATACGGCGCGCGGTCCGGTGGTCGACGAGGCGGCACTGGTGAGCGCCCTGCGCGACGGGGTGATCTGGGGGGCGGGCCTCGATGTGTATGAGGACGAGCCGGCGCTGGCGCCGGGGCTCATCGGCCTCGATAATGTGGTGGTGGTGCCGCACATCGGCAGCGCCACCGTGGAGACGCGCACGAATATGGGGCTGCTCGCCGTGCAGAATATTCTGGCTGTGTTCCGCGGCGAGACCCCGCCCAACTGCGTGAACCCCGCCGTGTTGCAATCGTGATCGCAGCGTACACAGGAGAAGAATGATGATTCACGCGTGTCGAACGGAAGATGACTTCCAGACCCTGCTGCAGCACAGCCAATCGCACCCGGTGCTGCTGCTCAAACACTCCACGCGCTGCCCCATCTCGGGGGCGGCCAACAGCGCGGTGGAACGCGTTGCGGCCGAGCATCCCGAGGCGGAGGTGTGGCGCGTGCTGGTGGTGGAGGATCGCCCGCTGTCACAGGCGATTGCCGCCGCCGCCGGCGTTCCCCACCAGTCCCCACAAGCCATCCTGTTTAAGGCCGGGCAGCCAGCCTGGCACGCGTCACACTGGTCCATCACCGCTGATGCCCTTCACGATCTCTTTGCCACGGTATAGCATCTTCGACCGATTGCCAGGGGACCGATTTGACTGTATATTGTAGTTGATAGAGTTCCCCTGGTGATGGGTCGAGCCGGAGCGCGAAGCCCCATACCTACATGCCCCTGAGAAGCTGTATTCTGCGAGAGGAGTATGTCATGGTTATTGCTCGCATCCTGTGTATTATGGTGCTGTTCTGCTGCATGGGGGGCATGGCGCTTGCCGCGGACCAGCCACCCTACACCCCGCCGGAGACCGCCGTTCCCCTGGTCGCACAGTGTCCGATTGTGATTGACGGCGCCATCATGCCGGAGGAGTGGCAATCAGCAACGCAGGCCACCGGATTCATCACCATTTTCACGCGCATCTGGCAGAAGGATCAACCGCAGGTCTGGCTGGCGGCTGATGCCGAGCGGTTGTATGTCGCCTGGCGTTGGGAGCATGGCGCCGAACCGTTGAGCCAGGATAAGATCGGACGCGACAGCGCCGTCTACCTGGACGACTCGTTCGAGGTCTGGATCGATCCGCGAGGCACGGGCGATTCCGCCGCGCTGGTGCAGTTGATCGGCAATGCGCAGGGCAGTATTTACGATTCTCTCGCCGGCAACTCGGCATGGAACAGATCGGAAGAGC
>JAGUZN010000179.1 GCA_020060775.1 Armatimonadota bacterium
ATGATCAGGACAACCACGTCTACATGACCGGCCCTGCCGTCGAAGTCTTCACCGGCACGATTAAGCTGTGATGAGGTCCGGTCGGTAGTATGGGTGATTTGGTCGGGTCGTTCGCGCTTACCGTGAGTTCGGTCGGAGCGCCGGCTTCTCGTCGGCCCCGGTAGTTGAGGAGCTATGGTTGCTGCCGGCGGTTGTACAGGGAAACGGCATGGTATGCCTGGGAGCATTATGCCCTTCCCCTGCCGCGGCGAAGCCAAGCAGGTCAGAGACAATGAGAGCATGCGGGGGCCGCATCAGATGGGGCTTCGCGCTCCGGTCTTCGCTGGCATCCATCGAAGGCCAAACGCGAAACGCGATACGCCACACGCGGACTCGACCAGCACCGGTTCGCAGAGTATGGCATGGCGGAGTGATCTGTGCTACCTATGGAATACTGGGAACTCTCTGACGAGGAATTGCTCAAACAATGTGACTGGTATGCCGGACGGGCCAGTGGTCCGGGCGGGCAAAAGCGCAACAAAACACACAGCGCCATCCGCCTCACCCACCGCCCCACCGGCATCACCGTCATTGCCAACGAGAGCCGCCTGCAGGGGGAGAACCGCACTCTCGCCATGCAGCGCCTGCGCCATGCACTGGCCCTCGCCGTCCGCCGCGAGGTGGACCCGGAGACCTTCGTCAGTCCCGATGAAGTGATCGCGCAGCGCGGCAAGGGGGGCAAACTCGCCGTCAATCCCGAAAACCCCCGCTACCTGCCCATCATTGCCGCCATGCTCGACCTGCTCGTCTTCTTCCGCGGCCAGGTCAGCCCTGCCGCCGACCGCCTGGGCATCAGCACCACCAACTTTATCAACCTCCTCCACCGCGACCCCAAGCTCTGGGCTACCGCGCAGGACCTCCGCAAGCGCTACAACCTCCCTCCGCTCAAGCCATAATACTTCGCAAGCTTTCTACACGTTCAGACGATTCCGTTATGAAAAACTCGCCTGTCCGTAGGGTGGACAGGCGAGCAGTGATTATTGACTTTGTGAGGACGTTATTCCTTCTGCCAGCGCGCGACGTCGCCCTCCAGGGCGGCGAGCGGTTCCTCCACTTCCTCCAGTTGGCGCTGGGCGATGATCTCGCCCACGCTCGCCAGCCGGGCTTCCGCCATCGCTGCTTCGGTGGTGGCCTTCACGCCGCCTTTGGCTTTCAGCGCGGCAATTGCTGTGCGCAGCGCCTGTACGCGCTGTGCGATCTTCGCCAGGGCTGCGGCATCCACGCGCACCGTCTTGGTGGCGCTGTGGTCAAAGGCGCGCAGGCGCACGGTGTACGCCCCATCCGTGGCCGGGGCGGGGAACGTGCACTGCTGCCACTGCGCCTTGCCGATTTCCGGGCAGGTGAAAAGCAGCGTGGCGGTGCCGAGCACGGCCTCCTTGCCATCCACCAGTTCCACCGTGGCGGCAAAGGGATACGTCTTCTCCGGCGAGGCGGCGGCCACGCGCACGGTCATCGTCTCCCCGGCGTGATACCGCGTGCGGTCGGGCTCCACTTGCATGACGATGCGTTCCTGCACCAGATCGATCAATGTCAACCCGGAATACAGGCAGTGCTCCTGGTAGAAGGTCGCCTGCCCACCCGGCGGGGTCTCGTGGGGTATCTGGAAGAGATTGATGCCCACGAAGCCGAAGTAGTCGGCTTCCATGGTTTTGTGCAATTGTGGCGCACCCTCAGCAGCACCGGCACCGGTCCACAGCAGGAACTGCTTGACCTCGTCCGCTGGATAACGAATGAGCATCGCTGACTGGTGGGCCACATCCACGCGCGCCACCCAGCCGCCGTGCGCCGGTCGCATGCCGCGGCCTTCCTCACGCCCCATGATATACTCCACCTGCTCGATGCCGCCTTTGGCCTTCGGGAAGATGGTGAAGCTGCCCCGATTGCCGTTGGCATATTCGCCGTTCAGCCGGCACATCAGGTCAATGTACTGGTCGCGCAGGTTGGTCAGGGTGACGTCGATCCGCAGGATAGTCGTCTCCGGCAGCAGCGTCATCATGCGCTGCGAGCGAATGCCTTCCGCGGTTGCTTCGCTATACAGCGAAATAGGCTGCCCCTGTTTTCCGGACTGGACCTTCGTCCGATACGTCTTATGGTTGAAGTCGATGCCGGGATACGCTGTGCTGTGAATGTCGCGGATGCCCCCGTAGTTCAGGCCATGCCGGTACGGTGACACATCCTTCAGCGTGAGCTTCATGTATTCCGGCACCTCCATGCGCACCTGATTGAAATTGCTGCCGGCCAGGCGCAGGTTCATGATGCGCCCGCCTAACTCCGGCGCCAGCCCCATCTCAATCAAGCCATTGGACATGTTCGTGACGCGCCATGTATCGACGATCTTCGATTCCCAGACGTTCGCCGGTGCGGCACAGGCGGCGAGCGTCATGATGCCGGTCAGCACGGCTGTCAGAATCATCTGGACAAGTTGTTTCTTCATGGTATGCTCTCCTTCCGCCTTACCGGCCCCGCGCGGATGTGATGCGTCCGCAAAGATACGCCAGCAGGTTGTACGCCAGCATGTCATTATCGATATTCTTGTACGTGTGGATCGGATGTCGGAGGTAGCCATTTGCCAGCACCGGGAAGGCTGCCATCAACACCGATCCCTTGCCAACCGGCTCAATGCCCAACAGCAGTTTCTCCTGATAGCTGAGCAGCGGCTGGGCGGATGCCGTCAGCGGGAAGGCGCTGAAGTTGATGTACTCACAGTCCGCCAGCAATATGCCGGTCACATCCTCGAACTTGCTGACATGATTCTCCGGTGACGGCAGGCGCTCTTCCGCGATATCGCCTACGATATTGCCCATGTCGGGGATGCGCTGGCAGCGGAATTCGCGCACGAGCAGCGTATCCGCGAAGCGCGCCTGCACGCCCAGCGCCTGCAACACCGCGTTGGCGGCGACCGCCTGGTCGCGGGTCGGGC
>JAGUZN010000252.1 GCA_020060775.1 Armatimonadota bacterium
GCCAGGTGGCCAGCGCGTGCACGGCGGTGAGCGCGAGGGCGGCGACCAGCGCGCCGTAGATGGGAGGAACGCCCTGGATGATGCTGAAGCCGACCGCCGTGCAGAAGACCAGCGCCAGCAGGATGACAAGGTGCCAGTCCCGCCGCAGTCCCCGCCGGGGCAGTGCGCGGGCGGTCAACAGTTCGTAGGCGATCACCCCCTCGCCCAGCAGCACGATGACGGCGGCGATCAGCGTGGTAATAATCAGGTCCACCAGCGCCATATCGAGGATCATCTCCGCGGGGAGGTGCTGGGTGGCATGCCGGGCGAGCATGGGCGTGAAGGCGAACAGCGCGCCGCTCACCAGCAATCCCACCAGCAGCATGACCAGCGTGGCGGCGGTGAGCCAGGGACGTGCGCGCCGCCGCGCCAGGTCGCCCATCAGCCGCGAGGAGGGGGCGGGGTGCCTGAGGGCGAGGAGCGACATGCCGATGCAGAGCAGAATCATCATCACATAGGGGATGATAACCACGGGGATCTGCTGTACGACCGGGCCGGCGAGGATGTAGGGAAGTTCGTACGGCTCGAACAGCGACATGCGAATCATCGCCAGCAGCCCGAGCGTCACCAGTACGACACCCGTGATAAGGGTGAGCATGGTCTTGTGCAGGTGATGATGGCGCATGGCGCCGGGGTGTTTCCAGAACCCGGCGTACCAGAGCATGGCGATGTACCACGCGCAGGGCTGGGCGAATCCCCCGGCCCACGCCAGCGGCCACTCGCCGAACAGCGCGGGGTTCATCGCCTCCGGTCCCTGGCTGATGGCCACCGCATGGAAGAGAAAGAAGGCGCCGCCGGTGAGCATGCCGCCGCCGATGATCCACGCCCCGCCATCCCGCCGGTTGATATTCGTCAGCACGATCAAGCCGAGCCAGATAAGCAGGATGAAATTGACCAGGGAAATGGCGAGCAATCCCCAGGAGAGTAACGCCGCTGCGCTCATACGCCCTCCCAGGGCACCCAGTCGCCGCGCTCATTCTCGATGCGCGCCATGCCCTCCGCATCCCAGGCAATCAGCCGTCCCGCGTGAACGATGAGCGCCGCGCGGGTGCGGGCGACCTTCTCATCGGTGTTCGTCTCGTCCAGCCCCCACGCCGCGTAGATCTGTCCATTCGTTCGGCTGATGGTGCGCTTGTCGCGAAACCCCATCTGCGCGGCGATCTGCTCGTTCGTCATCCCCTGGGCGAGCATACGCGCCACCTCCTGCTCGTTCGGCTCGAGCACCGCCATCGGCGAGTGCGAATCCTTGTGGCGCACTTCCTGCACGCGCGCCTCGATATCCGGGTCGATGAAACTGCGCCCCTGCACCGCATCCTCCAACAACGGCACGATCATCTGCGGCAATAAAAAATTACTCTTGCGCACGTAGGCGTAATGGCTGAGTATCCCCGACCGGCGGAAGGCGCGGTAATAGGCGTCGTCGTCCTGAATCGAGTAAAAGACGACCGGCATGCGCGGGTATTCGCGTCGGATGGCCACTGCCGCGTCGATGCCGTTCATCGCCCCTGCCAGGTGCACGTCCATAAGCACGGCCTGCGGCGCCTGCTGCAAACAGAAAGCCAGCGCCGCCTCCCCGGTCTCGCAGGCGTGCAGCACGCGCACCGCGCCGGTGGCGGTCAACCCCGCCTGCAGGGCGGGGCGCAAGCGCGCATTGTCTTCGACGAGCAGAATCTCCAGCATGATCGGTCCTTTCACGTTCAGTATAAGCCATCTCCTCCGGCGCACCAAGCACTCAGGTGCGTGATGCGCGGATTCCGGATGCGCGAAGTCGCGTCCTCAGTGGGTCGGCCGACAGGTGCGCGTCCCATTACACTCGTGTTGTGAGAAAGGAGTGTGCGATGGAGACAACGACATCCCCGCGGAAACGCCTGCTGATGATCACGCCGGAGAATCCGGAGATCAATCGCTTTCGTAAGCAGCAGATGAATAACTTCATGCAGATCACCATGCCGTACCTGGCGGGATTTGTCGATGAACAACGGTATGAGATCACACTGGTCGACGAGTACCACCAGCGGATTCCCGACGACAAACCGTTTGATCTGGCGGCAATCACAGTCAATACGCCCAATGCGACCCACTGTTATCGCATGGCCGCTCAACTGCGCGCGCGCCATATTCGCGTTGTAATGGGTGGACCGCATGCCACGTTATGCCCGGAAGAGGTGACACATCATTGCGACTACCTTGTGATTGGGGAAGCGGAGCACACGTGGCCGCTATTCCTCGACGAGTTTTTCGGCGGACAGGCCACACCACGCTATGTCAGCTCCCAGCCTCCCGCGCTCGATCATCTCCCGATTCCCCGCCGTGATCTGGTGAAGGGCCGCCATTTCACCAAAGGGGCCGTCTTTGCCACGCGCGGATGCCCGTATCAATGCAGTTACTGCAATCTGAAACAGATATATCACCCCGGCTTTCGCACGCGACCCGTTGCGGAGGTGATCGACGATATCCGCAGTATACCCAATCGCTACTTCGTCTTCTGGGATGATAATTTCTTCGGCGATCCCGCGTATGCCCTCGAACTGATGCAGGCATTGGCTCCCCTGCGGAAGCGGTGGGCGGCGCAGGTTTCGCTTGATCGCTGCCGCGATGAACGATTGCTGAGCGCGGCACGCGCCGCGGGAGGCATCTACCTGTTCATCGGACTGGAATCCTTTTCTGAGGATAGCCTGGGAAGCGTGCGGAAGAGCTTCAATCGTGTGCAGGAATATCAGGAGATCATCCGTAGCATTCACGCACATGGGCTCTCCGTACAAGCCGGGATCATCTTTGGTTTTGATGCGGATGATGCGGGGGTGTTCGAACGGACGCTCGAGGCTTGTGAACAGATGGGCATTGACGGCGTTACCGTGAGCCTCCTCACGCCATTGCCGGGAACGCCGCTGTACGACAGTTTTCGACGCGAAGCACGGTTGCTCTCCAACGACTGGACGTATTACAACGGCAAGACGCACGTCGCCTTCCGCCCCAGCCGGATGAGCGCCGAGCAACTCTTCGCCGGTTACCAATGGTTTCGCCGCCGTTTCTTCTCACTCCCATCGTTCACGCGGCGTATGACCGTCTCACGCGTAAACCTGCTGCACAATCTCGTAGTCAATCTTGGATACCGCCTTTCACTCTGATCCGGGATTGCCTGCAAGGAGGAATGACCATGCGCGTCAAAATGATTCTCCCCGCTCTCACGGAAGCCACCAGCCCCTACTGGCGTTCGATCAAGTATGCGCTCTTCCCGCCGCTGGGATTGGCGACGCTGGCGGGCTACCTGTCGCCCGATGACGAGGTGAGCATCCATGACGAGCACGTGGAACCGCTCGACCTGTCGGATGCGCCGGATCTGGTGGTCATCCAGGTGTACATCAGCTCTGCCTACCGCGCCTACGAGATCGCCGACCATTACCGGCGGAGAGGTGTGTATGTCGTGCTCGGCGGATTGCACGTCACCGCATTGCCGGAGGAAGCGCGGCAGCACGCGGACACCATTTGCCTCGGGCCCGGTGAAGATATCTGGCCGCTGTTCCTTGCGGATTTCCGGCGGGGATGCGCGCAACGCGAATACCGCTCGACGGTGCGCACGTTGTGCAATCAACCCTCCCCTCGCCGTGATCTGATCAAGCGGCAACTCTACCTTGTGCCGAATGCCATTGTCGTGTCGCGGGGGTGCCCGCACCAGTGCGACTTCTGTTATAAAACGTCGTTTTACCAGGGCGGCAAATCGTACTACACCATGCAGGTGGATGCCGCACTGGCGGAGATCGAGCGGCTGCCCGGACGGCATCTCTTCTTCCTCGACGACCATCTCTTCGGCAACCGGCGCTTTGCCGAAGCGCTGTTTGACGGCATGCGCGGCATGGGGCGGGTGTGGCAGGCGGCAGCCACCGTGCAGACGGTGCTGGAGCCCGGATTGCTGGAGAAAGCGGTCGCCAGCGGATTGCGCAGCCTGTTCATCGGCTTTGAGACGTTGAGCGAGGCCAACCTGCATGCGCAGCATAAGTTCCACAACATGGTGCGGGATTACGAGACGGCGATTGCGCGGTTGCACGAGCACGGCGTGATGATCAACGGCAGCTTTGTGTTCGGCATGGATGGCGACGACCCCGGGGTGTTCGACCGCACGGTGGCCTGGGCCGTGCGGCAGGGCATCGAAACCGCCACCTTCCATATTCTCACTCCTTACCCGGGCACGGCGCTGTACGAGCGGATGCTGGCGGCGGGACGCATCACCTCCTACGATTGGAACCGCTACGACACCCGCCACTGCGTCTTCACCCCGGCGCGCATGACGGCGGAAGAACTGGAAGCAGGCTACTGGCGCGCCTACCGGGAGTTCTATCGCTGGAGCGCCATCTTCCAGGGCGCGTGGGCCAAGGAGGACTGGACGCATCGCCTGCGCCATCTGGCCTACGCCATCGGCTGGAAGAAATGCGAACCGCTCTGGGATCTGCTCATCCGTGCGCGTCGCGTGCGCAGCATGTCCCCGCTGCTGGAACGCATCCTCAACGGCCTCGATCAGACCGCGCGATCTCGTGAATGCCCACGGCGCTCGATGGCCGGGAACACCACCTCCAGCATCACCACGCGGCCAGCGGCGGTAATGGGGATGGCGAGCAGTGCGCCGACAATACCGAGCAGCGAACCGCCGATGAGCAGCGCAAGGATGGTGGTGACCGGGGACAGCGACACTTCATGCTCCATGATCTTGGGTGAGAACACGTAATTCTCTACCTGTGAGAGGATAAGGAAGAAGAGGATGACGGCGATAACTTGCCATAGCGGCGCGCCGAGTGCCAGCACGATGAGCACCGCCGGGATGGCGGCGACGTACGCGCCGATCATCGGCACCAGTTCGCCGATGCCGCCGATGATGGCGATGAGCGCGGCGTAGGGCACGCCCAGCAACCACATGCCGATGAGGATGATCACCGTCATGATGAGCGCGAGCAGCAGTTGTCCACGCAGCCAGCCGCCCATCTTCACCGCGGCGCGATGGCTCACCTCCAGCGTCCGCTCCCGGTATTGCGGGGGGATGAGGCGGGCGAAGGTGCGCGTGATGCCATCCTTAAAATGGGTGAAGAAGAAGGTCAGGATGAGCACCGTCACCGCGGAAAAGACCGCCCCCACCGCACCGAAGACCGCCGAGGTGGTGGCCCACGCGTAACTGGCGATGCGCCCGCCCTGGCCCTGCAGGCGTTCGTAAATCGTATCGGGATCCGGGATGAATGCGTAGCGGTCGGCGAGGCCGCGCGCCCATGCGAGCAAATCCTCCCGCCAGACGGGCCAGGTGTTCTGCACGAAGTCGATCGCCTCCCGCACGGCGATGAAGCCGATGAAGGTGATGATCCCCAGCACCACCAGCACGCCGAAGAGCAGCACCGCCAGGATGATCAGCCCGCGCGGGAGTTTCGGGATGCGCGTGTGCACCCACTCGACCAGCGGGTCGATGCCGGTGGTGAGCACGATGGCGATAAGGATCAGCAGGGCGAGCGTCAACAGGCGGTCGAGCAGCCACAGCGTCAGCGCGATGCCCAACGCAATGAAGAGGAGGATGGTCCCCGCTTTCACCAATCCCGCAACCGTCATGCCCCTGAGCATACCACCGCAGGGCAGTGGTGGATGCGCGCGCATCGCCCTTTCCGCCGCCTGATCATCACCGCTGTGCGAAAGTGCGTACAGCGGTGGAGCGATGAGGTGTAGTGGGGCGTCAGGTGCTACCGCGCTTGTTAGAAACTGTGTTCAAACGATCTGTTCGCGATCCGCGGACAGATCCTTTTGAATACCGCTGCTGAGGATTAGCATGTCGGAAGAACAGCACGAGCCATCAGCACAGGCATCGGCACAGCCTGACGATGCCTCCCAGCGCACGGCGTTGGCGCAGGACCGTACGGAGTGGGCCGCGCATCGTACGATCCTGGCAAACGAGCGCACCTTCAGCGCCTGGCTCCGTACCGGACTGGCGACCATTGGCGCCGGGTTAGCCGTCTCCGAACTCCTCGGGAGAGGGGCCATTGGCTGGGCTGCACGTCTGGCCGGTATCCTGTTGGTGCTGAGCGGCGCCGGCGTCAGCCTGCTGGGGCTCTGGCGATTCCATCAGCTTTCGACAGAACTGAAAGCGCGACATCTTCCGACGACGCCATCCTGGGTCGGCAATATACTGGCGCTTACCGTGGTGTTCATCGCCTTCCTGGTATTGCTGCTTCTCCTGATACGGTAGTAGTGCTGGGGCTCACACTGTTCCCCGTGCATCGCGCTGACGTCTCCAGATTATCATGCCGCCCAGCGCCAGCAGCAGCCCGCCGGTGATTGCTGTTCTCGTCTGCCGCACCGATCCGTCACCAGCGAGCGTGGCCGCCACACCAGGGTCGGATGGCCGCCATGCTCGGACACGGTGTTCACGTGCGTTACAGGCATCGCATTATGCCGGCACCTGCTCCTTCATTTCGCGCTCCCAATGCCGGTGCTGCTTGATGGCCATGGTGAATTGCTCGATGAAGGGGCCGAGGTCATCCGCCTTGCGCACGGTGATCACCCCTTTGTCGGCGACGACCTGGTCGTGCATGCCGCTTTGGGCCAGATCAACGCCGGTAACTTCAGTGGCCATAACTAGCTCCACTCCCTCGCCGCTGGCGGCAATCGGTTTGCAGTGTTTGAAGGCTTCGTTGAGGAAGTGGAGGGCATCGCCGGACATCTTCAACTTCTCGATGCTCTGCGGCCCGCCGGGCACATACACGGCATCGAACATGATGGAGCCGGTGGTGACGAAGGTCTTCTCGACGTTGATCTCTTCACCACCCATACTGTGCAGCATGCCGCCGTGCATCGACACGATCTGCGGCGTGGCGCCGGCGGCGTGCAACGCGTCGAAGACCTGTGCGAGTTCTTGCTGGTTGACGCCTTCGGCAGCAAGGATGGCGATCATGCGCGTCTTGATATCCTGCGCGGGAAAGGCGGTGAAGCTTAAGGCCGCCGAGGATTTGGTGACCCCGGTGCCGCCGTCCCCCTCGGGCATCGGTAGGCCAAGCCCCATGGCAATGCCGCGGCCCAGCTCGCCATGCACGCGATGGAACTGCTCCACCACGCGCTGCTTGATGGACGTATCGTTGACCTTGCCGACCTCGAAGTGGAAGGCCTTGATGATATGCTCCTTCTCCGGCGGCGTCATGCTGTTCCAGAAGAGGGTGGCCTGGCTGTAGAAATCCTTGAAGCTCTCGCTGCGCGCACGGACTTTACGTCCCTCCACCTTCTCCTGATAATGCACGTACCCATGCTCCTCGCGTGGGGCGGGGCGTGGGTAGTTGTCATTGACGGAGTTCGGCGAGTAGCTCACCTTGCCATGATTGATCTGCGTGCGGTGGTAGCCGTCGCGCTGGTTGTTGTGAATGGGCGCGAGCGGGCGGTTGATCGGAATCTCGTGGAAGTTCGGCCCACCCAGGCGGATGAGCTGGGTGTCGAGGTAGGAGAAGAGGCGTCCCTGCAGCAGCGGGTCATTCGAGACATCAATTCCCGGCACCAGATTGCCCGGGTGGAAGGCGACCTGCTCGGTCTCCGCGAAGAAGTTCTCCGGGTTGCGATTGAGCACCATCTTGCCCACCGGCATCACCGGCACGTCTTCCTCCGGCCAGATCTTCGTCGGGTCGAGGACGTCGAAATCGAAATGAAATTCGTCTTCCTCTTCGATCATCTGCACGCCGAGTTCCCATTCCGGATAATGCCCCGTCTCAATGGCGGTCCACAGGTCGCGCCGCAGATAGTCGGGGTCTTTTCCCGCCAACTTCTGCGCCTCATCCCACACCAGTTGCGCCATGCCCTGCATCGGCTTCCAGTGGAATTTGACGAACCGCGCTTTCCCCTGGGCATTGATGAAGCGGAAGGTGTTGACGCCGAAGCCCTGCATCATGCGGTAGCTGCGGTGGATGCCGCGATCCGAGAGCAACCACAGGATCATGGCGGTCGTCTCGGGGGAACAGACGACGAAGTCCCAGAAGGTATCGTGCGCGGCGGAGGCCTGCGGCATCTCATTGTGCGGCTCCGGCTTGATCGAGTGTACGATGTCGGGGAACTTGATCGCATCCTGAATGAAGAAGATGGGGATGTCGTTGCCGACCAGGTCGTAGTTGCCGTCCGTCGTGTAAAATTTTGTGGCAAAGCCGCGCACATCGCGCACGGTGTCCGCCGACCCGCGGAAGCCCACCACCTGCGAGAAGCGCACGAAGGTGGGCGTTTTCATGGTCGGGTCTTGCAGGAAGGCGGCCATGGTATAGTCGGCCATCGGCTGGTAGACCTGGAAATAGCCATGCGCGCCCGACCCCCGGGCATGGACGACCCGCTCGGGGATCACTTCGTGGTCGAAGTGGGTCAGTTTCTCGCGGAAATGGAAGTCCTCCATCAGCGTGGGCCCGCGTTCTCCGGCCTTCAGCGAATCATCGGTGTGGTTGACCCGCACCCCCTGGTTGGTGGTCAAATATTCCCCGGTGCTGTCTTCCAGATAGTGGTCCAGTTGCTCTCGCTTGCTGTACTCATCGATATCACGGCGCTCGTGCATCTCCGCCTCCTCGAGTTCGCGTCGTCGCGTGGTGCGTGCCAGGCTGCCCTCTCACACACATATTGACTTCCAGTGTATCGGGGATGGAGACGGCGGCGTGTGCACCAAAGCAAGGGATATCGACGCCATGGCAAAGAATGGTGACAATCAACGGCATGGCGCTAATGCCATGCAGATCTGGGGGCTAACAGCCTCCGGATCAACTCGCACTGGCATTGGCTGGTTCTTTTGGCGCTGTGCGGCACGCTCTGATCTGGCTGTGCCGGGGGAATCGTCCGTATCGTGGCGCATGAAGCGGTCGCAGCTTTAGCGATAATTTCGCACATCGCCGCCAAGTTGCACGTCGCCGAGACAGCGCATCATGCGATATAACGAGGACAATAGCACTGATACGCTCCACGAGCTGAAGGGAGATATTGGTGCAGGACGTGTTTTCTCGTCATCCGGCGAACCCCATTCTCGTGCCGCGCGATGCTCCGACGCCCGCGGCAGCGCTGCTCAACCCCGGCGTCGCCGAGGTGAATGGCGAGGTGGTGCTGCTCGTGCGCGTAGAGGACCGCCGCGGGATTTCCCATCTGCGGGTGGCGCGCAGTGCGAACGGCGTCGACGGCTGGCGCTGGGATGATCACCCGCTGCTGTACCCGAACCAGGACCCCGAGTGTCCCTACGAGGAATGGGGCTGTGAAGATGCGCGCATCACGCAGATGGCCGAGCAGGAGTGGATCATCAGCTACACCGCCGCCTCGCGCTACGGCCCGGCAATCGCCCTGGCGATCACCCGGGACTTCGTGACTGCCAAGCGGCTGGGGATTGTGATGTCCCCGAATAACAAAGACTGTATCATTTTCCCCGATCAGTTCGAGCAGAAATGGCTGATGCTGCACCGCCCGGTGGCGGGTGAACAGGAGCATATCTGGTACGCCTCCTCGAACGACCTGGTCCATTGGAGCCATCCCGGCATTCTCATCCCCGAGCGCGGCGGCCCCTGGTGGGACGGAATGAAACTGGGCGCCGGCGCGCCGCCCATTCGCACGGACGAGGGGTGGCTGCTCATCTATCATGGCGTGAAAGGGGTCGCCGGGAATCTGATCTACCGGCTCGGCCTCGCCTTGCTCGACGCCGCCAACCACCGCCGCGTCATTGCGCGGACCGCCGATTGGGTGTTCTCGCCGGAGGCCGATTACGAGCGGCGCGGCGATGCCCCGAATGTCGTCTACACCTGCGGCGCCTTTTTGCGCGGGGATGAAGTATGGATGTACTACGGGGCGGCCGATACCTGCATCTGCCTGGCCACGGCGCAACTCGCGGATTTGCTGCGCGCGGTGCATGAGCTCGACTACATCCATGTGCTGCAAGAGAAGGGGATGAATCCGCCGGAATTACACGGCTAATACCGTGGAGAGCGTACATGCGATACGGTGATTGGGTTAAACTCGTCGTCCTGGTCTTCGCCTTGCTGCTGGCCTGGCGGTTTCTGGGCGAAATCGCGCGCATCCTCCTGCTCTTTGCGCTGGTCATCCTCCTGGCGATGATGTTGACGCCGCCGGTGAGCTGGCTCGAACGTCACCGGGTGTCTCGGGCGCTGGGGGCGCCCCTCGTGATCCTGGTGTTGCTGGGTTTACTGGCCGCGTTGGCCTACTGGATGCTCCCGCCGCTGGTGGAACAACTCACGCTCTTTGTCACCAACCTGCCCGCGTATTGGACTCGTGCGGAATCCTGGATTGCGTCCATCACCGAACGATATCCCCGTGCACAGGAGGTGCTCACGGTCGACCAGGAACTCATCAACCGGGGACTGGCGCGCGCGGGCGAACTGCTCCTTCAGGCAGGACAGTATACCCTGGGATTGCTCGGAGGATTGGCGGGGGCCGTGCTGGTGTTTGTCATGACGGTCTTCACCCTGATTCGCCCCCGTCCACTGTTGACCGGCCTGTTTGCGCTGTTGCCGGAAGCCAAGCGTCAGCCGGTCTCCGAAGCCTTGCTGGTGACCGCGCAGCAAATGCGCGTCTACGCCTGGTCCTCGCTGTTGGTCGGGCTGGTGAATGGGACGATTGCCTGGATCGGATTATCGTTGCTGGGCGTGGAGCCCGCCTTGTTGCTGGCCGCACTCGTTTTTTTCGGCGAGTTCTTTCCCTATGTCGGCCCCATTGCGGCGGCGATTCCCGCTGTCATCCTGGCCCTCCTGGTCAGCCCCGTAACCGCGCTCTGGACACTGCTGCTCTTCCTGGGCATCCAGCAACTGGAAGCGAGCGTCTTGAGCCCACTCATTGTTTCACGGCAGATGAAGTTCCACCCGCTGTCGGTCGCGTTCGCCATTCTCACCCTCGGCGACCTCTACGGCATCCTGGGCGCCTTTCTCGCCATTCCGGCCCTGGCCACGGTCAAAGCGTTCTACACGGAACTGGTGTTGAAGCCCCGCGAGATCACCGAGGCGCAGGTGCTGCCGTACGATAACCACGTGGTCGAGTCCGCGCGCCCATCGGCAACCGACGAACAACAGGACGGGGGAGAGCACACCCGGCAGTGACGCTGCCACACCATTACTGCCCATGAAGCGCACCCGGGGTCGAGGCGGCGGCAGGCTTTCACGCATCCGGGCAGGCGCCGCC
>JAGUZN010000136.1 GCA_020060775.1 Armatimonadota bacterium
CACGCGTTGCGGCAACACCATGACCTGCCCGGACCCCATCAACCAGTACCCCAACAGGAAGACGGCGATGGCCCCGATGACGGCAGGAATGCCGATGCTGATCAACCTGGACGACATGGCAGCTCTCACTCTCGTTACAGATGAATACACTTACGCGGACATTATCCCATAGCTTACCCGTTCACCGCGCCACTACGCAACAGGCACTCGTGGTTTTTCGGTGAGGCGATAGTGGTGATGGCCTGTAGTGGGTCATCACGTTGTGCCTTGTTCTCCCACCTCTTCCTTACGCAAACCGCGGTTGCCGTTTCGCGAGGCGCGTTTCGCGAGGCGCTTTCCCCTCCCCTGTTGCAACGGGGGAGGGTAGGGTGGGGGTCATTCCTTATGAAACAGCGGAGTACCCCCCTCCTGTTTCCCCCCGTTGCGACAGGGGGAGGGAAAACGGTAGATCCCGCTCCTAACCCTCCCTCGCATTGTACCCAAATAAAAACGATTATTACGTGCTAAAACATAGCGTTAATGGGTAATATATCGGAAATCACCGCAGATCCGAACGCGCCGGGGAAGATCGCTTGACTTCTTTGCCGCCAGGTGGTGAGATACTGTCGGAATCAAGGAGCAGCATGCCGTCGATCATCATTGCCCGATCGAGCCAGGAATATCGCGCGCGAGAGGATGCGCTGGCCGTCGCCTGTGCGCAGGCGGGGTGGCCGGTGCTCATGACGCCGCACCTGTATCATCTGGCTGAGGCAAGCCCGATCTGGCAGGACGTGACGGCTCTCCCACCTTCTGTGGTCATCGTCTCCGCGTTGCATCCGCGGCCGGCGGAGTGGCTGCTGCGCAAGCACGGCGTGGCGGGAATGGTGCTCGCCGAGGATATTCGCACGCTCGATGCACTTGATGATGTCGTAGAACGCCTTCGCCAGTTCGGCCATCCCCCTTGCGCCGATGTCACGGTGCGGGAAGTGCATGCATCGGTTGGGCAACGCTGGTATCCGGTGATCGATAGTGAGCGTTGCCGGCACTGTGGGCAGTGCGCGCAGTTTTGCCTGTTCGGCGTATATGCCATGATTGATGGCCGTTTGACCGTGCGGCAACCCGACCGCTGCAAACCAGGGTGCCCCGCCTGCAGCCGCCTCTGCCCGCACGGGGCGATCATCTTCCCGCTGTATCAGGATGATCCGGCGATTGCCGGCGCTCCCGGCTGCGTGATGACGCCTGATCCGCAGGTGGTGGCGCGCGCCCGAACTCGCCTGCAGGCGAAAGCGCCGGTCAGCACGCCGGTGACCGATGAGTTGGATGCGTTGATCGATGAACTGGATGCGCTGGCGCAAAGGAAAGATTGACCAAGATGGCTGACGGATATCCGATCGTGTTGACTGCTGACCGCACGTTGATGGCCGGCTATCGCCTGCTCTTCGACGGGATGCTCGCCGCCAGCCAGACGACCACCGCACCCGCCCCGCTCCTGCATGCGCTGATGATTCCCCCCGTGCCGGTGCGCGACGGCCATGCCGTGCTGGCGCCGCTCGGATTGCGCCGCGTGGAAGCCGCGCTCCTTGCGAGCGGCATGACCGCGGAGGAGGTGGCGGTCGTTGATGAAGCGCACCTCGCAGATGCCATCGGCCCGCGCACGCGCATCGTCGCCATCTCTGCCGGCGAACCGTGCGGGCGCGGGATGAACTCCTCCACCATGACGGCGGTGGCGGGGGGGGCGATCTATCCGCAGACCGCCTTTCGCCATTTGCTCTCCAGGGTGCGCAAGTGTCTCGCCGCCGCCCCGAGCGCACGCGTGGTGGTAGGCGGCCCCGGCGCCTGGCAACTCGTTTCCTCGGCGGCACCAGACGGCATCGACCACGTGATCACCGGTTACTGCGAGGGCAATGTCGCCGCGCTTGTTCAGACTATCCTCGCCGGCGAGGCACTGCCGCGCATACTTACAGGCGATTCCGTCCCAACGGCATCGATCCCCCGCATCCGCGGCGGCAGCACCATGGGGGTGGTGGAAATCAGCCGCGGCTGCGGGGTGGGGTGCGCATTTTGCACGCTCGCACGCACGCCGATGCAGCATTTACCTGTTGACACGATTCTCGCCGACATTCGTACCAATGTCGCTGCCGGCATGCCGGATGTCGCCGCGTTGAGCGAGGACCTGTTCCGCTATGGGGCGCGTAATTTTCACGTCAACCCCCCGGCGTTGCTTGATCTGTTACGGCGCATGCGCGCGGCGCCGGGCGTGCGGCTGATACAGATCGATCATGCTAACATTGCTAGCGTGGCCGAGTATGCCGATACCGAATTGCGCGCGGTGCACGACCTGCTGGTGGGCGATAACCGCCACGACTTTCTCTGGGTGAATCTGGGGGTGGAGACAGCGTCAGGGCCGTTGCTCCAGCGTGCGGGCGCGGGCGGCAAACTCGGCGGCATTGCGACTGAGGACTGGGGCGAAGCCAGTGCGGAGCAGGTGCGGCGGCTCTGTCGTGCCGGATTCTTCCCGCTGGTCAGTCTCATGCTCGGCCTCCCGGGCGAAACGGAGGATGATGTGCAGCGCACCCTGGCGTGGGTACAGGCGTTGCGTGAAGAACGGATCGCCGTCTTCCCGGTGCTGTACGCGCCGCTCAGTGGGGAGCCGACGATCACCCGGGACACCATGACCCCGGCACACTGGGCATTGATCCGCACGAGTTACGACTTCAACTTCCGTTGGGTGCCCCAACTGTTCTGGGATAACCAGACCGCCATCGGCGTGCCCTGGTCGCAACGCGCCGTGTTGCAAGCTTTCGGGTTCGCGCAGACGCTGCTGTGGAGATCGTTGCTGGCCTGGCACGCCCGGAGGGCAGCGGTATGCCGGTAACCAGCACGCAGCCACGGCTCGAGCAGGCAGTGCAGACCGCACGTGCGCGGCTGTTGATGGCGCGCAACCTGCGGGGGTTCTGGGAAGGACGGCTCTCTTCATCTGCTCTGTCCACCGCCACCGCCATCAGCGCATTAGCCGTGTGCAGCCCGGCGGATGATGCCCTGCGCATGCTGGACGGGGCTGCCTGGTTGCGCGAGACGCAGAATGCCGACGGCGGATGGGGCGATACCACGGACAGCCCGAGCAACCTGGCGACCACCCTGCTGACGGTGGCGGCCTTGCGGCTGGCCGGCATGGAGGACGAACCGTTTCTGAGGCACGCGGCGCAGTACTTGCAGGTGCATGCCGGGCCGACTCCCGATGATCTGCTGCAGGGGATCCGGAAGGCATACGGCGCGGACCGCACCTTTGCCGTGCCCATCCTGATGAACTGCGCGCTGGCGGGCATGGTCCCCTGGCAGGCGATTCCCGGCCTGCCTTACGAGTTGTCCATCCTACCGCATGCCTGGCTGCAGAAGTTGCGCCTGCACGTGGTGAGTTACGCGCTGCCCGCATTGATTGCTATCGGCCTGCTGCTCGAAGAGCGCACGCCCTCGCGCAATCCATGCACCGCGCTGCTGCGCCGTTTGACGGTCGAGCCGGCGCTAGCCAAGTTGGCGGCCATTCAGCCTGACCATGGCGGCTTCCTGGAGGCCGTGCCGCTCACCGCTTTCGTGACCATGAGTTTAGGATCGTATCGGAATTCCGAGCATGTGGTAGTGCAGCGCTGCCGATCTTTTTTACGGGAAGCGCAGCGTCCTGACGGCAGTTGGCCTATTGACATGGATCTCTCCGTCTGGTTGACCACCAGCGCGGTGACCGCGCTACACGCATCCGGCGGCACGGCGGAGGTGGAGGATCTTCGCGGGTGGATTGTCGAACAGCAGTACCGTGATGTGCATCCCTTCACCCAGGCAGCGCCTGGCGGTTGGGGGTGGACGCACCGGCCCGGCGGCGTGCCCGATGGCGACGATACCTCCGGGGCGATGGTAGCGCTGGCTCATCTCGGTGAGCGGGATGCGCTGGCCGGGGGGGTGCGCTGGCTGCTCTCGTTGCAGAATCACGACGGCGGTTGGCCGACGTTCTGCCGGGGGTGGGGGGCCTTGCCCTTCGACCGCAGCACGCCGGACATCACCGCCCACGCCATCCGCGCGTTGCGCCTCGCCGCCCCTGCTGATCCGGCGGTGACGCGAGCGCTACAGCGAGGATTGGACTACTTGCATCGCGCCCAGCGGGACGATGGCTCGTGGGTCCCGCTGTGGTTCGGCCATCAGTATGCCCCGCGGGGCGAGAACCCCGTCTTCGGCACCGCGCGCGTGCTCATCGCGCTGGGGGAGGCCGGGGTGCGTGACGACCATGTGCGCCGGGGGGTACAATATCTGTTGCGCGCGCAACATACCGACGGCGGTTGGGGCGGCGCACCGGGCGTGCCCGCCGGCATCGAAGAGAGCGCCGTCGCGGTGAGCGCGTTATCGCTCTGGCCTGACGAGGCGGGGCAGGCGTTGGCCGCCGGGGTAGAATACCTGATCGCGCGCGTCGAGGATGACACCTGGACCACGCCGTCGCCGATCGGCCTGTACTTTGCGTCGCTCTGGTATGCCGAACAGCTCTATCCGATCATCTGGACGGTCGAGGCGCTCGGTCGCGCGCAGTGCGTCCTGCGAGACACCCATGACGATTGACATCTCGCCCGAGTTGGATATCAAGCGTATGCCGCCGGATGCCGACCGCGCGGCGATCCGCCGGGAAGCGCAGACGCTCGCCGGCACGCTGACGCTTCCTCTGCGCAAGCCGGCGCTGGAAGATGCCGCCGCCCGCCTGCTCTCCACGCTGCACCTCCCGCTCGGCTATCTCGGGTTTGCAATGGTCGCGCTCAGCAACGCCACGTGGCAGTCCACGTTCGCCGCCGTGCCCTTTCACCGCCGGCTGCTGCTGCTGCCGCATTGCCTGCGCGACCGGGCTTCCTGCCGCGGCGACTATTCGGCCACGGGGTTGCATTGCGCCGGGTGCGGATCGTGCATCATCGACGGATTGCTGCAGCGGGCGCACGACCTTGGCTACCGAGTGATCGTGGCCGAGGGCACGTCCGCCGTCGTTACCGAGGTGGTGGCCGGACACGCCGATGCCATCCTGGGCGTCGCCTGTCTCGATTCGCTGGAAAAATCGTTCGCGCGCATGGGCGATCTGGGCATCCCCAACCTGGCGATCCCCCTGTTGCGCGACGGGTGTGATGCCACGGAAGCGGACATCGATACCCTGCTCCCGCTACTGGAGTGCTACGATGCCGCGCAGGAAGCGCGCGTGGGGGGGTATCTGCCGATCCTGCGCGCCACACATCGCCTGTTCACTTTGTCCGCCGTGCGCGAACTGCTCGATGACCTTGAAGGTCTCTCATTGCCGGATGATCATCCGCTGCGCCTCACCGAGCGCATTGCCCTCGACTGGCTCGCGCAAGGGGGCAAGCGCCTGCGCCCCTTCATCACACTCACCACCTACCTGCTCGCGCGGCATGGCGAGCGTGCCCTTGTCCCGGATGCGGATATTGAGGCGCTGTTGCCGGCGGGGGTGCGTCGATTGGCGGTTGCCATTGAAGCGTTTCACAAAGCCTCGCTGGTGCACGATGATATTGAAGATGGCGATGCCGAGCGTTCCGGTCGTCCCACCGTGCACCGGCAGTACGGCCTGGCGCAGGCCATTAATGTCGGCGATTACCTGGTGGGATTGGGGTACAGGCTCATCGCGGCGGCGGATACTCCAGCAATGGCCGCCATAGTGCATGCGCTTTCCCGCGCGCACCTCGCGCTGTGCCGCGGGCAGGGCGCCGATCTCGCTTGGACGACGGAAGCCGTGCCTGTGCGCGACGTGCTGGCGATATATGCGCAGAAAACCGCTCCCGCCTTTGAAGCCGCACTGGCCGTCGGATGGCTTGCCGCCGGGACGGAGGTCGATTCACAGCGGCTGGCACGTTTGTCGACCTATCTGGGCGAGGGATTCCAGATTCAGAACGACCTGGATGGTTGGCAGCGTGATGCACTGGCCGAGCGACCGACGTTGTTGCGCGCGTTTGCGCTGGAAGCGGGGGCCGGTGAACGGTTGGCAGCAGTGCGGCAACTGCCTGCGGAAGAACGTGTGGCCGCTCTCGCGGAAATCTACCGCGAAACCGGCGCATGGGCGAAGGCGGAAGGATTGCTGGACAAGCTGTTGCAGCGCACGCTGGCATTAACTCAGGAGTTCGATCCTCCCGCCCTGCGCGACTTTCTCGATTTCCTTGCACGCATGGTGCTGTTGCGCGTTGCCGAGTCGACCGTTACCGCACGAGAACCGTGATGACCACCGCTTACCTGACGAGCCTGGACGCGCTGCTGGGGGAGGGGATGGCGCTGTTCTCTCCGGCTTTCGCGCAATTGCAAGCGCGCTGGCTCGACGATCAGCAACAGCCGGATGGCGGATTTGCCGGACGGCTCGGCCCATCCGATCCCTACTACCTCGATTTCGCCCTGCGCCTCGATCATCTATTGGGCGGCAATGCCCGGCTGCGGCAACGCGCCGCACGCTATTTGACGGCACAACCGCCTCCGCGTGATCGCGTGACCGCCTTCAGTCTGGCGAATAGCGCGCGCCTGCTGCATCTGCCGATGGCCGCTGCCTGCCGTCAATATCTCGCCATCGATACTGGACAATCGCTTCTCCTTTACCATACCTTCATCACCATGCTGCTCGGCGAGTGCCTGCATGCAACATCGCCGGTGGATGCGCGCGTCATTCTCGCCTATCGCCGTCCGGACGGGGGATTCAGCGATGTGCCGGAATCAGTCGCCGGTCAGACGAACAGCACGGCGGCGGCAGTGGGGGTGCTCGCGTCGCACGGGCAACTGGGGCAGGATGATCGCACGGGCGTCATCGCCTTTTTGCAGGGGATGCAAGGGGAGGATGGCGGACTGCGCGCGCATGCAGCGGCTCCCGAGGGTGATCTCCTGTCCACCTTCACCGGATTGTTGACGTTGGTGCAGGTTGACGGGGTAGTGGGGCTGGACCTGCCCGCGCTCGGCCGCTTCCTCAAAGCGGTGGCATTGCCCGGCGGCGGATTCTGCGCCTCATGCACCGACACCGAGGCTGACGTCGAATACGCTTACTATGGCGTTGCCGCCCTCGCCCTGCTCAAGCGCCATCTGGCGAGGGTGTAGTTTCTGGTCCAAAAGGGGTGTGGCGGTGTGAAGGTGAGGGAGGTGGAGGGCTCCCGGGTCGATTCCTTGAATCGAGTTGTCGGGCACGCATGCCAGATCGGCACTTCCGGTGCGGGACGGCCATTCGACGCAGCTCATGACAGGCGCGCGCACCCTACGGACCGCCTCTCCCCACGCCAAGCCTGGAATCGCCCGCGGTCCCCTTCTGTCTATTGTCTGCTATCTTTTCCTATTTCAAGCTTAAACAGACCAGCGCCGAGCGGTTACGCACCAGCACGTGACCGTTGGCCACAATGGGAGCGGTCCAGCTTTGCCCGCCCAACGGTTTGATGCGCCCGAGTTCCTGATAACTCTCCGGCGAGAGCTTGACCATCGCCAGGTCGCCATTCGCGCCGTCGAGCACCAGCATGACGCCATCCACCGCCACCAGCGCGCCTTTCTCAAAGCCGCGCTGCTTCCAGCGCACGCTGCCGTCGGCGGGGTTCATGCACACCAGAAACCCGGGGTCGCTGGTGCTGTAGATGTTCCCTTGATAGAGAATCGGCGAGCTGAAGTGCGACTGGATATCCTTCTTCTCCCAGAGAATCGCCGCCTGATTTCCATTGACCTGCACCAGTCCGCAGCCGCGACCATAGTTGCTGGTGATGAAGACCGTGTTGCCGATGACCAGGGGCATGGCGGCATTCACATTATGCGCCGTCTTCCAGGGCACGCTCCACAGCGGCGCGCCGTCCTGCGCGGCAAAGCCCATCAACTGCTCCCCGGCGAAGATCACGTACTGTTGCACTCCATTGATGGTGGCGGCTACCGGCGTCGCATAGCCGGGCACGCCTTTGGGCCCGCTGTGCCAGATCACTTCGCCATTGACTTTGTTCAACGCCACCACCGCCGCACTCTCCCCGCCCGGGCAGATGATCAACTTCTCGCCGTCGATGAACGGCGAAATGCTCATCTGCCAGCCCGGCAATTGCCCGCGAAAGTCGGCGATGATGTTCCGGTGCCACAGCGGTTCACCGGTTTTCGCATTGAAGCAGATCAGCCAGCCCATGCGGCTCAACGTATAGAGCCGTCCCTGGTCATACGCGGGTGTGGAGCGATAAAAACCGTAATCATGCCTGTGCGTGTCTTCGTAGGCGAATTGCCAGACTTCCTTGCCGGTGTTGAAATCGAGCGCACGCACGATATCCCGGTTGGTGAACTTGCCGTCCACCTTTTCATGATCGACGATGAATACCTTACCATCGGCCACCGCGGGGGCGGCATAGCCGTCATCGGTGAGCGCCACGCGCCAGCGTTCTCGCGGGGGATGGGCTCCCCAGTCTTTGGCAATGCCGGTTTCCGGCGAGATGCCGTTGGCATTCGGCCCGAAAAAGCGCGGCCAATCAGCGGCGAATGCGGGCAGCATGGTCAGCATGACGAGCATCATGAGCAGATGGCGGGTCATAGGGTACCTCTTCATTGATAAAATCGTTTCTTATGGTGGTTAGACAATCGTCCATTTACCTTGTTCCCGAAAACCGGTGGCTCGAAAGCCGAATTTGTTAATAAATGCTCTGTCAGTATGCCTGTGAAAGTTATTCAAGCTGCCACAACCAGCGCGCACGCCAGCTCAGCAGTCCGATGGTCAGCAGGCATACCAGGCCGCTGAACAGCAGCGTCATGGACGGGGAGGTGAGGTGGGCTGCCACCCCGGCGTATAATGCGCCGACCGGCGTGAGCCCGGCAAAGATGAACGCCCACACGCTGACCACGCGACCGCGCAGGTGATCGGGGGTCATCGCCTGAATGAGCCCATTGATGCCGGCGCTGCAGACTACTAACCCGCCGCCCACCAAGAGGATGAGCACCAGCGAGAGCAGGAACACGCGGCTGAGCGCAAACCCCACCAGGGCCAGCGTGAAGATCAGGCCGCCCCACAACAGCACCCGTCCCTGCCGCACATGTCCGGCCAGCGAGGCGAGCAGCACGGCGCCGGCGAACGCCCCGATGCCGCCAAACGTCAACAACAACCCGTAGCCATCCACCCCGCGTCCCAGCACCTGCACGGCGACCACCGAGATGAGTACCGCATAGGAGAAGCCAAATACGCTGTACACCGCCATCATCAGCATGAGCAGGCGGATGGTGCGATGGTGACCGACGTAGGCCAGCCCTTCTTTGATTTCCGCCAGGAATCCATTGCGCGGCAGGGCGGGCTGTCGCGGCGTGCGAATACGGGAAAGGCCGGCAATCACCGCCAGGAAACTGGCGGCATTGGCATACAACGCGCCGGCGATGCCGATCCACTGGACGGAGATCAGCCAGGCGGCCACTGCCGGCCCGATAATGCGCGCCAGATTGAACGCCGACGAGTTGAGGGCAATGGCGTTGAGCAGATCTTTTGGCGTGGCGATATCCTTCACAAAGGCCTGCCGGGTGGGCATATCGAGCGCGAAGACGATGCCGCTCAACATGCCGAACACGGCCACGTGCCAGAGTTTAGCGATATCCAGCGCGACCAGCAGGGCAAGGCCAAAGGCCAGTAGCATGAGCGAAACCTGTGTGCCCAGCAACGTGCGCCGGCGATCCCAGCGATCAGACAATACCCCCGCAAAGAGGGAGAGCAGGAAAATGGGTGTCGTTGACAGTGCGGTCACTAATCCGACGTAGAGTGCGGCGTTTTCAGCGCCGAACTCGCGGGTGGCCAGCAGCAGCACCAGCCAGCCCTGGGCCGCATTCTGCATCCAGGTGCCGGTGAGCGAGACCAACTGCCCCGACCAGAAGATGCGGAAGTTGCGATGTCGCAAGGCGCGAAAGGTCGCCGGCCACCGGCCAATAAACGGCACATGCTGACGCCTGCCATCGGCAGGCCCTTCTGATCTATGTTCAGGCGGTTCACTCATCCGTCCCTGAAATACCCCGTGCGAGATGTCGCTAATGGTCTATTCGTGTTCGAACGATGATCCCCCTGTCGCGAAGTCGTTGTGATACGGAAGCCGGCAGTCGATGAGTACTTGCATGTCTGTTGGGGTTCGCGGGGCGGAGCGGGGCTATCCCACCAATTCCGCAGTCTGCTTTCTGTCATCTGCAACCCAGTAATTACCTGTAGTGGGCCGTCACGTTGTGCCTTGCCTTCCGACACGGTCCTTGTTCAGGTCGCGGTTGGCGGTTGGCGTTTCGCGAGGCGCTGTCCCCTCCCCTGTCGCAACGGGGGAGGGTAGGGTGGGGGTCATTCCTTGTCCATGCATCCCGCCGGGATGCCCGCAGCGGAGTACCCCCCTCCTGCCTCCCCCCGTTGCGACAGGGGGAGGGAATGGCCGATCACCGCTGACCTTGCCAGGCAAAATACAACGTGACGACCCGCTACAATTACCGTCCGGCATGCGCGTGCGGGCGGGCGGCGCGGACGCCATTGCGTCCGTGCTCTTTCGCGTCGTACATGGCGGTGTCGGCATCGCGGATGAGCGATTGCATGCTGGTGGAAGGCTGAGGGTAGGCTGACACCCCCAGGCTGATAGTGAGGTGCAGCACTTCGCCGTCTTCCAGGCGCATGTGCAGGCGCTCCACGCTTTGCCGAATGCGCTCGGCGAGGATCATCGCCTTGTTCAGCGTGGTTTCCGGCAGCAGCACGACAAACTCTTCACCGGCATAGCGATAGGCCTGGTCAGAGGCGCGCGCCTGGCGCTTGATGGTGGCGCCCACTTTCTTCAACACGGCATCGCCCACCTGGTGGCCGTACGTGTCATTGATGCGCTTGAAGTGGTCGAGGTCGGCGAAGATCAGCGCCAGCGGGCTGTCGTAGCGATCGGCACGGGTAATCTCTTCTTCAAGGCGCTCCTGAAAGACGCGGTGATTCGCCATTTGCGTCAACGGATCGGTATGCGCCAGGTTGGCCATATCTTCGTAGGCCTCCTGCAATTGCTGGTACAGCCGGCGGTTCTCATCCAGGTTGACCCACAGGCGCAGAGCAATGAGGATGAAGACGGCCACGATGCCGATGAGCAGCCCCAGGTCGATGAGCGAAAGGTGGTACGTTTCCGGGAAAATGGTCAGCATGGCGATGCCGGCCAGCGCCACCGCACCATAGAGTCCGACCACGCTCCAGCGTGAGGTGGAGGGGGACGGGGCATTCGCCTGATGCAACGGCGCCGGCAGCAGGTGGGACTGCACGAAGGCCGCCACGCCGAAGAGCACGAACGCCACCGGCCAGGCCATCAGCAGCTTGCCCGCGCTGTGGTGTGCAGGCAGCGCCGAGGCGATGGCCAGCGGCATGTTGGGCAACGCCAGCAACACCGCGGCGATCAACAGCGAGATCTTCAGCAACAACATGGAGCGCAGGTCGCGCGACAGCATGGTCGCCACACCCACCAGCAGGAGGAGGTCGAGGGCAGGGTAGGCGAGCATCAACAGCCGTCCTCCCCAACCCAGTCCGTCATGCGTTTTCCAAAATGGGCCGATGCTGAGATACCAGAGCAAGGTTAGCAAGGCCAACGTGCCGATGCATATTTCCAACAAAATAGCCATCCGCCCGCAACGTTCCTGCACGCGCATGCCGGCCAGGCGAATGACGATGACCAGCAACGGCAAATAGGCGAGGAGAAACGCCGGATCAGCCCAGGTGGGAAAGGCATCAGGCCGGGCCAGCGTGAAGCGGTAAAAGAGCCGAAGATACTCGCCCAGCACGATGAGCAACATGAAGCTGCCGAGGGCGCCCCAGCCCTGTCGCTCGCGGCGAGTGGAAAAATGCTGCCATGAAGTGAGAATCGCCCAGCAAGCCAGCAAGGCCCCCACGACGCAGGCGATAAACAGGATCGATTGTCGTGTTGCGACATCCGAGGCGTATCGACACGAAACACCTACGAGGGCGAGCATTATAGAGAATCCCAGGACCAACAGTATGGGTCCTGAAGTGCTGCGACTCACGAGG
Organism: Armatimonadota bacterium; assembly: GCA_020060775.1. Classification (GTDB taxonomy): domain Bacteria; phylum Armatimonadota; class Hebobacteria; order CAIYQO01; family CAIYQO01; genus JAGUZN01. The sequence continues at coordinate 11,987 of JAGUZN010000136.1, forward strand.
CCCTCCGGGGGTAAGAAGCGCGTTCCCCTTTGTTGTTCCATATTTCCCAGTGTTTATCTCTGAAAGGGGGATGCGAAAACGACCGTATGGCGCTTTGTGAACGGCAGGCACCGCAGACAGGTAAAGGAAACTGCTCGCTGTTCCCATGACGGTACAGCGCAGCGGCATACGTTACACTGTCGGATGCATTGACGGCATGCCCTCATCTTGTTAGGCTAGTGGGCGAGCGCTGATGGTGAGAGGGTGTTGAGCGACATGCTGTGTGTGGGTTTGTACGGCAGTAATGGCCATCAGGTGCCGGTGAATATCCCGGTGGAGATTGGTCCGGACATCCCGGCGCGCGTGGCTGCGGTGGCCGCAATCACCGGTGCCGCGCTGGATACGGCGTTGGGGGTGGATACGCCCGAACGTCTCGCGCTGCGCGTGTACGATGATCTCGATGGACTGCTCGACGATCCCGAGGTGGAACTCATCGCCCTTTGTTCGCCACGGCGTTCGGAGCAGGCGCGGCAGGCGATGCGCGCGCTGGAAGCCGGGAAGCATGTCTACGCCGAAAAGCCGGCGGCGTTCACCAATGCGGAACTCGATACCCTGCTGGCCACCGCCGAGCGCACCGGGCGTTGTGTCCACCAGATGTCGGACACTTTGCTCGCGCTGCCGGTGCAGGCGATGCGCCGCCTGGTGGAATCGGGTGTGTTAGGCACGATCACGCAGGTGCAGGCGCAGAAGTCCTATCCCTGGCACGACGCCCGCCCGCAACAGGTGGAGATCGATGGCGGGTTGATCCGGCAGGCGGGAATTCACGCCATGAACTTCATTGTCGGCGCCACCGGACTCCGCATCGCGCAAGTGCAGACGTTCGCCACCGGACTCGGTAACCCGGGCAACGGCCCGATCCACATGGCGGCATCCTGTGCCCTCACCCTGGAGAATGGCGCGGTGGGCGCCATCAACATGAATTACTTCAACCCAACGACCTTCGGAGCGTGGGGCAATGATCAGTTGCGTATCATCGGTACCAAAGGCATGGTTGAGTCGGTGGACGGGTTCCGCCGAAGCCGACTGTACCTGAATGGCCAGGATCCGATGGACCTGCCGCAGCCGGATCAGCCGCACGACGGGTATTACTTCGCGCATTACGTGAATTATCTGACCAACGGCACACCCTTCCCCACGTCGTTTGCCGAAGAGATGCACGCGTTGCGCGCGATCATCGCTGCGCACGAATCCGCCGAACTCGGCGCCGCCGTGCATGTTTCCCCTCACGTGCCGTGAATGGCGATGCTGCCGAGCGCCGATCCCTCCAGCAGGCGCAGGAAATTCCCCGCGAGGATCTTGCTTTTGCTCTCGTCAGGTAGAGTGGAAAAGACCACCTGGCCGAAGTCGTAGCGCGGGTCGAGGTTGATAAGATCACTGCCGTAGACGATGCGCTCATCACCGACCATCTCGACCAGGTTCTCCAGTGCGTAGTGGTTGTACAGCGAGCCGCAGAGTTCCATCGTCACGTGCGGATGCTCACGCATGACGGCGACCAGGGCGTCGGTGCAGTCGGCACTGCCCCCGCCCTGGTGCGCGGCCAGCAGCTTCAGCGCCGGTCGTGTTTGCACGATGGCTTCCACCTCTGCTGCGCCGGGCGACGATCCCCAGAGATGGGTGAGCACCGGACAGCCGTGCTCAGCTGCGAAGTCCAGGGCATATGCGTAGGCCGGCGCGAGTAGCGAGCCGTGATAGCCGGGCAATAGCTTGAAGCCGACGAAACTGGGGTGGGCCGCATACCGGGCAATTATCTTGCGCACGATCGCAAGGTCATCATGAGGATAGACAAAGATATAGCCGTAGATGCGCCCGGGGTACTCGGCGGCTGCAGCGATCGTGGCCTCATTCGTCGCTTCGGCATCGCCACTGACCAGAGTGTGCGGAGCGGTAACAATGGCATCGATACCCAGGTGATCCATGAGAGTGATCACCGTGGCCGTCTCCTGAAAAGCCGTGTACCAGCCATTTAGGTAATATCCGAGCAGGTGGGTATGAGCATCGATGATCGGAACCGTGATCGGGCGGCCGGCAAAGGCGTCATCGCGGATGCTCATGCGCGTCCCTCCTGCAAGCGTTGCCAGTTCCCCGCCAGGATATTGGCACGGTCTTCGGCAGTCAAGCGCGCGTACAGCGCCAATCCCAACGACCCGGCGGGGAGGAAGTGAGGCATGCCGCTGCCGAAGAGCAGGTGCCGGCTGCCGTGGCGACGGACGATTTCTTCGATCAACCCGTTATCGGTCAGCGCGCCGCAATCGACCAGTACGGTCTCAATCTTCGCGAGTAACGGCATCAGGATATGCACCTGGCGGATAGGCGGACGCAACAGCACCACCGGCAGCTGCGGGAAGTCGGTCGTCAATGCGGGTAATCCCGCGCACATGCCGCCATCATATTCCAACAGTACCGGCAGGCGGAGTGCCGCAAGCACTTCCAGCAATTCGCCGCAGAAAAATCGATCCAGTGGATAGCCATCTTGCTGGGGGAAAAGGCGCACCGCGGCAGGTCGCTCGTCGAGCAACCGATCATGCAACACCTCCGCCGCCGGCATCTCGCCGCCGCCGAGATTGGGACGCAGCACGTAACAGGCCTGCAGGCGACCGCCCGATGCCGCGGCAATCTCCCGCATGCGCGCATTGCCGCACCCTGCATTCCATAATGCATCAGCGTGGTAGACCACCGCCTGCGTGATGCGATAGCGGTCCAAGGTGTGTAGCAGAACGCCAGCCTCTGAAAAGTGCTGGCGCGGTGCACGTTTCCCGAGCGAACAATTGATGTCGGTAATGCGCATCAACGGATTCCGTTCATGTGGGTTACGCCGTCGGCACCCGCGGGGTGCAGAGTAGCCCGTCCAGGATATACCGTTCCAGCTCCTCGTAATCGCGCGAGCCCACTAACGCGGCGATATGCGCGTCGTCCAGGCTGCGGCTGATCTCCAGCAGTCGCAGGAAGATATGCCGGCTGTTGGCTAAATGCTTGGTGGCCAACTCCGCCGGCTGGGAGCGCATGGCCTTGATGTCCAGCCCGACCCATTCGCCGCGCGAACCGTAATGATAGGCATCGAGGAGGCGCACCTGGTTGAACGCCCGGCGCAGATCCACCGATCCGAACGTTTTGTCCTGGTCGAACTTCAGCCCATTCTGATCGTTCAGGTGCACGGTCCACAGCTTGTCGTGCGCCAGCGCAAAGCCCATTTCATCCGAGGGGTCGAGCCCGGCCAGGATGGCGTGCGCGCTTTCGATATTCACCCCCACGCGTGACGGGTCGATGGTCAGATGCCCCAGCGCAATAGCGTGGCCGGTGGTCGGAATGTAAGTATGATCCATCGGCTCGTTCGGCTTTGGCTCGATGGCGATGCGGATCTGCGGGTCGTAATCCAACATGACATTCAACGCCTCGACCAGCCGGTCCACCGCGACTTTGCTGTCTTTCGCCTCGCGCACGTAGGTGCCCTCGCGCGCCAGCCAGAGTACCAGCAGGTCGGTGCCGAGGGCGCGGGCGATGTCGATGCTGCGCTGGCTGCGCTCCAGTGCATACGCGCGGGCGGCAGGGGCGTTGGCGGTGTAGCCGCCATCGATGGTGCGCGGGTCTTCCCACAGGCGCGGCGCCACAAACTCGGCGGTCAGCCCTTCATCATCCAAGCGCGCCTTCAGGGTGGTGGCTGCCGCGATGATCTGCTGAGGCGACAACGCATTCAGGTTGGGCACGGCATCGTCATCATGGAACTGCACGCCATCAAACCCCAGTGCCTTATACTGCCCCAGCTTTGTTTCAAAGGATAACGTAGGACGCACGGTTGGTCCGAAGGGATCAGCGCCTTCGTGGATATTCCACGGACCGAACGAAAACCGAAAGATGCCTGCCATAGGGCCTCCTTGTGTGCACGCTCACCTCACGGTAGTCGTGTGGTGGAGGTGTTAGCGTTTATGTACTATATAGTATAATCCGTTTATTATTGTAGTACAACACTCCGCTTGACTTTTAACAAAACCCTGTGTTGGCAATTGGCATGCCGTGACATGTGCCGGAAGATAAGCGTGTATTCGGTTGACGCATCAGGAGACCAATCTTCATAATGAGGTGGCCGGTAGGGGAATCAGCATTCACGCGCTTACCTCATGTGTGGAGTAGCGTAGCGGCAGCACCCGCTTCGATAAATGATGAAGCGGTGCGCTCGGGTTGCCCCTGGTATTAGCAGCAACGGTGATAGAACTGGAGGACGATGTGGTGAGAGGGATCGAGCGCTGTGATGCGGGTTGGCGCCTGACCGCTGGTGGACTGGTGCTGGAGATCGATGGGGCGACGGGAAGTCTCGTGCGCCTGACGATCACCGAACACCAAGAATTTCTGTGGACCGCCCACCCGGGCCAGGTGCAGGTGCGCGACGACGGCTTGGGCAAAACCTTCACCCGGCAGGATGTCGAATGCGTGGCGGTTGATTGCGTTGGCGATGCGCTCGTCATTCGCAAGACCTTCCGCGGTGCGCCCTGGGTCTTGCACGAAGAATACACGATAGACGGTGATGCCCTGCATTGGCAGGCGGAAGTGCTGCTCGACGCCGGCGAGTTCCGCTCTGTCGCGGTCGCCTATCACATCCCCTGGCCGGCAGGGCTGCCGCACCCCATGAAGATCTGGACGGCGCGGGACGACATGCCCTCGGCGCTCCACCGTTTTGCCGGGGTGGCGCTGGAGTATGGTGAGATCACCAGTGGCACGCTGATGCCGGTGTTAAGTTGCTACCGGGAGGACGTCGATGCCGGCCTCCTGCTCGCCATGCCGTTCGATTTCCGTACCCCGCGCTTCCGCTTTATCCTCGGGTTGCGTGATCCGATCCTCGCCGCCGACTTCGATTGGATGGCGCTGGCGCCGGGTCGTCCTGCGCGCACCAGCCTGCTGTTGCGAGGTACCGCCGGTCACTGGCGTCCGGCGCTCGGCTGGATCTACGAGCGCTTTATTGAATACTTCGAACCACGCTCCACTCTCATCCACAAGCTCTGGGGCGGTCATGTCTCCGGCCGGTTCGATGTCTCGCTGGAGGATGCCCGCGCTATGGCGTCCCTCGGCATGACCTGGCACGAGATCTGCTCGCACTTTCCGGCCTTCGGCAATTATCACCCCGAAGGGCTGGAGTCCTGGCGCAGCGGACACTTGCGTAAAGATGAGACGCAGATCACTGTGGAGATGATCCGGCAAACGATCAGGAACCTGCACGAGGCCGGCATTGCTGCGCTGCCCTACATCCAGGTCACCGGCGATGGCGATGACACCCTGCTCGATCCAGCATTTCGGGGCTCGCGCCTGCGCGACTGGTACGGCGATACGGTTTCTGCCTGGCCGGGCACCATGCTCATGAACTCCGACCCAGCATTGCCCTTTGGCACAGACATCACCCGCCAGATCGATGGGATGGTCGCGCGCTACCCGGAGATGGATGGCGTCTTCCTCGATCAACCCTGCTACAACTTCCTCGACACCGCGCACGACGACGGCCTCACCGCGGTCAACAACCGCCCGGCCTTCATGACCGGCGCCAACTACTTCCCGCACCTGGA